>CAXQUZ010000429.1:0-7065 GCA_964226865.1 Myxococcota bacterium | reverse complement strand
TGTTGTCGCCGATGCGGCCAGCTGCAGCGGCACCCGCTCGGCCGTCTTCGTGGTGGCGGCCATGGACTTCACGGTGGCCGACGAGAACGGCTTCGTGAAGGGCTTCGACCTCGACGGCACCGTGAGCGAGGCCGGCGACCCGGCGGGCTGCGGCCACGGCGACGACACGGCCCCCGACGGCACCCCGGGCATCGACGCCTCCTTTGCCGGGCTCGCCCCGACCCTCGAGGCCCTCGGCGCCGGCGCGGTCTCGGGCCTCATCCAGGGCGCCATCGAGGGCGGCGAGCTGCTCATCCTCGTCGAGCTCAGCCACCTCGACGGGCCGCTCACCCCCGGCATGGCCGACGACTGCATCGGCTTCACCATCCACCGCGGCACGGGGGCGCCCCTGATGGGCTCGGACGGCCGGGTGATGGTCGACCAGAGCTTCGGCCTCGATCCCGAGCTGCCCAGCACGGCGACCGTCGCCGGCCGGCTGGACGGGGGTGTGCTGGTGGCCGACGGCCTCGACATCACCCTCCCTGTCCAGATCCTCGACGAACACCTCACCTTCGACATGCGCGGGGTCTCCTTCCGCGGCGAGGTGGGGGCCGACGGCGACCTCGTGGGCCACTTCGCCGGCGGGGTGCCCCAGGCCGACATCGCGGGCCAGATCGGCGCCATCGACGACATCGGCGAGCTCCAGGACCTCATCCCGCCCATCATCGCCGCCACCGCCGACCTCTTCCCGGACGCCGAGGGGGCCTGCACCGAGCTGTCGATGGGCTTCGACTACACCGGCCGGCCCGCCTTCCTGCTCGAGTAGGCGGCGGGACGGGCGCCGGCCTGCTGGGCCGCCAGCCAGGGGTCCATGACCCGGAACCACAGGGGCGGCACGAGCGCGAGCAGCACCATGGCGCCGGTGCCGGCGGGCAGCACGGGGCCGGCCGGGTGGGGCCGCAGCGCCGTCCAGGGCCGGGCGGCGTGGGCGTGGTGGTCGGCGTGGCGGGGCAGGTTGAGCAGCAAGGCCCGGGAGAGGCGGTGCTCGCTGGACCACGAGTGGGCGGGGCCGACCGGCACCGGGCGGCCGTCGGCCCGCCGGGCGCGGCGCAGCCCGTAGTGCTCGACGTAGTTGACGACCTCGAGGGTGATCCGGGCGACGAGGCCCTGGAGCAGGACGAAGGCCGCGGCGGCCGGTCCCCAGAGCAGCCCAGCCAGGGCCACGAGGGCGGCGCTGCAGGCGGCCCAGCGCAGCAGGCCGTGGCCGGCGAGCGAGCGGCCCTGGCGGCGCAGCCGGGCGGTCTCGAGGGCCCAGCCCTTGCGCCAGTTGCCGAGAACGGCCTGGGGCAGGTGGGCGTAGAGCGAGCGGCCCGCGGGGGCCGAGGCGGGATCGGCCGCCGTGGCCACGTCCCGGTGGTGGCCCCGGAGGTGCTCGACCTGGAAGCTGCCGGTGCAGACCATCGACAGCAGCAGCCCGCCGAGCAGCCGGTCGTGGCGCTTGTGGGCGTGGATCAGCTCGTGGGCGACGTTGATGCCGAAGGTGGTGCCGTAGACGCCGAGGCCCAGCACGAGGCTGGCGAAGGCGGCGGGGTCGGCGCTGCCGGCGGCCCGGGCCCCGAGCAGCACGACCGCGAGCTGGGCGGGCCCGAAGGCCCGGGGCAGCCAGCGGCCCAGGGCGGCGGGCACCCGGGCGGGGTCGGGGCCGGGGGCCGGCAGCAGAGCCGTCAGGGCCACGGCGCCGACGGCCGCGGCGCTGGCGAGCAGGCAGTCCGTGCCCGTGGCGAGACAGCCGAGGGCGAGGGCAGGGCCGGCGAGGCCGACGAGCGGGAGGCGATCGGCGGGGGCGCTCATGCCGCGGCCCCGGTGGGGGCGGTCGCGGGGGCCGGGGCGGGGCGGGCGCGCCACCGGCGGCGCCAGGCCTGGGCGGCGAGGCGGGCGCAGCCCTGGAGCACGCGCAGGAGGCTGACCTGCATGAGGATGCGCAGGCCGTGGCCCTCGGTGTAGTGGGGGTTCTCGTCGAGGTAGTAGCGGACCAGGGGGCTGGGGTGGGCCGCCCACATGGCCGCCTCGGCGGGGCTCTGGCGGGTGATCCAGCCGACCTTGCGGACGTGGACGCCGGCGCGCTCGGGGCGGTCGAGGCCGAGGGGGCCGTCGAGGCTGTCCATGAGGGCCTGGAGGGCGGCGGGGGTCGGCCGGTCGGGCCGTGGGTAGGCGGCGGCGATGCGGCTGAAGGCCAGGTAGGAGGCCGGGTGGACCGGGCTGGCGACGAAGACCCGCGTGCGGGTGGGGTGGCGCCAGATGGCGGCGAGGGCCTCGCGCACGAGCAGCCCGCTGGCGGCCGAGCGGCCCCGGTAGGCGGGCAGCAGCCCCACCTCGGCCCGCATCACGTCGACCGTGCGGCCGCCCTGGGGCACGGCGAAGACGTGGAAGGCGGCGAAGCCGACCGCCCGGCCCGTGTCGTCCCGGTAGACCGCGATGCGGGTGCGCACGGCGGGCGAGTCGACCACATAGCGGCGGAACTCGTCCTTGCTGACCTCGGCGAAGACGGCCTGCTGGACGACATAGAGCTCGTCGGTGAGGCGGTCACGGGCCGCGCGGTCGAGCTGGGCGGGGTCGAGGAGGGGGTCGCGGTGCAGCGGGCGGGACATGGGGGCTCCGGGACGGGATGCCCCCCCCCGTTGCAGGCCCCATGCCACCGCGAGAATGCCCTGTTCATCGCGGGTCTCTGCGTTCTGCGTCGCCGGCGGACGCGGCCGCGCCGGGGCTGCGTCGCCGAGGGACGCAGCGGGCCCGGCCCCGGTGGCGGTCCGCCCGGCCTGCCCGGACGCGCCGCCGCCGCTACACTGGCCCGGTGCCGCTTCCTGTCCCCCCGTCCCCTGTCGCTGCCTGGGGCCCGCTCCCCGTCCGGTGGGGGGGCCGGGCCGCGGCGGCCGTCTTCGTCGCCGCGCTCTCCTGGCTGTGGTGGTGCACCGCCTCGTCCACCTCCATCGCCCTCATCAGCAGCCTGTTCACGGTCGAGCCCTACGCCTTCGCCGTGCACGAGCAGCTCATCGCGAACTTCCACGAGACGGGCCGCTTCTTCCAGACCGTCCACAAGGGCTACGACGACGCCTGGACCTGGTCGGGCCACCGGGCCCTGACCCTGCCCCTGGCGGGGCTGCTCTACGGGCTCTCGCCCAGCCCCTTCGGGCTCGCCCGGCTGCTCGTGGCGGCGACCCTGCTCGGGGTGGTGCCGGCGGCGCTGCTCGGGCGGCGGGCGGCCGGCTCCGACTTCGGGGCGGCGGCCGGGGCCCTGGCCTACCTCGGCGCGCCCCCTGTGATGGCCATGGCCCTCCAGGGCTACCAGGACCTCGCCTTTGCCGTGCCGGCGCTGGTCTTCGCCTGGTGGGCCATGGGCTCGCGCTGGTGGCTGGTGGCCATGGTGGGGGCGGTCGTGGCCATGGCCCCCCGCGAGGAGTGCGTGCCCATGGCCGTGGGCATCGCCGGGCTGGCCCTGCCCTGGGCCCCCGGCCCCCCGGGGCGGCCCTGGTGGCGGCGCCTGCGCTGGGTGCGGTGGCTCGGGAACATCGTGGGCGCGGCGGCTCTCGCGGGCGCCTACGTGAGCTGGGCCCAGGCCACCCACCCCATCTCGGGCGGCGGCCACGACATGCCCCTCGAGAACGCCCTGCGCAGCATCCTCTCCGGCGACCGGGCGGTCTTCCTCGACGGCTGGCCCTGGCGCTGGAGCTTCTACGGGCTGCTGGCCGTGCCCCTCGGGGGGCTGCTGCTGCTCGGGGGCGAGGCCCTGCTGCCGGCGGTGGCGCTGGTGGTGCTCCACATGACCGTGCCCGTGGGCCACGGTGTCGACCGCAGCTGGTCGGGCCACGCCCACCACATGGCCCCGGCGGCGGCCTTCGCGGCCCTCGCCGGCACCCTCGGGGCCGGGCGGCTGCTGCGGCTGGTGCTGCCCCGGCGCGGGCCGGCCCGGGCGCTCGTGGGGCTGGTCGTGGTCGGGGGGCTGCTGGCGGTCTGTGCCCGCAGCTGGGGGCCCTGGGCCGACGAGCAGAACCTCGTCGTGGCCACGGTGCCCACCAACCCGACCTGGGTCCACCCCGCCTGGACCCTGGCCGAGAAGATCCCAGCCGACGCCGTTCCCGTCGCCACCAAAGACACGAGCCTCGTGGTCTCGCGCTGGTCCCGCAGCTACACCGCCGACGGCAGCCTCGCGACCAAGGCGGCCCAGCAGGGCCTCGCCGCGGCCACCCACATGATCGTCGACGAGCGCCAGACCACGCTGCTGGCCTGGGCCAAGGCCATGCCCGGCGCCACGGTGGTGGCCCGGGTCGCCCCCTTCGTGCTGATCGGCTGGGAGCCCGGGCCCGACCCGCGCTGGTCCGAGATGCGCGGGGCCCGGATCACCCGCCCGCCGCCCTACACGGGCAGCCACCGGCGCCGCCAGGACATCCCCGGGGTGCCCCCCCACGCCGGCGGCCAGTCCCCGACCGGGCCCGTGCCCCGGCTCCAGGCGCCCTGGAGCGACAGCAGCGACCTGCCGCCGCTGCCCCCGGGAGACCCCACCACCAAGCCCCCGCGGGGCGCGGCACCGGCGCGCTGAGCCGGGCCCTCAGAGGCCCAGGGCCACGATGAAGGCCTCGCAGTCGCCGTCTTCGATGGCTTGGCGCCGGGCATCGGGGACCGCGGCCGTGTCGTCCTCGTCCGGGTCGCACTCGTCCCGGGCGGCGCGCCGGCCGTCCTTGTCGAGGCCGTCGAAGGTGGCCTCGGTGAGCGCGATGCACTGCTCGGTCAGCTCGGCGGCGCTCTTGCAGGCCCGGGTGCGGCCAGCGCTGCGCCACTCCTGGTAGACGAGGGCCACGGCGGCCTCGTCGCTGCCGGCCTCGGTGAGGGCCGCGGCCATGTCGTCGAGCTTGTCGTAGCAGGTGAGCTGGATGCCCACGGCCTCGAAGTCGGACCAGCACTCCTCGAAGAAGGCCTGGTCGTCCTTGCACTGCTTCACACAGGGCCGCGGGCCGGTGCAGCCGGCGGCCAGGACGAGGGCGGCGAGGAGGGTGCGCATGGCGGAGCCGTAGCCCGGCAGGGGGCCCCCGGGCATCAGTCGGCGGGCACGCAGTGGATGTAGAGGGAGGTGGACCGGCCCGCCTCGACGGGCACGACCATCTCGACCGTGTCGGGCGCGCCGGTGGTGTCGATGTCCCAGCCGACGCTGCGGGCGCTGCAGAGGCCGCCGGGCAGGGTCATCGAGAGCGCGACCTCGCCGGGCGGGGCGACCACCCAGAGCGGCCCCGTGCCCGAGCTCACGGCCCCGGGCGTGGCCCCGGCGAGGTCGACCACCGACCAGATCTCGCCGGCGTCGGCAGCGAGGACGAGGCCCGGCACGACGGGGGAGCCGGGCCGGGTCGCGTCGATGGGCCAGAGGTCGATGAGGCCGAGCTCGTCGGTCCAGGCCCCGTCCAGCCAGTCGGCGTAGATGCTGCGGGTGAGGCTGCGGGCCGCGAGGTGGGGCACCCGGTCGTTGGTGAGGGTGTAGGGCAGCAGCAGGGGCACCCCCCGGGGCGGGTCGACCGTCAGCGCCACGGCGCCGTCTGGCAGGCCCCGGAGGTGGGCGAGGCCGTCGGCGTCGGTGGTCTCGCAGTCCCCGTCGAAGCAGACCGCGGCGTCGGCGAGCATGTCGCTGTTGCCCTGGACCCAGACCGTGACCGTGTGGCCGCCGTCGGTCTCGTAGTCGTCCACGGCCACCCGGGTGGGGTCCTCGGCCGTGGCGGCGGGGGCCCCCGGGGCGGCGACGGACGCGGCCTCGGCGGGGGCGCTGCGGCGGGCGGTGGGGGCGACACCGGGGGCGCAGGCGCTGAGGGCGAGGGCGAGCAGGGCGCGGCTCATCGGTCGGCCTCCCAGTGCTGGAGGCCCCGGGCGAGCTGGGCGCTGGTGTGGGGCGAGACGGCGACCGCGTCGCAGTAGCCCATGAGGTCGGGGGTCGTGGCGGGCAGCCAGCGGCCGTCGACCGGGTCGCGGGTCTCGATGCCCGTGGTGCCGTCGTCGGTGGGGACGTCGGGGTCGGGCGAGCCCGCCCGGCAGGACGGGGCGTGGAAGGCGCCCATGAGGTGGCCCAGCTCGTGGGCCATGATGCGGGCGGCCGTGGCGTCGCCGCCCCCGGGGCCCGCCGCGGCCCGCAGCTCGACCGAGAAGTCGGAGCTGCCGGCGAGGCCGGCGGTGCTGCGGGCATCGTAGACGCCGTAGTAGACGACATGGTCGGCGGCCCCGTCGTCGAGGCGGCGCTGGCCCAGGGCGAAGACCTCGTCGGCGAGGTCCTCGATGCTGGCCAGGCCGGCGTCCCGGGCGAGGGGGCTCGGGTGGACCGACAGGCGCACCGTGGCCGTCGGGTACCAGCCCCGGAGGGCCGCCTCGTAGGTGGCCAGGGCGGCGGCGTCGAGGGCGGGGCCGACCCCGTCCAGCTCGAGGGGCACGAGGACGACCTCGAGGGGCGGCATGGCCCGGGCGTCGAGGTCGAGCCAGCCCGCCGCCGGCACCCGGGCCCCGTCCAGGGCGCCGTCCCGCTCGGTGTTGTCGACCTCGAGAACGCTGATTGCCAGGGCGCTTCCGGGCGTGAAGGCCGCCGCAGGCAGGGCGAGCTCGGCCGTGAGGCTGGCGCCGAGATCGAGCTCTTGGGCGGCGGCGGTCGAGACCTGGTCGTCCGGGTCGATGCGCTCGGCCACGAGCTGGACCCGGCGGGGCGCCGCGGCGGAGAGGGTGAGGAGCAGGGTGCCCTCGCGGTCGGCCACGACGGGGGCCGTGCGGGTGGTCACGGCGGCGCCGCCCGCGGCGAGCAACACCCCCGAGTTCTGGGCGAGCACGGCCCGCTCGATGACCACTCCGGCGGCGAGGGGGGGCACCGGCGCGGGGCTGCCGCTGTCGCCGCGGTCGCGGCCGCTGTCGGTCGGGGACGCAGACGCGCCGTCGCCGGGGCCGGCCTTCGGGTCGGTGCAGCCGGCGAGGGCCAGGGCGAGCGGGAGCAGGGCGCGCATGGGGCCTCACCGGCGAGGGGGGCCCGGGGCGACGGCGCCGGGCCGGTGCCCATCATAGGCCACCGGCCCG
>CAXQUZ010000428.1:0-4993 GCA_964226865.1 Myxococcota bacterium | reverse complement strand
CTTCGCTTCGTCGCGAAGGAGCTGGACGAGCTCCTTGACCTGCTCAGTGACGGAGCCACTGTGGATCCGGCCCGGGGGCCGCGCGGGAGGCGGAGAGAAGTCGGACACGGTGACCGAGCTGGCGAGGGCGCCGGCGTCGAGGCCGAGGTCGCCAGCGCTGAGCTCCGCCACCTTCTTCCGCTTGGCCATCATGATGCCCTTGAGCTTGGCGTAGCGGGGGGTGTTGAGGCCCTTGTCGGTCGAGATGACGGCCGGCAGGGAGGTGGTGACCACGTCGCGGGCACCGCCGCCCGACGAGCGCCAGGCCTTGACGTCGGAGCCGCTGAGCTCGAGCTTGTCGACCACGGTGACCTGGGCCCAGCCCAGCACCTCGGCGACCATGCCCGGGATCTGGCTGTCGTCGTCGTCGATGGACAGCATGCCGGTCAGCACCAGCTCGCAGCCCTCGGCCTTGGCGGCCGCGGCGTAGGCCCGGGCCTTGCCCAGGTTGTCACTGCCGATGATGGCGGCGTCGCCGATGCGCAGGGCCTTGGTGGCACCACGGGCGAGGCCGTCCTTGAGGCGGGCATCGAGATCCTTGTCGCCGATGCCGAAGACGATGACCCCGGAGGCCACCTTGTCGTCCTTGAGACGGAGGGCTTCCTCGAGAGCGAACTCGTCGTAGGGGTTGATCTCCATCTTGACGTCGCCGAGGTCGACGCCGTCTGCCGTGACCTTCAGCGAGTCGCCGCTGGGCGGCACCTGCTTGAGCAGCACTCCGACTTTCACTGGGCCCTCCTAGGGGGTCGGTGAGTTGGGGGTTGCGGCAGGCTCGTTCAGCATGCCGCAGAGAAAGATGTCGACGACCTGATCCGCCGCGCGGTCGAGGTCGAAGCGGTCGCGCCGGCGGGCGACGACCCACTGGATCGCGAGCTCGTCGAGGGCGCCGAAGAAGGCCCACTTGACGAGAAAGGCGTCGATGTCGGCCCGGAAGGCGCCCGAGGCCTGGCCGTCGCGCACGATGGTCTCGAAGACCGTCAGATACTGCCACAGGCGCTCGGGCCGGTACTCCCGGACAAAGCGGGTGGACTGGCGGATCTCGACCTGGAGCACCTGGGCCAGGGCCGGCTGGTTGCGCAGCGACTGGAAGTGGAAGCGCGCAAAGGCCCGGGCCCGGGCGACCGGCTCTTCGAGGCCGTCGAGGGCGGCGTGGAGCGCGCGGCGCACCTCTTCCATCTGCTCTTCGCAGATGGTGAGCAGCAGGTCTTCTTTGTTGCGGAAGTAGAGGTAGATGGTGCCGTCTGCGACGCCGGCCCGGCGGGCGATGTCGGAGATGCGGGCGGAGCGGTAGCCCTTCTCGGCGAAGACCTCGACGGCGGCGTCCACGATGTTCTCTCGCTTCTCCTCACGGGAGAGGCGCGAGCTGGCGGAGTCCGAGCGCTTGGAGGAGGCCATGTCCAGTACTCCCTGGCCGGGGCCAGCACGAGACGGGCGAGAGGGGGACGGAGACCAGCCCGAGACCCGGGCCCGCAGGGGGCACGGAGGGCGACCGCGGCAGCGGGCTGGGGCGCGCCCCCCCTCGGCGAGACGGGGCGCCGGCGCGAACAATGAATGGCGATTCAGTGAACGGCATTCAGTTGATAGCGAGCTGCCCGGTGCCACGCAAGCGCCCTGCGACAAACCGGGGTCAGCTTCCCGTCTTCAGGGCGCCGGCGCGCCCGCCTCCGCCCCGGCTGCCGCGAGCGCGCCGCCCCAGGGGGGACCGGCCCAGCCCGCGGGCTGGCGGAGGGGGGCGAGCAGCTCGGCGGCCCGGGCGTGCTGGCCGGCGCCGTGGGCGGCCCGGGCCCACCAGGCGAGATCTTCGGCCTGGAGCCCGTCGGTGGGGCCCTGCTCGGCCCAGGCGAGCGCGCGGGCGTGGTTGCCCGCGAGAACATCCATCACCACGGCATCGCGGAAGTCCGTGGGGTAGGGATGGCCCGCCGCCACGGCCGCCCGGTAGCAGTCGGCCGCCGCCGCGTGCTCGCCCGCCATGGCGTGGGCTTTGCCGGCCAGGTGCCAGGCCGAGGCGTCCGTGGGCCGGACGACGGTGGCGGCCGAGAAGAGGCGCAGGTCGCTCTGCCAGGCGGCGGCCTGCTGGGCGTGGAGCACCACCGAGACCACGGCCAGGCCCGGGAACGCCAGCCGCGCCGGACCGGTCGACCAGGACGGGGGCCACGCGGTGCCGACCACCAGCGCGAAGCCCACGAGGGCCGGGTAGAGGTAGCGCTCGCCCAGCAGGTAGCTGTCCATCACGGTGGGCAGCGCCACCACGATGCTCGCGAGCACCAGCAGCGCCCCCGCCCGGACCGCCGGCCGGGTCCAGGAGAGCATGCCGAGGGAGCTGGCCAGCAGCGCCCCCCGCCAGAAGTCGGCGCTGTCGGCGTGCCGCAGATCGCGCACGGCCGACAGGGGCAGGGGCCAGATCAGCAGGCCGCCCGCCTCGCCCACGGCCTGGAGGGCCAGCAGGGGCCGCAGGGCACCGCCGCCGCCCCCGACACCGAGCAGAACGCGCAGCACGAGCGCGCCCCCGAGCAGACCGGCGAGCCCGAGCGCCGGGCGACGGGGGGCCCCGACCGCCCAGAACAGCAGGGGCAGCAGCACATAGGCCGACTCCTTGGCGCAGAGGGCCGCCGCCGCGGCGACCAGCGCGAGCCCGGGGCGCCGGGCCACCAGCCAGGCCGACCAGAGCGCGGCGTGCACGGCCAGCACGTCGGGCAGGGCCGAGCCCCAGCCGAGGGCCTCGCTCGCGACCGGGTGGATCGCAAAGACCGCCCCCGCGAGCCGGGCGGCCCCCGACCGGCGGCGGACCAGCGACCAGATCAGCACGGCGCTGCCGGCGTGGAGCAGGGCCACCGCCGCGTGCACCGCGGGCATGCCCACCCGGCCGAGCAGCCCGAGCAGCCCGAGCGCGAGGGGCCGGTAGTAGGTGTCGCCCACCGCGCCCTGGCCCACCGGCCCGGCAAAGAGCCCGAGCAGGCCCGGGGCGTCGAGGGTGGCCAGCCGGCCGAGGATCAGCTCGTGGTCGTCCCAGACGGGGCCACCACCCACATAGAAGAGGGCCACCAGCAGGGCAGAGCTCCCCACCAGCAGCCCTCCGCGGTCGCGGCCCGCCGGGCTCACCGGCGCTGGCCCAGGGGGCTCACTTGCCCCGCGCGGCGAGCCAGCGCTCGACCTGGCCGGCGATGTCGCGGTCGGGCACGGTCTCCCAGTCGCGCAGGAAGCCGGCGTTGCCCGAGTCGGTGAGGGGGTGCTTGATCATCTTCTGGAGCACGCCGAAGGGCAGCGTGGCCACGTGGGCACCGGCGAGGGCGACCTGGGTCATGTGCATCGGGTGGCGGATGCTCGCCGCGAGCACCTTCGTGCCGATGGCCGGGTAGTTGGCGTAGATCTGCACGATGTCGCGGATGAGCTGGCAGCCGTCCTGGCCGATGTCGTCGAGGCGACCGAGGAAGGGCGAGATGTAGGTGGCGCCCGCCTTGGCCGCGAGCAGGGCCTGGTTGGCCTGGAAGCAGAGGGTGACGTTGACGGCGATGCCGTCGTCGGAGAGGGCGCGGGTGGCCTTGAGGCCGGCGACCGTCAGGGGCACCTTGACGACGACGTGCTCGCTGATCTGGGCGAGCAGGCGGCCCTCGCGGATCATGCCCTCGGCGTCGGTGGCGACCGTCTCGGCCGACACGGGGCCCTGCACCAGCTCGCAGATCTCGTGGATCATCGCGATGAAGTCCCCGCCCTCCCGGGCGACGAGGCTGGGGTTGGTCGTGACGCCGTCGAGGATGCCCCAGGAGGCGGCCTCGCGGATCTGGTCGATGTTCGCGGTGTCCAGGAAGAACTGCATCGCTGCACCCGATCGGCCGGGAGTGGGGAACGGGGACGGCTGGCCGGTCGGCGCGGCCCCGGTGGGCAGGGGCGCGCAATACTCCAGCCTCTGGCGGGGGGCAAGGCCGGACCGGGCCCGCACGGGAAAGGTGCCCGGGCTGTCGGCGGTCCCCAGGGCGGCGAGGGGCTGGCCGGCGACCGGGTGGACCAGCTCGGGCCCGACCTCGCGGGCGGGCACCATCACGAAGGCGCGGTGGAGCATCTCGGGGTGGGGCAGCCGCAGCCGGGCCCCGTCCGCCCGCAGATCGTCGTAGAGCAGCAGGTCGAGGTCGAGGCGCCGGTCGCTCCAGCGCACGGTGGGCCGCCGCCCGAGCCGCCGCTCGATGGCCTGGAGCACGGCGAGCAGGCCCCGGGGGCTCCGCCGGGTGCGCAGCCGCACGACCGCGTTGAGGAAGCGGCCCCGGGCCCGCCCGAGGGGACGGGAGTGGACCGGGCGGCTGACCCGCTCGACCTCGATGCCCGGGGTGGCCCGCAGGCAGGCCAGGGC
Source organism: Myxococcota bacterium (assembly GCA_964226865.1). GTDB lineage: Bacteria > Myxococcota_A > UBA796 > UBA796 > UBA2385 > CAXQUZ01. The sequence continues at coordinate 612 of CAXQUZ010000428.1, read as the reverse complement.
CATGCGCAGCTGGCGGCGCCGGTCGCCGAGCGAGCTGCCGAGCCCCACGAGGGCCGTGTGGGCGCTCACCGGTAGGCCGGCTTGAGCAGCAGGGCGCGTGCGGTGCGCTGCTGCTTCTTGGCGAGGCGGGCGTCGACCTGGGCGCTGCGCACCACGCCGTCGGGGGCGAGGATCCAGCCCGCACCGTAGGGATCGGGCGGCAGCTCGCCCAGCTCTTCGATGCGGGCGATGTCGCGGCCGCGCTCGGCCGCCAGCTTCTCGCGGCGCTGGGCGATGAGCTCGACCCACTCGGCGTGGGTGAGCTCGTCGAGCTTGGTCTGGAGGGCCTTGCGCACGCCGGGCTTGGTCGCCTGCTCGAGCTCTTCGCGCAGGTAGCGGATGGCCGTGCGGCGCTGGCCCTGCTCGCCGATGAAGGCGGCCGCGGCGGCCTTGTACCAGCCCGGCGCCCCCGGGGTGTCGGCGGCGATCTGGATCCAGCGGGCGGCCGCGGCCGTGTCGTCGCGCACCAGGTAGGCGTTCATGCCCAGGGCGAAGGGGAAGTGGGGGTCGTCGGGCAGCTGGGCGTGGGCCTGGCGGTAGATCTCGTCGCTGGAGTCGACGTCGCCCACGAGG
>CAXQUZ010000427.1:0-2017 GCA_964226865.1 Myxococcota bacterium | reverse complement strand
CGGGCGCCTCGCCCTGATCGGCGTGGGCACCCTGCTGGTCGGCGTTGCCGGGGTCGTCGCGCTCTTCGTCCGCCAGGTGGGCTGAGCCGCGGGGGGGCTGTGGTGGCGCTCAGCCTGCGGCGGTGAGCCGGCGGAAGACCTCTTCGAGGTTGGTCTTCTCGGGGGCCAGCTCGAGCAGGTCGAGGCCCTGGTCGACGGCCATCGCGAAGACGGCCCGCCGCACGTCCGTGCGGGCCAGCAGCTCGAAGGCGTGGTGGCGGCGGTCGGCGGCCTCGACGGGGGTGACCCGGTCGACGCCGGGAATGGCCGCGAGCTGGGCCCGGACGGCCGCGGCGGTGGGGTCCACCCGGCCCGGGGCGAGCAGCACATGGAGCAGCTGGCCCCCCTGGGTGCGGGCCGTGACCTCGTCGGTGGCGCCGTCGGCGACGAGCTGGCCGCGGTTGATGATGATGACCCGGTCGCAGGTGGCCTGGACCTCGGAGAGGATGTGGGTCGAGAGGATGACCGTCTTCTGGCGGCCGATCTCGCGGATGAGGTTCCGGATCTCGACGATCTGGTTGGGGTCGAGGCCGGTGGTGGGCTCGTCGAGGATGAGGATCTCGGGGCTGTGGAGCAGGGCCTGGGCCAGGCCCACCCGCTGGCGGTAGCCCTTGGAGAGGTCGCCCACCTGCTGTCCGAGGCGGGGCCGGATGCCGCACTGCTCGGCGACCCGCTCGATGGCCCGCACCAGCTCGGACCGGCCGAGGTTGCGCACCCGGCCGATGTACTGGAGGTAGTCCCGCACCCGCATGTCGAGGTAGACCGGGGCGTGCTCGGGCAGGTAGCCGATGCGCCGCTGGGCCTCGATGGGGTCGTCCAGCACGTCGATGCCGCGCACGAGGGCCCGGCCGGCGGTGGGCGCGAGGTAGCCCGTGATGATCTTCATCGCGGTCGACTTGCCGGCGCCGTTGGGGCCGAGGAAGCCCACGACCTCGCCGTCGTCGACCTTGAAGTCGATGCCCTTGAGGGCGCGGTGCTCGCCGTAGTGCTTCTCGAGCTGCTGGACCTCGATGGCGGCCATGGGCGTCTCCTCTCGGGGGCAGGGACTGGGGCGGCGCGGGGCCCGCCGCGGCCCCGGGTCCCTAGCCGGTTTCCGGGGCGCCGTCCGGGCGTTCCGCGGGGGGCCGGTCGGGGGCCGAGCCGCGGGTGATGGCGTGGCGTGGGTGGCGCCAGGCGAGGGCCCCGAGCAGGGCGGTCGACAGGGCGAGCACCAGGGCGCCGAGGGCCCGGCGGCGGCTCGGGTGGTGGCCGTGGACGAGCACGGGGGCACCGGGCGCGACGGCCTCGCCCTGGTGGGCGAGGTGGCGGCGGTCGGTGGCGCTGCGGACCCAGCCCCGGCGCAGCTCGCCGTGGAGGTCGGCGGTGAGGCGCAGGGGCAGGGGCGCGGTCTCGGCCCAGGCGGCCAGGGCATCGGGGCCGGCCACGGCGGCCTGGCTCGCCGCGTCGAGGGCGGCGAGGAGCGCGGGGTCGCGCAGCTCGACGAGGAGGGGGGCCGGGCCCGCGCTCCCCGGCGGCCGGGCGGGCACCCAGGCCCCCACCACCCGGCCGGCCTCGAGCTCGCGGGTGGCGTCGAGCAGCCGCAGCTCGCAGCCCGTGACCCGCACCCGGGGGGCCACCAGCGCCCCGGCCTCGCCACAGGGCCGCGCCTCGACGGGGGACAGAGAGCGGTCGAGGCGCCAGCCGCCCCAGGCGCCGAGGGCCCCGGCGAGGGCGAAGAGCAGCAGGGCGCCGAGGCGGGGGTCGCGGGCGGCGGGCGGACGGGCGGGCATGCGGGACGGCGCTCCGGGGGGCGGCGCCCGAGTCTGGCACGCGGCGCACCGGGGCCGCCGGGGGGCGGGCCCCCGAGACCGGGTCGCCGCGACGGGCCCGCGCCGGGGGGGCGCCCAGACGGGGGGCGACCGGTTATGCGCGCGCGCCTGCCCGACCCACCCGGGCCACGGAGCCCCGCCATGAGCCAGCCCCCCGCCGCCCCCCCCGC
>CAXQUZ010000426.1:0-4070 GCA_964226865.1 Myxococcota bacterium | reverse complement strand
CCGCAGCGGTCGCACACACCGGCCTGGGCCGGCGGCGCATGGTCCACGTGGTAGCTCGCACCGCAGGCCAGACAGGTCCGACGACCCGACAGGCGCTTCACCACGACGGCGTCCGCCACGACCAGGTTCAGCACCAGGCCGATGTCACGCCCGTGGTCCTTGAGCCACTCCCGGAGGAGCTCGGCCTGGACCACCGTGCGGGGGAAGCCATCAAAGAGCGCACCACCCGCAGCGTCCTCGTCCTCGAGGCGCGAAGCCACGATGTCGACCACGACCCGGTCCGGCACCAGCTGGCCCTCGTCCATGTAGGACTTCGCCAGCGTGCCGAGCTCGGTGCCCTCGCGGAGGTGCCGACGGAAGATGTCACCCGTCGAGACGTGCACGATGCCCAGAGCAGCCGACACCATGCCAGCGTGGGTGCCCTTTCCGGCGCCGGGGGGACCGAAGAGAAGAACGTCCATCGGAAGCCTCACACCGAGCCGAGCGGCTTGCGGCGACCACGACCCCGGTCGGACTGCGAGCCCATCAGCCCGTCGTAGTGACGAGTCAGGAGGTGGCCCTCGATCTGGGCGACCGTGTCGAGCGAGACGCCGACCACGATGAGCAGGCCCGTGCCACCGAAGAAGAAGGGCAGGCCCTTCATGCTGATGAGCACCGTGGGGAGGATGCAGACTGCCGCGAGGTAGATGGACCCGCCGGCCGTGAGCCGGGTCAGAATGCGGTCCAGGTACTCGGCCGTCTGCTTGCCCGGACGGATGCCCGGAACGTAGCCACCGTGCTTGCGCAGGTTGTCCGCCACGTCCACCGGGTTGAAGGTCACCGCGGTGTAGAAGTAGGCGAAGAAGATGATGAGCCCGATGTAGGTCAGGTTGTAGACCCAGGTGCCCGGCATGAAGGCCGCAGACAGCGACTCGAAGATCGGATGGCTGTAGACCATCGAGACCGTCGCCGGGAACATCATCATCGACGAGGCGAAGATGGGGGGAATGACGCCCGCCACGTTCACCTTCAGGGGAAGGTGGGTGGACTGGCCACCGTAGACCTTCCGCCCCACCACACGCTTCGCGTACTGGATGGGAATGCGCCGCTGGCCGCGCTCAATGAACACGATGGCCGAGACGACCACGAGCATGAACCCGACCAAGAGCACCGTCTCGAGCAGGTTGAGCTCGCCGATCTCCACCTTGGAGACCAGGTTCATCGCCGCGCTCGGGAGCCCCGCGATGATGCCGCCCGTGATGATGAGCGAGGCACCGTTGCCGACGCCGCGGTCGGTGATCTGCTCACCGAGCCACATGACAAAGCAGGAGCCTGCCGTCATCGTGATCATCGTCATCAGACGGAAGGACCAACCACCCTCGATGACCACGTCGGAGCCCCCGAGCGTCTTCATCTGCTCGAGGCTGAACGACATCGCCAGCGACTGCACCAGGGCAATGCCGATGGTGAGGTAGCGGGTGTACTGGTTGATCTTCTTCTTGCCAGCCTGCCCCTCGCTCTTCATGCGCTCGATCTGGGGCATGATGACCTGCCCGAGCTGCATGATGATGGAGGCGCTGATGTAGGGCATGATGCCCAACACGAACACGCTGAACTGGCTCAGCGCGCCCCCGCTGAACATGTCGTAGAGACCGAGGAGATTGCCCTGGTTGGATGCGAAGAAGTCGCCCAGGGCAATCCGGTCTACGCCAGGTGCGGGGATGAAGATGCCGAGGCGATAAACGGCAAGCATCGCCAAGGTGAAGAGAATCCGGTTCCGGAGATCCGGAATCTTCAGGATGTTGGCGATAGCCTCAACCACCTCAGCTCTCCTCGACGGTCCCGCCAGCGGCGACCACCTTCGCAGCAGCACTCTTGGTGATGGCAGCGACGCGGATGGTGACCGCGTGGCCGATCTCACCGTTGCCGAGCACCTTCACACCGTGCTTGCCGATGCGGCTGACCAGGCCACGCTCCTTGAGCGCAGCCGCGTCGACCACCTCACCCTCGCTGAACTTCGCCGCGATGCGGTCGAGCCGCACCTCAGAGAACTCCTTGGCGAAGATGTTGGTGAAGCCGCGCTTCGGCAGGCGGCGCGCGAGCGGCATCTGGCCGCCCTCGAAGCCGCGCTTGACGGTACCGCGCGCACGCTGGCCCTTCTGGCCGCGACCGGCGGTCTTGCCCTTGCCAGAGCCCTCACCACGGCCGACGCGCATGCGGCGCTTGGTCGACCCCGGTGCGGGCGCAAGGGAACTCAGTTCGTTGGACATGATGAACCTCGGGTGGCCTCAGCCGCTGACTTCAGCGACGTCGACCAGATGAAGGACCTTCTTGATCATGCCGCGCACCGCCGGCGTGTTCTCAAGAACACGCGTCTGGTGGCGCCGACGAAGGCCGAGGCCACGCACGGTGGCCCGCTGGCGCTCCGTCGAGCCGATGAGGCCACGACGAAGGGTAACTTGAAGCTTGGTACTCACGATTGCTCCCAGCGTCAGCTGTGCTGCGCAGCGCCAGCGCCCCACACGTGTGCACCGACGTTGTAGTCGCCCATGAGGTCATCCACGGACTTGCCCACCCGCACGGCGTACTGCTCCGGCGACTCGAGCCGGCGAAGCGCGTCCATCACCGCCTTGGTGACGTTGTGCGGGTTGTTGCTCCCGATGACCTTCGTGAGGACATTGTGGTAGCCGGCAGCGTCGAGGACCGCGCGCACCGTGGCGCCGGCGATGACGCCGGGACCAGGGCTGGCGGGGCGAAGTAACACACGCGCAGCGCCGACGCGACCCACGACGGTGTGGGGGACGGTCTGATCAACGATCGGGACCTCCACCATCGTCCGCCGAGCGCGCTCGGTGGCCTTGCGAATGGCCTCCGGAACCTCGTTTGCCTTGCCATGACCGACACTCACGCGACCGGCGCCATCGCCGACCACGACAAGCGCCGTGAAGTTGAAGCGTCGACCGCCCTTGACCACCTTCGCAACGCGATTGATGGCAATGGTCTTCTCGACGAAGCCGGAATCTTCTTCCTTGCGGCGGTCGCGACGTCCGCGTCCCATCTTGGCCACGTAAACCTCCCTATGCCGAAGCAGTGCTTCGGCGATTGGTCAGAACTGCAGTCCGCCTTCGCGAGCCGCATCAGCCAACGCCTTCACGCGGCCATGGTACAGATACCCGTTGCGATCGAAGGTGACGCTCTCGACACCGGCGCCCTTGGCGCGCGAGGCGAGGGTCTTGCCGACCACGGTGGCCATCTCCAGCTTGCCGTCCGCGTCGGCGCAAGCCGAGCGGAGCTCGCCCTCGAGCGAGCTCGCGGACACCAGAGTGCGGCCATCGACGTCGTCGATCACCTGGGCGTAGATGTGGCGGGCCGACCGGAAGACACACAGCCGAGGGCGGGCAGCAGTGCCGCGAACCACCTTGCGGATGTGGAGCTTCCGGCGCTTGCGCGCCAGGTACTTGGAGTTGCTCTTGCTCATCGAAATCTCCGCAAGCGGCTACTGGCCAGACTTGCCGGCCTTGAGCCGGACGTACTCGCCAGCGTAGCGAACGCCCTTGCCCTTGTAGCTGTCGGGGGACCGGAAGGCTCGAATCTCAGCGGCGGCCTGGCCGACCCGCTCCTTGTCGATGCCCATCACGGTCAGCTTGGTGGGACCTTCGGCCTTGATCTCCACACCGTCGGGGAAGGGGTAGACGATGGGGTGGCTGTAGCCGAGGTTGAGGGTGAGGGTCTTGCCCTTCACGTCGGCCTTGTAGCCGACACCAACGATCTCGAGGTTCTTGGTGAAGCCCGTCGAGACGCCGTGCACCATGTTGGCCAGCAGTGCACGCATGAGGCCGTGGTTGGCGCGCAGCTTCGGGGAGTCCCCCTGGCGTGCGACGACGACCTTGCCATCGGCCTGGCTGAAGGACACGCCCTCAACCACTGCCATCTCAAGTGCGCCCTTGGGGCCCTTGACGGCCACCGAGTCCGCGCCGAGGGTGACCTCGACGCCGTTCGGGATGGCGACCGGCTTGTTTCCGATTCGCGACATTTGTGTTTCTCCCGGTGAGCGGCGCTCTACCAGACGTAGCAGAGCACTTCGCCGCCAA
>CAXQUZ010000425.1:0-15619 GCA_964226865.1 Myxococcota bacterium | reverse complement strand
GTGGGTGCAGAGGGCGTGCATGGGGTGTCCGGGCGGGGAGGGGGCGGCGACGGCGGCGGTCGGGTTCTGGGGCGGGGGCCACCCTAGCATGGGCGCCGGTGGGGCAGGGGCCGGTGGGTGGGACGGGGATCGGCTTGGCCAGACATGCCGATGAGAACGGTGTTCTGGCATGGGTGGAGACAGCGCGTGGGGGCCCGTGCGCTGGCGCGTTGTGCATGGTCGGGCCTGGTGTGTTCAGGCTATACACAATCTGTGTCCACCCGCTTCCGGGTGGGCGGAGACTGGTCTACATCGTGGCTGTCTCCGATGTGGACAAACCACATGCAAACCGACTGCAACCCACCGGGAGTTCCCATGCGCACCGCTTCGTCCCTGCTGCTTCTGTCCTTCGCCACCCTCGGCCTCGCCTGCAGCGACGGCGCCAAGGAGGACTCGGGCACGGTCGACTACGGCACGGACGGGACCGACGGCGGCGACGGCACGGACGGCACGGACGGCACGGACGGGACCGACGGCACCGACGGCGGCGACGGCACGGACGGGACCGACGGGACGGACGGCACGGACGGGACCGACGGCGGCGACGGCACGGACGGCGGCGACGGCACGGACGGCGGCGGCCAGGTCCGCCTCGCCCACTTCGGCGTCTTCCCCGGCGGGGCCGACAGCACGGTCGACATCTGGGCCGACGGCGCCAACACCGGCATCAGCTTCGGCTTCAAGGACACCACCGGCTACGTGCCCCTGCCCGTCGGCGCCTACGACTTCGCCGTCGTGCCGGGCGGTGCGGGCCTCGACGCCGCGGTCGCCACCGTCGACGACTTCCCGATCGCCGACGGCGACTCGTGGTCCATCTTCGCCGCCGGCAACGTGTCGGGCGACCCCAGCGCCTTCTCGGTCTTCGCCTTCGCCGAGGACCGCATGGGCATCCCCGACGGCCAGGTGCGGGTGAACGTGGTGCACGCGGCGGCCCTCGCGGCCCTCGACCCGGTCGATGTGTGGGTGGCCGACGCCGACTGCGCCCCGGTGGGCGACGCGCCCCTGCTGCCCGGCTTCGCCTTCGGTGCGGTCGCCTCGAACGTCGACCTGCCCAGCACCGAGATCGGCGTCGCCTTCGACGTGGGCGGGGACGGCAGCGTGGACGCCTGCTTCCAGATCCCCGACACGGGCGTGACCAACGAGCTGGTCAACGTCTACGCCGTCAACGACGACGCGGGCAACGTGAGCCTCATCGCCCACCTCCCCGACGGCACCAGCGCCGAGATCCTGCCCACCCCCCGGTGAGGCCCCGGCGCGCAGGGGCCCCCGGTGGCAGGATGCAGGCCGTCCCGCCCCCGGAGCCCCGCGATGCCCCCGTCCCCCTTCCGAGCCGTGCTCTTCGACAAGGACGGCACCCTGCTCGACTTCTCTCGGTCCTGGGCCCCCATCAGCCGCGCGTGTGCGGTCTCGGCGGCGGGGGGCCCAGGCCCTTTGGCCGACCGGCTGCTCGCGGCCAGCGGCCACGACCCGGCCTCCGACACCTTCGTCCCGGGCAGCGCCATGGTGGCGGGCACGGCGGCCGACGTGGCGGCGGCCTACCTGGGTGTGCTGCCGCCGGGGCGCTTCACCGCCGCCGAGCTGACGGCGCGCATCGACGAGACCTTTCTCGCGAATGCCCTGTCTGCCGCTGTTCCCGTCGATGGCCTCGATGACGTGGTCCGGGGACTGCACGGGGCGGGGCTCCGGCTGGGGGTGGCGACCAGCGACAACGAGCGGGCCGCCCGCCGCACGGTGGAGGGGCTCGGGCTGGCCGACTGCTTCGCCTTCGTCTGTGGCTACGACAGCGGCCACGGGGGCAAGCCCGGCCCGGGCATGGTGCAGGCCTTCTGTGCCGCCGTGGGGGTGGCGCCCGCCGAGACGGTCGTGGTGGGCGACAGCCTGCACGACCTCGAGATGGCCCGGGCCGCGGGCGCGACGGCGGTGGGGGTGCTCACGGGGCCGGCGACGGCGGCCGAGCTGGCCCCCCACGCGGCGGTGGTGCTGCCGAGCGTGGCCGCGCTGCCCGGCTGGCTGGCCGGCGGCTGAGCCGGACGGGGCTCAGTGGCCCTGGAAGGGCGCGACGATCTGGCCCAGCAGCCCCCGGGGCCCCTGGCGGGCGAGGGAGGCGAGGGCCAGCAGCCCGACCCCGACCAGGGCGAGCACGGCGGCGGCGCTGGCGCCCTCCTCGTGGGCCGCGGCGAGGGTGTCGGGCACGGCCACCCCGACGGCGTCGACCGCCCAGCCGGCGGCGACCGCGAGGCCCACCACCGCGAGGCCGAAGCGCAGGGCCATGCGGCGGCCGTGGAGCGCCGAGAGCACCCCGAAGGTGGTGACGTTGGTGGCCGGGCCCGCGATGAGCAGGGCCAGGGCGGCGCCGGCCGAGACGCCCTGCTGGACGGCCACGGCGGCGATGGGGGTGGCGCCGGAGGCGCAGACGTAGACGGGGATGCCGACGAGGGCGAAGAGGGGCACCTGGACGACGGGGGGCAGCCCCGTGAGGGCGGGGTGGGCCAGCAGCGGCGCGGCGAGGGCGGCGATGCCCAGCCCCAGCAGCACCCAGGGCAGGGTGTGGTCGACGAGCTCGACCAGTCCGTAGCGCAGGCCCGCCCGCAGGCGCTGGGCGAGGGGCGGCAGGGCCGGCCCGGCGGGCGGGGCCACGGGGGCCGGCGCGGGGGCGGGCGTGTCGCGGGGGCTGATGAAGATGCCGACCAGAAGGGCAATCCCGAAGGCGGCCACCACCCGGGCCACCGTCAGCGGCAGCCCCAGCAGCGGCACCGAGAGCAGCACGGCGTCGAGGCCCAGCTCGGGGGTCGCCACGAGGAAGGCCACCCCGGCCGCGGCGGGCACCCCCCGGCGCACCAGCGACTCGTAGAGGGGCAGCACCCCACAGCTGCAGACCGGCAGCGGCAGCCCGAAGGCCACCCCCCGCAGGGCCTGGCCGAAGCGCCCGCCGCCGGCCAGCCAGGAGGCCCCGCCCGCGGGCATGAGCGCCGTGATCAGCCCCGCGATGACGTAGCCGGCGAGCAGGGCCGGGGCGCTCTCGAGGGCGAGCAGCAGCAGGGTGTCGAGGTGTTCCTCGACGTGGCCGGCGGCCTCCATCTCCTCGGGGTCGCGGCCCACGATGGTCACGGCGGCCACCGCCACGATGCCGAGCAGGGCACCGCCGGCCGACCAGCGCCCGGCCTCGCCGTGGTCGTGGCTGTGGGCGTGGCCGGCGTGGGGATCCGGGAGGGCCCCGTGGCTGTGGCTGTGGCTGTGGCTGTGGCTGTGGGGGGCCGGCGCGGGGGCCGGACGGTGGGCGTGGTCGTGCCCGTGGGCGGTGTGCCCGTGCTCGGCGTGCCCGTGCTCGTCGTGGTCGTGGGCGGCGTGCCCGTGCTCGGCGTGGTCGTGGGCGGCGTGGTCGGGGGCGGCGACGGCGCGCTGGAGGGCCGCGCTGGGGGCCCGGGGGCGGGTCGGGGGCACCTCGAAGACGATGTGGAGCAGCACCCCGGCGACCATGGCCTCGAAGATGCTGTGGGCCTGGTCGCTGCCCGCGTCGGCCAGGGGCGCGCCGACGGCGAAGCCCACCACGGTCGCCAGCATCAGCGCGCCGACCCCGGCCCAGCCGCGCCACCGGGCGTCCCGGGCGCCGGCCGTGTAGACCGCCAGCCCCACCGGCAGCCGGTGGGCCGCGACGGCCACCCCGAGGGGCAGCCCCACCCGGCCGGTCGTCACCACGGCCAGCGCCGCGCCCTCGAAGACCGCGTGGAGCACCAGCAGCACGAGGGCGGCGGCCGTCCAGGTCGCCGCGAGGCCCTTGCTCACCCGCTGCAGCAGCAGGGGGGCCACCACCCCGAAGATGCCCGCAGCGACGGCCATCACGCCGCCGCGCTCGATGGCATGGGGCAGCAGGTGGAAGAGGCTCATGCCGCCCACGAGGGCGAGGCTGAGGCCGTCGAGGGCCTCGCGCCAGGCCTCGCCCCGGTCCCAGACCCGGGCGAGCAGCGGGCCGACGACGAGGCCGAGCACGGCGACCCCGAGCAACACCATCGGCGCGCCCACCGTCACGGCGCGGCCGTCCCCGTCGCGGGGCAGCCCCGGCCGAGAACGACCGAGACAGGCGCAAGCTGGACGGGGGCGGCAGGCACGGGGGCTCCGGTTGGGGCGACGCGGCCCGCCGTCCTATCGGGAACGCCGGCCCCGTGCCCCCTGCTTCCCGTCAGCCCATGAGGGTCTCGGCCACCATGAACACCACCTCGAAGACGATGAGCAGCACAATGGCCCACTCCAGCCAGCGCGACTCGCGGCCCTGCCAGAGGTCGATGACCAGCTCTGTGGCCCCCTCGACCGTCTTGAGCTTCGAGAGCAGGGCCTCGCGCCGGTGGACCAGCTCGAGGTTGCCCAGCAGCTCGTCGTAGAGCACGGCCACCTGGGGGTTGGTCCAGGTCTCTTCGGGGCGGTCGAGGATGTAGAGCTGTTCGGCCATGGCGAGGCGGTCGCGGTTGACCCGGCCCACCTGGATCGACAGGGCCCGCAGCCCCCACGGCGGCCGGCCCCGGGCGACCAGCTCCTCGCTCATCTCGCGGGCGTCGCGCACCAGCTCGTCGGCGGTGGCCTCGAAGCGCTCGAGGGCGGCCGACTGGCCGAGCAGCATGGCGCTGACGGCGATGAGGTCGGGCGAGAGCTGGGGCAGCACCACCCGGTCCCAGCCCACCCGCACCCGCCGGGTCGGCGCACCCTTCTCGACGGCCAGCCGCCAGACATCCGCCGTGTTGGCGAGCACCGTCCGGCCGGTGGCCCCCTCGATCGCCGCCTGGAGCGCCGCGTCCACCCCCACGTTGCCGACGTGGACGACGGCGCCGAAGGTGAAGACGTAGACCCGCGTGGCATCGGGGGCCTCGAGGGCCAAGCCGTAGGGGTAGCGGCGCAGGATGGGCCAGGCCAGGGCGGTGCCGAGCCGGGCGAGGTCGACCGGGCCGTCGAGGGCCACCGCCGTGACCGGGTGCAGCATGCCCGGGACGAGGGGGTCGGCCGTGGGGGTGGGGGACGGGGACGAAGAGGGCGTGGACATGCCGGCTCCCGGCGCTCGGCGCCGGGAGGGAGGCGCACGCGGCGCGGGTTGCTATCTCCGCCACGGCGCGGAGCATGTCAAAGCCGGTCGCCGGGCGGCGGGGGCCCCGGGGCGCGCCGCCGAGAGTGTCGAAGATGGCCTGTTGTTCAGTGTCTTCGACGACGCAGGCCCCGGGGCCGGAGATCGATCAGGCCGCCTTGAGCGCCCAGCTCTCGCCCACCTCGAGGCCGCGGGTGGCCCGCAGGTAGCCGGCCGTGATCGCGAGGTTCGTGACGGCACGGGCGGCGGGGGCCGTGAAGAGCACGCCGATGCAGAGCATCATGATGCCCACCACGGTGGCGACCATGCTGACCACCCCGTAGGCGAAGCCCACGAAGAAGAGGGTCAGGCGGTTGCCCGCAGCCAGCGCCCAGGAGCGCTCGAGGGCCTCCCGGGGGCCCGCGTCGTCGAGCACGACGGCGTGGCTGCCGAGCATGAGACCGAGGCTGAGCCAGATGGTGGCCGGCCCCGCGAGCAGCACGATCAGCGCCACCCCGGCACCGCCGAGGGCCCAGCTCTGCTGGCTGACGCCGAGGGCCAGGAGCACGCCGCCCGGCGCGGTGGTGGCCACGCCCACCCCGAAGCGGATGAGCATCGACAGCAGCTTCCACTGGAACATCGCCGCGAAGTGGCTGCCGCCGCTGAAGAGCAGCTCGACGCCGGCGTCGCCGGTCTCGAGCACGGCCTGCTGGGCCTTGATCCAGCCGGGCTCCAGCCAGGCCTGGATGGCCGTGGCGAAGAGCACGAGCATGCCGATGGCAACGACCACCAAGGCCGCGATGGCCAGGGTCTCGGGGTCGGAGAAGTCGGGCACGTACTGGCTGAAGTCGGGCAGCTCGCCGGGCTCGGTGTCGTCCCCCGAGGGCGAGTAGCCCGAGCTGCCGCTGCCGCCGCCGCTCGTGCAGTTCATCAAGAAGCCGCCGAGCCACATGGTCAGGCCGGCGGCCTTGAGGCCCTGCCAGCCCCAGCCCAGGCACTTGCCGATGTCGAAGGCCTCGGAGACGCGCCCGTTGGCGGCGGGATCGAGGGGGACGGTGGACATGCTGCTCCTGGGGTCGGTGGAAACGGGGGGGCCGGCGGGACCGGTGGGGGACCGCCCCTACTCGCGCAGCCGCTGTCTTGTTGCACGGGCCCGGGCGAGGCCCCCCCGGTGCAGGGCGGCCGGGCGCAGGGCGGCCAGGCGGGCGGCCCGGAGCTGGCGCAGAGAGAGGGCGAGGGGGTGGCCCGCCGGATCCTGCCAGCCGCCGTCGGCCGGGCGCAGCAGCTGGTCCAGCCCCTCGCCCTCCCGCCAGCTGAACAGCGCGCCGTCTTCGGTGATCACGACGTCGCCGTCGACCATCAGGTCGCAGTGCACCGCCGGCGGCACGGGGGCCTCGGGCCGGGCCACGGGGGTGCGCAGGTCGAAGGCATCGGCGCCGGGGAGGGGCTCGAGGCCCATGACCCGGGCGAGGGTGGGGGCGAGGGCCGTGCACGAGACCGGCACGGTGCAGCGCTGGGGCCGGCGCTCGGTGCCCCAGCGGAACAGCAGGGGCACCCGCAGCACCCCGGGCAGGGGGGCGCTGCCGCCCTCGAGGCCCCAGACACCGGCGGCGTCGCCGTGCTCACCCACCACCACCAGCAGGGTCGACCGGTCGTGGGCCGAGTGGGCCAGGGCGTCGACGACAGCGCCGAGCAGCGCGTCGCCGGCCTCGAGGGCCCGGGCCAGCATCCAGGCGTCCTGGCGGCGGCTGGGCACGTCCCGGGGGCGGGGCTCGCGGGCGGCCACAAAGCCGGCAGGGGCGCCCGGGGGCGGGGCGTCGACCTTGGGGGGCAGGGGCAGCTCGTCGGGAGCGAGGCCGAGCTCGAGCACCCCGGCGCCGCCGTGGCGCTGGCGGTGGCGCTGGAGGGCGGCCAGGGGATCGAGGCGCAGCCCGACCAGCCAGGGGCGGGTGGTGGTCTGGTCGGCGAGGAAGGCCCGCAGCGCCGAGACCGTGCGGGCGTCGTCGCCCGGGCCCACCAGCACCTCGGCCTCGTCGGCCGCGCGCCGGCCCGCCAGGGGCATGCCCCCCGCCCAGGCGACCCGCCGGCCCGCGGCCCGGGCCCGAGAGAGCAGGGTCGGGGCGTCGGGGGCCAGGGGCAGCCCGTCGAGCACCACGCCGTGCTCGGCGCTCGGGCGCCCCGTGAGCAGGCTCGCGAGGGCGGGGCCCGCCGCCGGATCGGCCGTGTGGGCGGCCGTGTAGACCGTGCTCTGGGCCGCCAGGGCCTCCCGGTGGGGCAGGGCCACGCCGAGGCGCTCGGGAGGGTGGCCGGTTCCGCCGAGAACGACGATCAACACGTTGGTCCAGCCTGCCTGGGCCCGGGCGGGGAGGGCCGTGGCGGCCGCCCCCAGCGCCCCGAGCTGGAGCAGGCCCCGTCGCGAGACGCTCATCGGGCCTCCGCACGCAGGGGGTGGTCGGGGGGCAGCAGATCCTGGAGCAGCCAGACCCGGTCGGCGGCCGGCAGCAGCAGGGGCCGGGCCTCGGCCACCCAGCCGTGCAGCGGCAGCAGCCCCGGCGCCGTCCAGCGCCAGCCCCGCAGCTCGGTCTCGGTGCCGCCGATGGGCACGAGCTGCTTGCCGCAGGGAGCCAGCCGGGCCCCGGGCAGGTGGCCCTCGAGGCCCCGGAGGCCGTCGGCGACATGCACCCCGGCGTCCCCGGCCCGGGCGAGGGCCCAGAGGTGGAAGGGCAGGCTGAGGTCGGTGAGCAGCTGCTTGCTGTCGAGGGCGAGGGGGCCGCCGGCGGTGCCCGTGCGGGCGAGGCTGCGGCCCCGGAGGGCGCCCTCGTCGGACTGGAGGCTGCGGGTGCGGCCCATGTCGTCCCGGGCCTCGACCGTGCGGGTCCAGCCCAGCACCGGGTGGAGGGGCCCCGCGTCCACCGTGAGCTGGACGGTCGTCGTGCCCCCGGCGGCGGCGCCCGGTGCCTCGCGCCAGTCCTCGACCACGTCCAGCACCCCGCCCTTCTCGGCCGGCGTCCAGCTCAGCAGCCGCCCCCCCGCCGGGGCGAGGCCCGTGTCGGTCCACCGCAGGTCGAGCCAGCGGTGGCTCCAGCCTCGTGGTGAGAATGCCCCACTGTCGGGCATCTTGGCCGTGTTCAGCAGCCCGTCCAGCCCGGCCAGGCTCCAGTGTCGGGGCACGGCCACGAGCCCGCCGCCGCGGCTGTCGCCGGCCATCAGTACACCGCCCGGTCGTCGGTGGTCTTGACCACCTCTTCAAAGGTCGTCAGCCCCTTGGCCATCTTCTTGATGCCGTACTCGCGGAGGGTGAGCATGCCGTCGTTGAGGGCCTCGCGCTTGATGTCTTGGGTGGTGGCGCGGTCGCTGATGAGGCGCTGGACCCGGGGGGTGATCATGAGCATCTCGAAGAGCCCCGTCCGGCCCTTGTAGCCGGTGTAGCGGCACTTCACGCAGCCCACGGCCCGCTTGATCTTGAGCCGGCGGCCGCGGGTGCCCCGGATGCGGAGGGCGAGGGCCATCTCTTCGGTGAGCACGTCGTCCTCGGCGCAGTGCACACAGATGCGGCGCACGAGACGCTGGGCCACGACGCCGACGAGGGTGCTCGACAGCAGGAAGGGCTGGACCCCGAGGTCGACCAGGCGACCCACGGCGCCGGCGGCCTCGTCGGTGTGGAGGGTCGAGAGCACCTGGTGGCCCGTCAGCGCGGCCTGGACGGCGTTCTGGGCGGTCTCTTCGTCGCGGATCTCGCCGACCATGACCACGTCGGGGTCCTGGCGCAGCACGGTCTTGAGCGCGCTGCCGAAGGTGAGGCCGATCTTGGGCGCCATCGAGATCTGGTTGAAGTCGGGGTGGATGTTCTCGACCGGATCTTCGAGGGTGACGACGTTGATGCTGGGGCTGTGGACGTGGTGGAGGGCGCTGTAGAGGGTGGTCGTCTTGCCGCTGCCCGTGGGGCCGACGACGAGAACCATGCCCGTGCGGTTGGCCAGCATCGTGCGGAAGAGCTGGTGCTCGCGGGGAAAGAAGCCCAGCCGCTCGATGTCTTGGGTGAGCACCCCCGGGTCGAAGGCGCGGATGACCACCTTCTCGCCGAAGGCGACGGGGGCCGAGCTCACCCGCATCTCGACCTCGCCGGTGCGGTGCTGGAGCTTGAAGCGGCCGTCCTGGGGGCGCCGGCGCTCGGCGATGTCCATGCGGCCGAGGGTCTTGATGCGGCTCACGAGGGCCGGGTAGACCGTGCGCGGCAGGCGGTGGACCGTGTGGAGCACCCCGTCGATGCGCATGCGCACCACGGCCTCCTCGCGCTTGGGCTCGAGGTGGATGTCGGAGGCGCCCTGGTCGAGGGCATAGTTGAGCAGGTACCAGGCCGCCCGCACGATGGGCTGGTCGCCGCCGTCCGCCGAGGTGGCGTCGCCCATGGCGTAGAGCTGCTCGAGGTTGCCCAGGTCGGGCAGGTCGGTGGCGTACATCTCCTGGGCGGCGCGCATGGAGCGCCGGAAGCCGTGGAACTCGGCGATGACGGCCAACACCTGGGCCTTCTGGACGACGACGGGCTCGACGGCCTTCTGCTTGAAGCGGGCGATGCTCTCGAGCAGCTCCCGGTCCCAGGGGTCGGCCACGCCGAGCACGAGGGCGTCCGGGCGGTCTTCGAGGGGCAGCACGAGGTGGCGCTCGGCGAAGGGGCCGCCGAAGGTGTCGGTGATGAGCTTGTAGTCGAGGCGCAGGGGGTCGAGCACCCGGAAGGGCAGCCCGAGGGCCTCGGCCACGAGCTTTGTGATGAGCTCTTCGTCGCAGATGGGCAGCTCGTCGTTGCCGTCGGCGCGCCGGAAGCGGAAGCTCGCGATGAGCTCGATCTCGCTGACGCTGTAGGCCACCCGGTGGCGCCCCAGCATGCGCCGCATCTCGGCGCGCTTGTCGAGCAGGATGTGGCGGGCCTGGTGGCGCCCGCGGTTGAGCACGTCCTGCTTCTGGCCGGTGTGGAGGATGCCCTGGCGCACCAGCAGATCGAGGATGTCGGAGAGGCGTCGGTTGTCGACCATGGGGGCGCCCGGGGGAGGGTGAGCGGCGCCCAGGGTAACCGGCGCGGGCCGGCGACCGGGCGGGGGCGGTGCTGACCTGGAGGGGCCAGCGCCGCCGCCGAGATGGGCTTAGGGAGCGGGGGCCTCCCGCCGCTTCTGTGCCCGTGATGTCTGAGACGCCCCTCACCGCCGACGCCAACCGTCGCCGCATCGCCGACATGTTCGAGCGGATGCGCGAGACCAGCCCCGCCCGCGCCGTCGTCGCCGTGGCGCTCACGGGGCTCATGGCGCCCCACGTCAGCACGGGGCGGCTCGTGGTCTGGGGCATCGTGGTGGCGATCGCCGCGGTGGGCATGGTCCTGGCCCTGCGGGACTGGGCCGCGACCCGGGACGAGCGGCCGAGCGAGGTCTGGGAGCGCTGCCACCTGCGCGCGGCCCTCATCACGGGGGCGGCCTGGGGGGCCGGAGGCTGGCTGCTCTTCCCCGCGGGCAGCATGGACCAGAAAGCCCTCATCATGGTCTTCTTCGCGGGCATCAGCGCCAGCGGGCTCATGTCCTGGCACGGCGAGGTCCGGTCGCTCCAGGCCTACACCTGGTGCACGCTCGGGCCCTTCATCCTGCGGCTGCTGCTCACGGGCGAGCCGACGCTCCAGGTCGTCGGGGTCATGTTCGTGGTCTACGGCAGCCTGCTCTCGCGCAGCGGCCGGCGCCTCTACGAGCTCACCCGCGACTCGCTGCGGCTCCAGGCCGAGGCCGAGCGCCGCGAGGCCGCCCTGGCCGAGAGCGAGCTGCGCTACCGCACCATCTTCGAGCGGGCCCACGACCCCATGTGGACGGTGGCCGGCGGTCGGGCCGTCATGGCCAACGCGGCCGCCGCCCGCTGCCTCGGCTTCGACAGCCCCGCGCCGCTGCTGGGCACGACCCCGAGCGACTTCTCGCCCCCCGTCCAGCCCGACGGCACCCCCTCGCTCGAGGCCGAGCGCATCCACGGTGCCCGCGCCATGGCCGAGGGGGCCCACCGCTTCGAGTGGCGCCACCGCCGCCAGGACGGCACCGAGTTCCCGGTCGAGGTCACCCTCACCCGCATCGTCCACGACGGCGAGCCGGCGCTGTTCTGCCTCTGGCGCGACATCACCGACCAGAAGGCCACCGAGGCCCAGCTCGTGGCCGCCCGCGAGGAGGCCCTCTCCGCCTCCCGCGAGAAGAGCCGCTTCCTCGCGACCATGAGCCACGAGATCCGCACCCCGATGAACGCGGTCATCGGCATCTCCGAGCTGCTCAGCGCCTCCGACCTGGCCCCGGTCCACGCCGAGCAGGCCCGCACCGTGCACCGGGCCGGCCAGGCCCTGCTGGGGCTGCTCGACGACATCCTCGACTTCTCCAAGATCGAGGCGGGCGAGCTCGAGCTCGAGCAGGCCCCCTTCCCCCTCGCCGAGCTGGTCCGCGAGATCCACTCGGTGTTTGCCCAAGAAGCCGTTCGCAAGGGTCTTCTCTGGGAGGTCTCCATCGACGGGCGGCCCGTGAGCGGGGCCGACGCCGCCGGCGCGGAGGGGGACGACGCGCTCGTGGTCCGGGGCGACCACGCCCGGGTGCGCCAGGTGCTCGTCAACCTCGTGAGCAACGCCATGAAGTTCACGGCCGCGGGCACGGTGGGGCTCGCGCTCGAGACCGCCCCCGACCCCGCCGCGCCGGGCCACCTCGCCTGCCGCTTCGCTGTGCGCGACACGGGCATCGGCATGGATCCGGCCCAGCAGCGGCGGATCTTCGAGCCCTTCCGCCAGGCCGACAGCTCGACCACCCGCCGCTTCGGGGGCACGGGCCTCGGGCTGAGCATCGTGCGCCAGCTCGTCCACGCCATGGGCAGCGAGATCGCGGTCGTGTCGCGCCCGGGGGTGGGCACGACCTTCTCGGTCTCGCTGTCGCTGCCGCTGGGCACCGCCGGGCTGCCCGCGCCGGACGAAGGTGTGGCCCAGAGCCCCGAGGCGACGGCCGCGGCCCTGGCGCGCCACCGGGTGCTGGTGGCGGAGGACGTGGCCACGAACCGGGTCGTCATCCGGGCGCTGCTGGGCAAGCTGGGGGTCGCGCACGAGGTGGTCGAGAACGGCCAGGTGGCGGTCGAGCGGGCCAGTGCCGGGGGCTTCAGCCTCGTGCTGATGGACTGCCAGATGCCCCAGCTCGACGGCTATGACGCCACACGGGCCCTGCGCGCGGCCGGGGTGGAGGGCCCCGGGGGCGGCCGGCTGCCGGTGGTGGCCCTGACGGCCAACGTGAGCACCGAAGACCGCGACGCCTGCACGGCGGCGGGCATGGACGACTTCCTCACGAAGCCCGTGACCCTCCGGCGGCTGGCCGACGTGCTCGGGCGCTGGGCGCCGGGTCCCTGACACGCTCCTGACGAACCGCCGGCGGAGCGGGGGGTCGGAGGAGGCAGCGGCGGCCCCGGATCTCCCGGGCCCCGACCGCGCTCCAGCAACGATGAGAGTGGCGCACACCACGGTGTTGTCGTGCCCGTCTTGTCCCGTCCTGCCCCGGCCCACTGGCGCCGGGAGGGGAGCCCCATGCCTGCCCGTCCCGCCCGCTGGCCCGTCCTCCTCCCGCTGCTCGGCGGCGCCGGTCTGCTCGTCTGGCTCGCCCTCGCCGTGCCGACCCCGCCCCCCGCGCCCCTCGACGAGGTGCCCGATCGCTTCGCCCAGATCGTCCTGCCCGATGCGGCCGAGGCACCGGTGGCCGCAGAAGCCCCCGCGCCCCCCCCCGCGGGGGTCTCTGCGAAGAAGGCGGCCCGGCGCCCGGTCCGGGAGGCCAGCGGGCGGGGCAAGGACGCGGGCGAGGGGGCCGCCGACAAGCAGGCCGAGGCGGTGGCCTCCGGGGCGGTCCTCGGGCTGCTGGGCACCGAGAGCGGCACGGGCGGGCTCGGCACGCGGGGCAGCGGCTACGGCGGGGGCGGCACGGCCCTGGGGAGCGCGTCTCTCGGGGGCCGGGGGGCGGGGCTGGGCACGAAGGGCCGGGGGGCCAGCAGCGGCGACCTCGTCGGGCTCCGGGGGGCGCGCCAGGCGGCGGCCGCGGCCCGCGCGGCGCTGGTCGTCGACCCGGACGGTGGCCGTGCGGCGGCCGACCCGGCGACGCTGGTGGCCACCGCCGACGACCCCCGCTCCACCTTTGCGGCCGACGTCGACACCGGCAGCTACACCCTGGCCCGCCGTGCCCTCCGGGAGGGGCGGCTGCCAGACCCCGAGACGGTGCGGGTCGAGGAGTTCCTCAACGTCTGGCGCTACGACTACCCGGCGCCGGCGGGGGCGCCCGTCGCGGCCCACACCACCCTCGTGCCCCACCCCGACCGGCCGGGCCGCCACCTGCTCCAGGTGGGCATCCAGGCCCGCACGGTGGCTCCCGCCGACCGGAAGCCCGTGCGCCTCACCTTCCTCGTCGATGTCTCGGGCTCCATGCGCGGCCGGGACCGCCTCGGGCTCATCCAAGAAGCCCTCCACCACGCCATCGACCGCCTCGGCCCCGAAGACAGCGTGGCCATCGTGACCTACGCCGGCCGCACCGAGGTGCTGGCCCCGCCCACCCCCACCACCCGCCGGGCCACGCTCCACCGGGCCGTCGACCGGCTCACCAGCGGCGGCGGCACGGACATGGGCTCGGGGGTGGCCCTGGCCTATGCCCAGGCCGAGCAGTCCTGGATGGAGGGCGCCGAGAACCGCGTCATCGTGCTGTCGGACGGCGACGCCAACCTGGGCGCCACCCGCGCCGAGGACATTCTCCAGACCATCCGCCGGCACGCCGAGGGCGGCATCACGCTCACGACCATCGGGGTGGGCACGGGCAACTATCGGGACGCCATGATGGAGCGGCTGGCCGACGCCGGCGACGGCGCCTACGCCTACCTCGACGGCCCGGAGGAGGCGCGGCGGGTGCTGGGCACCGAGCTCGGGGCGACCCTCGAGACGGTGGCCCGCGACCTCAAGATCCAGCTCGACTTCGACCCGGCCGTGGTCCAGGGCTGGCGCCAGATCGGCTACGCCAACCGCCAAGTGGCCGACCGGGACTTCCGCAACGACGCCGTGGACGCCGGCGAGGTCGGCAGCGGCCACCAGGTCACGGCGCTCTACGAGCTCGCCCTGGCCCCGGGCTGGGACGCCCACCCGTCCCTGGGCACCGTGCGGCTGCGGGCCAAGCCCCCGGGCCCGGACCGCCCGGCGGAGGAGTGGAGCCGGGCGGTGCCGGCGCGCCGCGGCGACCCGACCGACGGGGACGTGGCCCTCGCGACCGCCGCCATGCACCTCGCCCTGGGCCTGTCCACCCGCAGCCCGGCGGCGCTGGCGGCGAGCCGGCAGGAGGCGGCCCGGCTCGCGGCGGCGGGGCGCACGGGGGCCGACGAGCTGGTGGACCTCGCCCACCGGGCCCGGGCCCTGGTCGGCGAGGGGACGGCGACGGTGGCCATGGTGCCCTGAGCCCGGCGCGGGGCGCCGCCTGTGGGCTATGGGGCGGGCGCGCCCCGGCGCCCACCCCCGCCAGAGAGAGCAGCATGGGCCTCAAGTGGACCGACAGCCTCGCCATCGGCGAAGAGCTCTTCGATCGCTTCCCCGATCGCCACCCCCTGCGGGGCATCCGCTTCACCGAGCTCCACCAGTGGGTGCTCGACATCGACGACTTCGACGACGCCCCGGGCGGCGCCAGCGAGGGGCTGCTCGAGTCGATCCAGATGGCCTGGTGGGCCGAGTACAAGGACGCCAACCCGGACGCCGACCCCTACGGCTGAGCCGCCCCTGCCTGCCCGGAGCCGCCCCTGCCCCCGGCCGCCACCTTGCCCTGGGGGGCCCCCGTGCCCCTGGTCGACCCGGCCGCCCCGCGCTGCCCGGACGACCCGGTCGCGCTGATCGCCGGGCCCGCCTGGCGGCTGGCGGTCTGGCTCGCGCGCCTGCGCCGGGCGGGGACGGGCGCCCGTGAGGATGTCGCAGCCAAGGGTGTTCTCGCGGAGGCGGGGGCCCTGCGCCTCCACCCGGCCGTGCCGCCGGTGGTGGGCCAGGCCCTCGCCGACCACCTCGCCCGCTGCCCGGCGCTGGTGGCCCGGGGGGCCCTGCCCCGCGACCACGACGCCCTGCTGATCGAGGCCCTGCGCCCCCGGGGCCCGGGCTGGCAGGTGGGCGGGGTGGTCGCCCTGCTGCTCGCGGCCGGCGACCGGGCGGCGGCCCGGGCTCTCGCAGCGGCCCTGCCGCGGACGGGGGGGGCGGCCAGCCGCCGGGCCTCCGCCGCCCGCGCCCTCGCCGAGACGGGGGTCTTCGGCCAGGGGGCGGCGGCCCGGGTGGTGCTGGCGCCGGGCATGCTGCCGACCGGCGGCCGGGTCTCGCCCGCCGTGCTGGCCCACCACCACCGGCGCGCCCACTGCGCCCGGGCGCCCGGCGCCGGGCCTGCGCTCGGCGCCGCCCTCGCCGCCGCCCTCGCCGCCGGGCTGGCCCCGCGCCACGCCGGTCGCGCCGCGGTCTGGGCGGCGGCCGGCGCCCCGGCAGAGGCCCGGGAGGCG
>CAXQUZ010000424.1:0-2523 GCA_964226865.1 Myxococcota bacterium | reverse complement strand
CAGACGTGTGCTCTTCCGATCTCTTCGAGTCGAAGATGTGCCAGGTCTGGTCGCTCAACCCCGACAAGCCCGACAGCTCCAAGCTCGTCGCCGACGTCCGGGGCGACGAGTTCGCCATGATGGACGGCCCCCTCAAGGGCGAGACCATCAAGCCCACCAGCAAGGGCGTCAAGGTCACGAAGACCGGCAAGTTCATCGGCCGCACCCTCTGGGAGGTCTCGGTGGGCGACACCGTGCTCGCCTTCAACCAGTTCGACAGCTGGGACCCGGCCGAGGACCCCATCGACGCCTTCCCCGGCGACAAGAGCCGCTCGGCCGACCGGGTGGACGCCGCCGGCACGACCCTCATCTACAGCCGCGCCGAGGAGCTCATCCGCCGGAACCTGCCGGCCACCAAGTGCCGCTTCCCCGGCAAGGTGCCCCTGCTGACCACCGAGCACTGCTCCGAGGTGCAGGCCCTCATCGCGGCCCAGCTCGCCACCAAGTGCAAGGGCGAGTAGGCCCCGCAGGCCCTCTCCCCGCGGCCCGGCCCCAGCGGTCGGGCCGCTGTCGTTCTCGGGGGCCGCACCGGGGGCCGGCACACACGAGAACACTCAGCTGGTGCGCACTCTCGACAGGACGACTACTCGACCACGGTGAAGGAGAAGGGCACCGTGTGGCGGTCGGTGTCGCCGAAGACGAGCTCGGCCCGCCAGGGGCCCGGGTCGAGGGCGCCGATGGTCTCGGTCTGGACGATCCACTCGCCCGGCGCCACCTCGAAGGTGGTCAACGTGCCGTCGCTGCCGCCCGCCGAGCCGAAGCCCTCGCCCGTCTCGTCGTTCGAGGCCGAGACCGAGCTGATGAGCCAGCCGCCGTCCACGGTGACCGACATGGCCGTGCTGCAGGGGTTGTAGACCAGGGCTGCGAACCAGATGGTGGCGCCGTCACAGGCGCTGTCGCAGGCGCCCCAGGGGTCGGCCGCCGTGGCCTGGAAGGACAGGTCGTCGCCACAGGGCACGTCCTCGGGAACGATGTCGGCGGGCTCGGGATCGATGCCGTCGCCGCCGTCCCCCCAGTCGCCCCCGTCGTCCACAGCCCCGTCGTCCCCGCCGTCCGCACCGTCGCTGCCGTCGCCGCCGTCCGCACCGTCCGCACCGTCGCTGCCGCCGCCGTCCCCGCCGCTGCCGCCGCCGCCCACGCCCCCCGCGTCCCCGATGTCGTCCCCGTCGTCGGCGCCGGCGCCCTCTTCTTTGGCCCCACAGCCCACCACCAGGCCCAGGGCCACCCACCGCATCAGCTCGCGCATGTGTCTGCTCCTCCGTGCACCGTGGCCGGAAGGTGCCCCCGCGCCTGGGAACCCGCAAGGCCATCCGGTAGGATTCGCGCCCCCTGCCCCCGAGAGCGCTCCATGCCCGCGATGCCCCTGTCCGCCTCCGCCCTGCTGCTGCTCGCGGGCCTGTCTCCGGCCCAGGCCGACGAGGGCATGTGGCTGCCCTCCCAGCTGCCGGCCCTGGAGGCCACGCTGCGCGCCGACGGGCTCGCCCTCGATGTGTCGACCCTCGCGGCGCCCCAGGGCCCCGTGCTCGGCGCCATCGTCATGCTGGGCGGCTGCTCGGGGGCCTTCGTCAGCGACCAGGGCCTCATCGCGACGAACCACCACTGCGTGATGTCCTACCTCCAGCGCAACTCCACCGGAGAGCGCGACCTGACCATCGAGGGCTTCACCGCGGCCACCCCGGCCGACGAGCTGCCCGCCGGCGCCGGCGCCCACGTCTGGATCCTCGAGGAGGACGCCGACGTCACCCGCGCCGTCCAGGCGGGCATCACCAGCCGCACCCGCGACCGGGACCGCAAGGCCCTCATCGACCGCAACGCCCACGCCCTGGTCACGGCCTGCGAAGAGGACCGCACCGACCGCATGTGCAAGGTGACGAGCTTCCACGGCGGCCTCGAGCACCGGCTCCAGCGCTACACCCAGCTCCAGGACCTGCGGCTGGTCTACGCGCCCGGGGGCCGGGTGGGCGACTACGGCGGCGACGTCGACAACTGGATGTGGCCGCGCCACGCCGGCGACTTCGCCCTGCTGCGGGCCTGGGTCGCGCCCGACGGCAGCAGCGCCCCGCCGGCCGAGGGCAACGTGCCCTACCGGCCCCGGCACCACCTCACGGTCAACCCGGCGGGCCTCGCGGCGGGCGACTTCGTGATGGTGGCCGGCTACCCGGGCTCGACCCGGCGCCACGCCCGGGCCGCCGCCCTCGCCCACAGCCAGGAGCGGGCCTACCCCTTCAAGATCGCCCTCTACGACGACATTCTCGAAGTTCTCCGCGCCGAGGCCGCGGCCTCTCCCGAGGCCCAGGCCAAGCTGGCCCGGCCCATCGCACGGCTCGAGAACGGCCACAAGTCGGCCCGGGGCATGCTCGACAACTTCGCCCGCAACGACATCCTCACCCACAAGCGCGAGGAGGAGGCGGCCTTTCTGGGCTGGGTGGCCCAGGACCGGCGGCGGGCCAAGGAGCTGGGGGCCGTGCTGGCCGAGCTCGACGC
>CAXQUZ010000423.1:0-7738 GCA_964226865.1 Myxococcota bacterium | reverse complement strand
AGAATTTAGAGATGCAGATGTTACCGCTTCCTCGCCGAGAAGATCGTGCCGGCGGTCGATCCGGTCGAGTCCCTCAACCCCCTGGCTCTGGCCCGCTTCTACGAGGATCCGGGCTGGGCCGCGCGCTTCCGGGGCTTCGACGCCAGCTACGGGGTGGGCAGCCTCGACGCCGCGGTGCGTGTGGCCCTGCACGCGCTGCGGGCGGAGGCGCCGTGAGCCCGGCCCTGCCCCCCGCCACGGCCTTCGTCATCCTCAAGGCCCACAGCGCCCGGGTGCCCGGCAAGAACTGGCGTGCCCTCGGCGGCCGGCCCCTGTTCCACTGGATCCTCCAGGCCCTCGAGGACTGCCCCGCCGTGGGCCGGGTGGTGCTCGACACCGACGCCCGGGGGCTCCTGCGCGCCGCCGGGGTGGGGGCCTTCGCAAAGGTCGAGCTGGTCGACCGCCAGCCGGCGCTGCGGGGCGACACGGTCTCGGCCAACGCGCTCATCGCCGCCAACCTGGACCGCCTCGGGCCGGGGCCGCTGCTGATGACCCACGCCACGAGCCCCTTCCTGCGGCCCGAGACCCTCGCGGCGGCCCTCGCGCGCTTCGCCGCGGTCCGGGCGGCGGGCAGCCACGACACGGTCTTCGGGGCGAGCCGGGTCCAGGCCCGCTTCTGGACCGAGGGCGGTGCGCCGGTGAACCACGATCCAGCCGTGCTCCTGCCGACCCAGGAGCTCCCCCCCTGGTACGAGGAGAACTCCACCCTCTACGCCTTCGACCGGGCGGCCTTCGTGGCCGGCGGCGGGCGCATGGGCACCCGACCGCTGCCCTTCCCGACCCCCCGCCTCGAGTCGCTCGACATCGACACCGAGACCGACTGGGCGCTCGCGGACGTGGTGGCCCGGGGGCTGGGGGCCCAGGCGAGCGATGGCCCCCGCGTCCCCTGAGGATCGGCGCCACCGCCTCGCCCTGGCGCTGGTGGCCGGGGTGGCCGCCCTGGTGCTCGCCCCCCTGCTCCGCTCGGGCTCGGCCCTGCCCCTGAACCCGGACTGGGTGGGCCCCATCCGCATGGCCTGGCTCGATCGGGCGGCCCTGCTCGGCGCCCACCAGCTGCCGCTCCAGATCCCGGCGGTGGACGGGGGCAGCCCCCTGCTGGGCCACCCCCACGACCTCGCGGCGGGGCCCTGGCTGGCCCTGGTGCTGCTCTTCGGGCCCGTGCTGGGGGTCAAGCTGGTGGCGGCGCTGGTGGTGGCCCTCGGCGGGCTGGGCACGACCCGGCTGGCGCGGCGGGGGCTCGGGCTGGGGCCGGCCGGCGCGGCCCTGGCGGGGGGGCTCTTCGTCGCCGGTGCGGCGCTGCCGGCGGCCCTGCGCAGCGGCTCGCTGCCGAAGCTCCAGCTCGCGATGCTGCCGTGGATCCTGGTCGGCTGGCACACGGGGGGACGCCGGGGGGTGGCCCTGGTGGCGGGCGGGCTGGCGCTGGTGCTCGGCCACGCCGGTCCGGCCGGGGCGGCGGCGGTGCTGGTGCTGCTGGCCTGGGCGGCAGGCACCTCCACCCGGGCCCGCTGGCGCACCGTGGCGGCGGCCCTGCCCCTGGCGGCGCTGCTGGTGGCGGGCAAGGCGGCCGGGGTGGCCGCGCTGCTCTCGGCCGGGCCGCTCGCGGGCGCCAAGGGGGGCGGCAGCCTCGCCGACTGGGCCGCTGTGGCGACGGGCATGGACCCGGTGGCCCTGGTCCGGAGCCTCGTGATCCCGCCCCTGGCGGCGGCGCGCCCGACCTGGCCGGCCGAGCCGGGCCTGGTCCACCTGGGGCTCGGGGGGCTGTTTCTCGTCCCGGGGGCCGTCCACCTCGCCCGGCGGCGGCGGGCGGCGGGGGCCTGGGTGCTGCTGGTGCTGGGCGCGGCCGTGCTGCCCTGGCTCGTCTGGGGGCCGGTGGTCGCTCTGCTGCCGCCGCTGCGGACCCTCGAGAAGGTCGACAAGGCGATGGTCGTGCCCGTCGCGCTGGCGCTGGCGCTGGTGGCGGGCGCGGGGCTGGACGCGCTCCAGCGGCGCGGGCGCTGGCGGGGCCCCGTCGCCCTCGGGGTGGCCGCCGGGGCCCTGCTGTCGGCGGCGGTGGCGAGCCGGCCCCTCGTCACGGGGCTGTTCCCGGTGGCGGCCCTGCCCACGGTGGCCGGCGCGCGGCTGGGGGGGGCCACGGTCCTGCTGCCCCAGGGGCCAGCGGCCTGGCACGATCCCGCCGCCCTGTGGCGCCTCGCCCTGGCGGCCGAGGGCGTCGGCGTCGCGGGCATCAAGGAGGGCTCGCGCCCGGGCGCGCCCCGGCCGACCCACACCCTCGCGCTCCGCCCCCCGGTGGACGACTGGCGCCCCCTGGCGGCGGGGCTGCGGGAGGGCCGGCCGCTGCCGGTGGCGACCCTCGTGCCTGTCGCCGGCGCGCCGCCCCCCGCACGCTGGGCCGGCGACGACCCGGCCCGGGGGCCCCTCCAGCTCACCGAGGGCCCCGGCTGGCGCCAGCTCTCGGGACTGGCCGGGGCGGGCGGCCGCATCCTGCTCGACCGGCGCGCCGAGGGGGGCTGGCAAATGGCGCCGGTGGATGCCCAAGATGGCGTGTGCTGCGGTATCTTGGAGGTTGACGGACGCATGGCCGTCGACGTGCCCGCGGGCCGTGAGGCGCTGCGCATCGAGCACCGGGCCCCCGGGGCGGCGCTGGCCTGGGGCCTGTCGCTGCTGGGCTGGCTCGCGGTGCTCGGGCTCGGGCTCTGGCCCCGCCGGGGCACCGAGAGCGACGGGCCCGCGCCGGGCCTCAGCGGCGGCGGCGGGTGAGCAGGCCCCCGAGCACCCCGGCGGCGAGCACGGCCAGCCAGCCCCGCAGGGCGACCGCCCCCGCGCCCCGGTTGGCGGGCTGGTTGCGCATGTCGGGGGCCGCCGCCACGGGCCTGAAGCGCCGGGGCTCGCCGGGAAGCTGGCGGAACACGAGGCGGTCGGTGGCCGCCGCCAGCCAGACCGGCCCCCGCCAGCCGCTGTGCTCGCCCGCCTCGTCCACCACGACGACCTCCAGCTCCATGGCCGTGGGCACGGCGCCCGTCCACCAGTCCACCCACAC
This sequence comes from Myxococcota bacterium, assembly GCA_964226865.1. GTDB lineage: Bacteria > Myxococcota_A > UBA796 > UBA796 > UBA2385 > CAXQUZ01. The sequence goes on along the minus strand of CAXQUZ010000423.1, from coordinate 4,662 downwards.
CCGGTCGCCCGGCAGATCGTCGGGGGCCTCGCCCCGGTTCTGGACGGGCCGGTCGGTGGGGCCCTCCGGGCCGTGCACCCGCAGCAGGTAGCGCCGGTCGGCGGTGGCCACGGGGACGATCAGCTCGGTGCGGAGGGCGGCGGCGGTGGGGGCGGCGAGGGCGCTCTCGGGACGGCCCACCTGGGGCGCCACCGCCGTGGTGTCGGGGGGCCAGGACGCGGCGGGCTGGCGGCGCACCCGGTAGACCGCCACCCGGGCGCCGCCGTCGGTGGTCACGACGGGGTGGGGATCGAGGGCGGCGAGGCCCGGGGCGATGCGCGCCCAGGTGCCCGGGTCGTACCAGTCGCTGTGGACGGCGACGGCCGAGAAGCCCCAGCCGCCCAGGGCCGCGGCCACGGCCCCGTCGTCCCCGCCGAGCAGCTGGGCGCTGAGCCAGCGGCCGATCTGGTGGCGGGGGCCCGCGTCGACCGGGGTGGCCACACAGTCGTCGGCGATGGGGCGGCCGTGGCCGTTCTGGTGGAGACAGGCGAGGGCCGTCGACCAGCTCTCGAGCTCGCCGCCGCTGTCGAGTCCCTCGGGGAACAGGTCGAGCACGGGCCCCTCGCCGGTGGTGTAGGCGCCGGGGGTGGCGGTCGAGAGGGTGGCCTGGCGCCAGGGCAGCCCCACGCCGACGGCGGCCTCGACGAGGACGAGCGGAATGAGCAGCCGCGCCCGCCGGCCGAGGCGCTGCTCGAGCCCGGTGCCGACGAGGGCCGCGAGGGGCGCGAGGCAGACGAGGGTGCCCCAGGCGAGGCGGGCGGGGAAGCGCACGAGGCCGCCGATGCCCGTGCCGGAGAGGGCGCCGAGGGGCAGGGGCAGCAGGGTGCCGTGGGGACCGGGGGCCAGGGCGGGGCCCATGGCGAGCACGAGGGCGAGGCCACCGGCGAAGGCGAGGTCGCCCCAGCGGCGGGACCGCGGCAGCACAGCGGGGGCCAGGGCGACGAGGCCGAGCATCACCCCGCTCAGGGCGAGGGCGAGGGAGTGCTCGGCCCGGTCGACCTCGGGGGTGGCCCAGCCCAGGCTCGCGAGGTGGGCCGAGGCGAGCTGGACGGCCTGGGGGTCGTCTCCGGGCAGGCCGCCGCTGCCGAGCAGGGGCCAGAGCCAGAGCCCGCCGACCGCCGCGACCACCCCCGCCGCCGGCGCCACCGCGCGCAGGGACAGGCGCCGCTCCCGGGCCAGCACCCACACGAGCATGCCGAGCACCACCGCCGCCCCGGCCATGCCCAGGTAGCCGCTGGTGAGCAGGGCCCCGCAGTAGGCGAGGCCGGCCCAGAGCCCGTCCCGGGGGCGCCCCTGGCGGCCCAGGGCGCGGCGCCAGTGCACCACCAAGAGGGGCAGGAAGGGGCAGAGCATCAGGTAGACATGCCCCTCGAGCAGGGCGTTGGCGCCCAGTCCCGAGAGGGCGAGGACCAGCCCCGAGAGCAGGCCCCAGGGCGCCGCCGCACCGAGGGCCCGGGCCAGCCACTGGCCCGAGAGGCCGGTGAGCGCGACCCCGAGCACCTGGAGCAGGCCGTGGAGCCGGGCCGGGGACAGCCAGGAGCCGGCGAGGGCGACGGGCACGAGGGTGAAGCTGTCGAGGCGCTGGTAGGCGCCGCCGACCGGCCAGGCCGTCAGGGGGTCGCTGAGGGTCGGCAGCAGCCGGGGCAGGGCCGCGAGGGTCCAGAGGGTGCCGGGCAGATCGAAGTGGCGGCCGACGGCCAGGCCGGGCCCGGCGGTGGCGGCAGGCCAGGTCCAGGCCACCCCCAAGATGGTCCACAGCACGGCACTCTGGGCCCAGCTGATGCGCGTGGGGGCACCGGCTTTGCGCCGCCGTCCGGCCCGCCACCACAGGGCGAGACCGAGCACACAGGCGGCCACCCAGGCGAGGCCCGTGCCCACCCAGCGGGCGCTCGCGGCGGCCACCGTGTCGCGGCTGCCGGGCCCCGAGAGGCGGCGGGCCTCGGCGGGCCGCACCCGCTGGAGCCCCCAGTGGAGGGCCAGGGGGCCACCCGGGCGGGCAGCAGAGAGGCGCTCGAGGCCGTGGTAGGCGGGCTGCCAGCTGCCGTCCGCCGCCTGGACCCGCAGGGTCACGGGCAGCACCCGCAGGGGCGCGCCGCTGTGGGCGGCCGTCCAGGTGCCGTCCCCGGCGACCCAGTCGGGGCCCTGGCCGTCGTCCCGGAGGGGCACCGCGTGGGTCTCGCCCAGCCAGCGCAGCTCGGCTTCGAGCCCGGCCACCGGCGCCCCAGGGGGGGCGCTGACCGCGAGGGTGACGGTGAGGGACGGGGCGGCCGCGGCGGGGGGGCCCAGGAGCAGGGCCGCCGCGAGCCCGCCGCGCAGCACCCCCGCGGCGAGGGGCCCGGGCCTCACGGGGCGCTCCCGGCCACCCGGTAGAGCCGCAGCCGGCCGTCCTGGGCGGCGGGCGGGCCGAGCCACTGGTCGAGCCAGGGGGCGAGGTCGGGGGCGGCAGCGGTGTCGAGCATCACCGAGCCGTAGCCGAGGGTGCGGAGATCATCGAGGGCGGGGACCGGGCCGGGGGCCGCGGCAGGGGCGCCGGGGCGGGGCAGGGCCCGGAGCAGTGCCGTGCCCCGGACGGCGGCGAGGCCCTCGGTCCGGAGCAGCGAGGTCGGGAACACGGGGAAGCGCGGAATGGGCCGGCCGTGCTGGATCTGGTGGAGCGCCTCTGCGTCGGCGGCCGGCTGATCATCGGCCCAGGCCGAGGGCAGCTCGACCACCGCGCCGGGCCCCGCAGCGGCGGGCACGCGGGAGGGGAAGGGCTCCAAGACGTCCATGGGGAGGGCGCCTTGGGGCACGACCGCCCCGATGATCAGCCCCGCCCCGAGGGCCAGGGCGGCCCGGGGCCGGCGGGTGCCCGTGGCGGCCAGGCCCACGACCACCACGGTGGTCAGGGCGCCGAGGTGGAAGGGCAGGTGGAGGGGACGGCCGAGCCAGCTGAGCACCCGGTTGGCCCAGAGCATGGGCAGGGGCAGCCCGCCGGGGGTCGCCGAGCCGAGCGAGAGCACGAGGGCCACCGCCCCGGGCAGCAGCAGGGCCCGGCCGCGCCCCGCCCGGAGGGCCGCGAGTCCGGGCAGGGCCAGCAGCAGCAGCCAGAGGGGCTGGGCGAGGCCCGGGGGGCCCACGAGCTGGGTGCGGGGCAGCAGGGGGCCCGCCGCCTGCTCGGCGTCCGGCTCGGGGCCCGGCGCGCCGTGGAGCAGGTGGTCCCAGAGGCTGTCGGCCCGCAGCCGCAGCGGCTCGAGATCGCTGGCCGAGAAGGCGCGGGCGGCCGGCAGGGCGACGGCGAGGCCCACGGCGCCGGCGAGCAGGACGGCCGGCAGGGCCCGGCGCCGCTGGGGGTGGGCGAGGGCCAGCAGCCCCATGCCCAGGCCCGCGGCGAGGCCCAGGTACCAGCCCGACAGCGCCGTGAGGCCGAGCAGCAGGCCCGTGGCCACGGCGGCGCGGGCCGGGGGACGCTGGCGACCCGGGCGGCAGAGGTGGCGATCGGTGGCCCAGAGGCAGAGGGCGACGAGGCCCAGCCAGCCGAACTCGCCCGTGCCGTCCCGCAGGGCGCTGGTCAGGGCCGGCGCCGTGGCCAGCCCGAGGCCCCCCACCACGGCCCCGGGCGCGCCCCCCCGGTGGCCGCCCCACAGCGCGCCGCCCGCGAGGGCCACCAGCACGGCCAGGGCCGCCGAGAGGTTGTGGGCGGGCACCGGGTCCAGCACGAGGGCCAGGGCGCCGCCCACCGGCGTCAACAGGAAGAAGTCGACGCCGCCGGTGGGGTGGTTGGTGAGCGCGGCCCGGGCCGGCTGGGCGGCCCACCACAGGGTCCAGAGCCGGGCCTTGAGGTCGATGTCGGGGTCGCCCAGGGCCCGGCCCGCCGGGTCTCCGAGAACGGGCCACATCACGAGCAAGACGAGGGCTGCGGCCATGGCGAGGCCAGCGGCGGGCAGCCACCGGGGCGGGGCGGGGGCGGGGCTCGACGGGCGGCCCCCACCAGGCGGCCAGCTGCTCGGCGAGGCGGGGCGCGAGCGCGGGGCGGGTCGCGTCGGCGTGCCAGGCCACGGCGGTGATGCCGAAGTCGTCGAGCTCGGGCGGGGGCGGGCCGCCGGCGACGAGGGCCTGGGCGAGGGCCCGCTGGAGGGGGTAGAGCGGCGCCCGGTCGACGGCCACGTCGAGGCAGGGCACCGGCAGCTGGGCCGGGTGGTGGAGCTGGCCCCAGCAGCCGAGCTCCTTGAGCTCGAGGCCGAGGGGGTGGCCCGGGGCGTGCAGGGGCCAGAGCTCGAGCACCACGTCGGCCGGGCCCAGGGCCTGGTGGGCGCTCGGGAAGTCGGCCCGGGTGGTCCGGGGCTCGGCGGGGCGCATGCCGAGCAGGAGCGACTCGACGAGCACGGTGAGGCCGAGCAGGGCCGCGAGCACGGGCGCCCGCCCCTGCAGCCAGCGCAGGCTGCGGGCCGTGCCGAGGCCCATGGCCGCCGTCCAGAGCCACAGGAAGCGCACGGGGAAGCGGAACAGGGCCAGGGGCGGGGCCGCGGCGACCGCCAGGGCGAAGGGCAGGGGACCGAGGGCCGCCGGGCCGCCCGCGGGGGGGGCCCCTGGACCCGGGCCCTGCTCGCCACCCTCGCGGGCAGCCTGTGCGCCCTGCAGTCCGGC
>CAXQUZ010000422.1:0-2624 GCA_964226865.1 Myxococcota bacterium | reverse complement strand
TTCGGCCAGGGCGACCCGGTCACGGTGCGCAGCGAGCGGCTGCTGCCGGACGGCTCGCCCGCGAGCTTCTACGCCCCGCCCGAGATGGTCGAGGTCCACCGGGTTGCCGAGGTGGCGCGTCAGATAGGCCCGGGCATCGCGCACGGGATAGCCGATGCGCACGATGTCTTCGAGGTAGCGGTAGTCGTCGGGCACCCGGTCGGGGGGGCCGCCGCCCGGGTTGGTCACCAGCCAGCTCCCGCCGGGCGGGACGGGAACAAGGGCACTCACTGGCCGCTCTCCTCGGTGCGGACGCGCACCCGGCGGACGACGAAGAGGTCGTGCTTGGTGAGGAAGAGCTCGCGGTGGCCCTCGCCCTCTTCCCAGCCGGGCACGGCGTCGGAGGACTCGTCCGACATGTCGTAGAGGTGGACGTCCGAGACGTGGCGCACCTCGGGGATCTCGCTCACCATGCGCGCGAAGTCCTGGGCGTAGAGGGTGCCGCCGAAGGGCCAGCCCTCGCCGTCCAGTCCGCCCGCGTAGGGGTCGAGGAAGGCCCGGATGAAGGCCTCGGCCGCCTCGCGCACCTGGTCGGTGTTCGAGTTCGGGCGCACCCGCAGCTGGAGGTTGACGTCGAGCTCCATGAAGCGCGCGAGGCGCACGTCGGGCTCGACGTTGATGAGACAGCGGCGCTTGAGGTAGCGCGAGACGTGGTCGCGCAGGCCCGCGGCGAGGAAGGGATCGGGCATGCGCTCGCCCTCGCGCCGGTGGGGCAGGATGACGACCTGGACCTTGCCGTCGTCCTCCATGCGCCCCTCACAGGCCGCCCGGGCCACCTCGGAGGAGGCGTCGCGGGCGATCTGCTCGAAGTCGACGCGGGTGACAGCCCGGTCGCGGCTCGTGAGGATGGACGGGGCGCGGCGCTTGATCTCGTCGATGGTCTCGGCGTCGCGGCCGCCCACCGCCGGCAGCACATTGGTGACCTCGAGCTCGGAGCGGCCCTCGACCAGCTCGATCTCGTGGGGCGCCACGTTGCCGCGGGCCCCGGGCACGACCCGGTAGACGTCGATGAGCACGTTGTTCGAGCCCACCGGCAGCATGCGTCCGCGGATGCCGTTGCCGAAGGTCAGGGTGCCCTCGACCGGGTCGACCACAAAGACCCGGGCGTCCTTGCCCACGGTCTTCCAGCGGTCCTGCTGGGGATCGTAGACCTGCCACTTGGCGTTGGCGCGCTCCCAGCGGTCGCGGGTGCCGTCCTCGTTCTCGACGAAGACCACGATGTCGTCGAACTGCTCGGGGCGCTCGAAGACCTGGCGCTCGGCCTCTTCGGGGTGGATGAAGATGGGCTTGCGCAGCAGCTGGACGACCTGGTTCGGCACGCCGCGGCCGCTGTTGCGCTCGGTGCGCATGGTGAAGAGGCAGGCCGCGTTCACCGTGTTGAGCATCATGTGGGTGACGGGCGGCAGCGACGGCAGCAGCCCCAGGTCGAGTCCCGGGTCGTCGGCGTTGCGCTCCATCACGAAGCGGCCGCGCACCCAGAAGCCCTCGTCGGGCACCGGCGGCAGCTCGGGCAGCGGGAACTCGAGCACCCCGGAGCGGCTCATGTCGAAGGCCCGGCGCTTGCGGCCCTCGCGGCCCTCGGCGGCGGCCACGAAGCTGTCGAGCTTGTACCAGCCCGTGCGGCCGTGGCCCCGATCCTCGAGGATCTCCCACTCGATGTCGAAGCGGGCATCCGAGGGCACGAAGGCCTCGCCCCGGCAGCGGAACTGGATGGCGTGGCGCTCACCGGGCGGCAGCGGCCGGTCGAACTGGAGGTAGAGCGCCTGGTTGGGCTCGTCGATCTCGATGAAGGGGAAGAACGGGAAGAACTCGCCGAGGCGGCCCGTGGCGCGGGTCACGACCCGGGTCAGCCGCTGGTTCTGGTCGCGGAAGTCGAGCTGGGCCATGCGCGGGTTGGGCATGGGCTGCTCGTAGGACTTCTGGCCCAGGCGCTTCTCGACCCCCAGCTGGATGCTGTAGATCTTGAGCGCGATGGGATGCTGGTCCTTGTTCTCGTCCTTGCCCGTGAGCGAGGACTTGATCAGCTCGAGACGCAGCCAGGTCGACTCTTCGGAGCCCACCTCGTAGCGAGAGAGGCCGCGGAGCTGGGTCTTGGGGTCGAGGGGGATGCGGATGCGGCGCTTTGCGGCCCGCTTGGCCCCGTCCGGGTCGAGGTCGGCGAAGGTGAAGCCGGAGAAGATCTTGTCTTCGGTCCAGACCACGCGCCAGGAGTCCTCGGCCCGGTAGGTGAGCTGGAGGCGGTAGAGCTTCTCGGGCTCCTCGATGAGCTCGCCGTTCATCTCGAAGCCGACCTCGACCTCGACCATGACCTCGGCCTTCTTGCGGTTCTCGAAGAGATCGGAGCCGATGAAGAAGCGCCGGCCGATGGTGGGCGGGATGGCCGGGTTGATCTGGAAGGGCGACCAGGGCGCCTCGCCCAGCTCGAGGGGCTGGGCCGTGTTGCGGTCGTCGCCGCCCATGAGCCGCACCTCGACGGGGCGGTCCCACGACAGGTCGAGCTCGAGGTCGGCCGAGAAGCCGCGCAGGAAGACCGTCTCGATGCGCTCGGCCCGCAGGTTGAAGCCGTCGGTGGCCATGTCGGTGAG
>CAXQUZ010000421.1:0-12355 GCA_964226865.1 Myxococcota bacterium | reverse complement strand
AAAGAAAAAAACTTCATTACTGAAAAATTATATATCAATAAGAACCATGGATTATTTTTTACATAAAGTAATAATGTGAATTATTTTTTACATAAAGTAATATATTTATTACATAATGTATGGTATACTTTACATTTATAAGAACAAATATGCTAAATAATGAATATAAAAATTAGAAATACCATGGCTGAGATAACCGGAGCATCAGTTGCGATGATATGGATGTGGCTTAACTTAACTGAAGCTTCAACATGCGCTCGACGGCCTTCGAGGCGACCCGGAGGGCGTTGCGCACGGCCCGGGCGTTGCTGCGGCCGTGGGCCTTGATGACCACCCGGTCGAAGCCGAGCAGCGGGGCGCCGCCGTACTGCTTCCAGTCGGTCATCGTGCGGAGCTGGCGCAGGCCGTTCGAGAGCATGGTCAGCCCCAGCTTCCAGAGGAAGCGCCGGGCGTAGGCGTCCTTGGCGATGTCGGAGACGACCTCGCTGACGCCCTCGAGCATCTTGAGCACCACATTGCCCAAGAAGCCGTTGCACACGATCACGTCGACCGTGCCCCGGGGGATGTCGAGGCCCTCGACGTTGCCGTGGAAGTTGAGCCCCGCCGTGTTCGCGAGCAGGGCGTGGGCCGCCACGATCTCGGGGGTGCCCTTGTTGGCCTCGCTGCCGTTCGAGAGCAGGGCCACCCGGGGATCGTCGTTGTCGGAGATGATCTGGGCGTAGGCGGCGCCCATCACCGCGAAGCCCCGCAGGTCTTCGGGAGAGGCGTCGAGGGTGGCGCCCACGTCGAGCATCAGCGCGAAGGGATCCCCCTTGGGGCCGTGGCGCTGCTCGGTCGGGTAGACCGCGGCGAGGGCGGCCCGGCGCACCCCGGGCAGCCGCTGGAAGTGCATCGCGGAGGCGAGGATGGTGGCCCCAGTGTGGCCGGCGCTGACCAGGGCGTCGGCCTCGCCGTCGCGCACGAGCTGGGCGGCGACCGAGATGCTGCAGTCGGGCCGCTCCGTCAGCGCCGCCCGGGGCTTCTCGTCCATGCGCACCGGGGCACCGGGGGCGTGCACGAGCTGGATCCACTGGGGATCGTGGCGGGTCTCGGCGAGGGCGGCGGCCAGCCGGGGCTCGTCGCCCACCAGGAAGACCTGGACGGGCTTGGACTCGAGCGAGAGGGCGGCGGCGCCAGCGACGGTCTGGGACAGGCCGAGGTCGCCGCCCATGGCGTCGAGGGCGACCCGAACGGGCTTGGTGGTGCTCATGGCCGGAGTGTAGCGCACGCGGGCCCCGTGACGGCTGCGCAACTCTGGGCCTCCCGTGCCGGACGGGGCGCTTAGGACGGCTCGCCCGCAGCCTGCGGGTCCCCTGGGCCGCGCGCGTTGTCGGCCACGCCGCTGGAGCACCCATGTCCGAGCATCGTCCCGATCCCGCCACCGAAGAAGAGCCCGAGATCATCGAGCTCGTCAACGACGAGGGCGAGACCCTCTCCTTCGAGCTGCTCGCCGTCATCGAGGTCGAGGACGCGCTCTACGCCGCCCTCACCCCCGTGCCCGAGGCGGGCGCCCCGGCCCCCGAGAGTGTCGAGCTCCACATCTTCGCCTACACCGAGTACCCCCCCGAGCCCGACGCCCCCGAGGGCAGCTGGGCCGTCGACCCGGTCGAGGACGAGGAGCTGGAGCAGCGGGTCTTCGCCGAGTTCCAGGCGCTGCTGACCGCCGCCATCGAAGACTGAGCCCCGCCCCCGCGGGAGCCGGTCCGAGTTCGCGCGAGAATGGCCTCAATGTGGCTGTTCTCGCGTTTCTTGTTTCAGGGCAGGGCGACGAGCACGGCCCCCGCCTCCTCGCCGCTGTCGGGCAGCCCCAGGGCCAGCAGGGGCGGGTCGCTCCGGGCCGCGAGGCGGGTGCCCAGGCCCCGGGCCCCGGCCGGCGGCAGCACCCGGCCGGTGGCCCGGTCGAGGGTCTGGACGCCGTCCACGGGACCCGACCAGAGCCAGACCAGCCCGGCGCCGCCGTCCATGCCGGGGCCCCCCACGGCGAGGGCGCCCGGCCCGAGGGCGGCGAGGGCGAAGCCCGCCTGGGCACCACCGATCGGTCCGAGGAGGCTGCCGCTGCTGGTCTGGCCGGTGGGGCCGGGCCAGATGGAGACCATGCCGGTCGAGAGCTGGGGCTGGTCGGCGCCGAAGGCCCCGACGGCGAGGTCGCTGTGGCCGTCGCCGTCGAGGTCGGTGCCCGCGAGGCTCCAGCCGGCCATGTCCCAGGCGGCGAGGCCCGCGATGTGGTGGTCGGCGTCGTCGAGGGTCTGGTCGGCGGCAATGGGACCGAAGAACAGTGCCGCCTGCCCCCGGTGGCCCGACCAGGCCCAGCCCCCGATGACCAGCTCGGGGTGGCCGTCGCCGTCGAGGTCCCCCGGGCTGGCCACGGTCGCGCCGGCCAGTGCGTGCGCGCGGCCCGCGATGCGGTGGGTGGGCTGGCCCGCGGCGTCGAGCAGGAGCACGGCACCGTCGGCGCCCGCGCTCTTGGGCAGGCCCAGGGCCCAGCCGCCGCCGAGGGCCACCGCGTCGGCGCCGGCGCCGGGCCCGGGGAGGGCGGCGGGCGCGGCGAGCGGCCGCGGACGGGGGGCCGGGGCGGGGGTGTCGAGCCAGAGCAGGGCGGCGCCGCTGTCGGGGTCGGTGCCGCTGAGGAGCAGCCGGCCGTCGGGTGCCGCGGCGAGGGCCGTGCCGAGGCCGCTCTGGGCGGGGCCGGTCCAGGGCACCGCGGCGCCTGGGGCGAGGGCCCCCGGATCGGTGGGCGTGGGCCAGATCAGCACGGCTGCGGCCCCGGGGGCGCTGGCCACGACGGCGCCGGGCGCGAGGGCCACGCGGTGGCCGAGGTGGGTGCCCGGGCGGGCGAGCTCTCGGGGCACCGCCAGGGGCTGGGCGGTGCGCGCAGGGCGCGCGTCCCAGCGGGGCGGCGCCGGGGCGGCCGGCGGCGGCCGGCAGGCGGCGCTGGCCACGAGCAGCGCGGCGGCCCGGCGGCGTGGGCTCAGAGCACGGCCGTCAGGCCCTGGATGGTCGTGATCAGCGCCAGGATCGCCGCCACGGCCAGCACCACCATCGTGCCCCGCAGCAACAGGCTCGCCTTCTGTTGGGCCGGGTCGATCGGCGCCGGCACGGGGGCCGCGGCCCGGGTGGGGGCGATGCGGCGCGGATCGGCGGGGGAGCCCGGCCGGGCGGCCGTCGGGTGGGCGCCCGAGTGGACGCGGTGGGCGCCCGAGTGGAAGCGCAGGCGGGCGTCAGAGCCCGTGCCGCGGCGGAAGGCGAGGGTGGGCGCGGAGGGGTCGGGCGCGTGGCCCGGGCGCAGGGCCCGGAGCTCGGCCAGGGCCGCGCCCGCGTCGGCGGGGCGGTCGGCCGGACGGGGCGCCAGCCACCGCCGGAGCATCTCGACCAGCTCGATGGGGGCCGCGGTCTGGTGTTCCCAGGCCAGCACCCCGCGGGGGTCGGTCATGGTCGCCGGGTCGCGGCCGGTGATGAGCCGCACGCCGAGCAGCCCGAGCTGGAAGACGTCGGCGGTGGGGGCCCAGGCCGCCGTGGCGAGCTCGGGGGCCCGGGGCGCGCCCGCTGCGGCCTCGCCGTGGCCGTCGAGGTCGCCGGCGTAGGGCAGCAGGATGTCGCCGTCGGCCAGCCGCAGCAGCCGGTCGGGCCCGAGCGCGCCCGAGGGCATGGGGGGCTGCTGGGCGTGGAGGGCGGCGACGGTCTCGACGACCTGGAGCAGGATGGACTCGGTCTCGCCCCGGGAGAGCGAGCGCCGGCCGAGCTCGGCGTCGAGGCGCACGCCGGTGACCGCCGGCTGGACGATGGCGACGGCCTGGCGACGCCCGCGCCCCACGAGGAAGGCGCTGTGGACGGCCCGCACCGGGGGGGAGCGGGGACGCCGGAGCTGCTCGACGCGGTCGGCGAGGTTCATGGCCAGCGCCGTCGCCCCCTCGGGGCTCAGCGGCACGAGGCGCACCTCGATGGGGTGGGTCGGGTGGCGGGTGTCGAGGGCCTTGTAGGCCATGCCCGAGGGGTCGCCGCCGCCCACCTCGAGCAGCCGGTAGCGCCCCCGCAGCAGCGGGTTCCGGCCGCAGTCGGCGCAGGGCACCGTCGAGGTCTGGGCCCCGCAGGAGGCGCAGATGAGGAGCCGCTGCTGGGCAGCGGGGTCGTCGCCGGAGGCGCGCGGATCGGCCACCGTGCCGGTGCCGAAGGGGGCGCTGACCTGGATGGGCTCCATCGACATGTCCGTGGGCTCCTCGGATGCAAGGAGTGTGGCAGCTGGGAGCGGGGGGGCGCAGCCCCATTCCCTGTCACGGCCTGACACCCCTGTTGCACGGGGTGTGGAGATGTCGCGATTCACGGCATTCTCGCCCGATCTCTCAGGGGCTTTCAATCCGGGCCAGGCGGTCGATCAAGGCGTCGTTGCGGTCGTGCAGACGGCGCAGCTCGTCGCGGATTCCGTCGACGCTGGCGCCGCTTCCGGCGGCGTCGAGGGTGCGGAGCGCGGCGGTGGCCGTGGCGCGGGTGCGGGCGTCCGGGTCGGACTGGGCCACGGCCGCGAGGGCCCCCCGGGCGCCGTTGTCGCCGAGGCTGCCCAGGGCGGAGATGGCCGCGAGGCGCACCCTGAAGCCGCCGTCGGCCAGCAGGTCGAGCAGGAGCTCGCGCGCGGCCGGGCGCAGGGGCGGGCAGAGGCCCGCGAGGCTGCCGGCGGCACTGGCGGCAGCGGCGCGCACCCGGCCGAGCTGGTCGGCCGCCGCGGCCGCGGAGATGGGGGCCCAGGCCGCGGGATCGGCCGTCTGGCCGAGCCCCTCGAGGGCCTTGCGCGCGAGCAGGGACGACCAGCTGTCGGTGGTGACCAGCGGCGCGAGCCGGGCCACGGCGGAGGGGTGGCGGCTGCGGCCGAGGGCGGCGGCCCACTCGGCGCGCACCCGCAGGGACACCTCGGCGGCCGCGTCGAGGGCGGCGAGGGCCTCCCGGGCGGCCGGGGCGCGGCAGCGACCGAGGGCGGCCACCACCTGGGCGCGGGTGCGGGGGCAGTCCACCGCCGTGGCGGCGACGAGGGCCGCGACGGCCCGGGGGCCACCGATGCGGGCGAGGGCGTCGGCGGCGGCGGCGCGCACCGACCAGTGGTCGTCGCCCTCGAGGCAGGCGACCAGGGCCGGCACCACCGTGGGGCCGCGCTTCTTGGCGAGGGCCCGCGCGGCGCGGATGCGGCCGACCACCGCCTCGTCCCGGGCGAGGCTGGCCACCAGCCAGTCGTCCGGGGCCTCGATGGTGAGGGCCGCGAGGGCCGTGAGCCGCGGATCCACCCCGACCCGGCGGGGGCGCGCGGCCACGGAGAGGGCGAGGGCCTGGCTGCGCCGGCCGAGAGAGAGGCTCTGCTCTTCGACCGTGCCGTCGGCGTGCTCGATGAAGAGCGGCAGAGAGAGGGCAAAGGCCGCGGCGACCCGGTCGCCGGACTGGGTCTGGCTGGCGTGCACGGTGAGGGTGCCGCCGGCCCAGGAGAGCTGGAGCTTGAGCTCGGGGTGGCCCACCCCGGTGACCCACTCCGAGAAGAAGCGCTCGAGGCTGCGGCCGGAGCTCGCCTCGAGGGCCCGCTGGAAGTCGCGGGTGTGGGCGCCCCCGTCGCTGTGGGTCTGGAGGTAGTCGCGCACGCCGCCCCAGAAGGCGGTCTCGCCGAGCTGGCCCCGCAGCGTGTGGAGCACGAGGCCGCCCTTCTCGTAGAGGTGGCGGTCGAAGAGGTCGATGGGCGCGTCGTAGCGGCCCTCGACCAGCGCCCGGCGGTAGCGGCCGCTGTACTCGCCCATGTAGTTGTCCATGGTGCTGAGAAGGTCGTAGAGCGCGTCGTCTTCGCCCTTGTCGGGCGCCGCCCAGACGTACTGCATGTAGGTGGCCCAGCCCTCGTTCAGCCAGGCCTGGGACCAGTCCTCGCAGGTGACGAGGTCGCCGAACCACTGGTGGGCCAGCTCGTGGATGACGAGGTCGTCCATGTCGCCGTCGAGGCGGGCCGCGGGCGGCAGCAGGGCCACGTCGGTCAGGGTCGTGGCGCCGGCGTTCTCCATGCCCCCGAAGATGAAGTCGTGCACGATGACCTGGTCGTAGCGGGGGTAGGGGTAGGGCACCCCCAGGCGCTCGACACAGAAGGCGATCATCGCCGGGGTCTTGCCGAGGTTGGGCCGCAGAAGGGCGGGATCGGTGCCCGCTGGCGCGAGGTAGCGCACGGGCACGTCGGCGCCGCCGGGCCCCGCGCCGGCCACCGTCTCGTCGGCCACGACCACCATGGGCCCCACGACCATCGTGAACAGGTAGGCGGGGATGGGACGGGTCTCGGTCCAGGTCCAGCGGGTCCAGCCGGGGCGGACCTCGGTCTTCTCGACCAGCGCGCCGTTCCCGACAACCTCGAGGCCGGTCGGCACCGTGGCGTGCAGCGTGATGGGCTGCTTGTGGGAGGGGTGGTCGATGCAGGGGAAGAGGTGGTGGCCGTCGACGTCCTGGCACTGGGTCCAGGCCATGGGGGGCCGGTCCGGCTCGGCGGCGGTGGGGCCCGTGCGGTAGAGGCCGCGGGGCGGGTCGCCCGTGTAGTGGACCACGATGGTGGCGGCGCCGCTGTCGCCGAGGGCCTCGACGGGGAGGGTGTCTTCGTGGTGGGACCAGGCGAGCGGGGCGCCGGTCTCGTCCTCGACCGCCGTGACCGTCACCGCGCCCAGGTCCAGCCGGGCCTGGCCGCTGGCGCCGGGGTGGAGGGCCAGCGCGAGGCGGGCCGTGGCCGTGAAGCCGGGGGTCGCGGGATCGAGGGTCAGCGAGACGGTGAGCTGGGTGACCCGGACCGTGCGGTCGGGGGGGAAGCGGGCGGGCGTCTCGGCCGTCGCGAAGGCCCGGCGGGCGGCGAGGCGGACCCCGGTGTGGCCCTCGGCGAGGAGCAGGCTCTTGTCGGTGAGGTGGCTGGACATGGCGGGGTCCTCGGAGGGGGCAGGGCCAGGCGGCAGGGCAGGGGCCGCGGGCGGTCGAGACGAGCGCGGGCCCGCACCCCCGGCGGTGGGGGAGCAGGCCCGCGGGCGGAGGCGGTGGCGGCTCAGCCCTGGGGCGGGTTCCGCGTGGTGGGCAGCAGCACGTAGCCGTCGTTCAGGTCGCCGAGCATGGCGCAGCTCTCGGGGCCACGGAAGCCCAGGTAGCAGGCGGTGTAGGCGCAGAGCACGGCCTCGAGCCGCTCTTCGAGCTCACCCACCCGGCTGCCGTTGCTCGAGGGCAGGTCGGCCTCGAGCAGGTTGCGCAGGGCGGGGGTCTCGATGAGGTAGGGCATCGCGTCGCAGAGCTTCTCCCAGAGGGTCTCGCGGAAGCGCGCGACGGCGTCCTTGCGGGCGCCCACGGGGCCGCTCTTGAGGCGGATGGGGCGCTCGGCCTCGAAGAGCATGATCTGGGTCGCCTGGTTGGCGGTCTCGACCACCCGATCGCCGTCGATGGTGGGATCGGGGTCGAACTGCATGCGCATCAGGGCACGGCCGATGGTCCGCGGGTGGGACGCGTTGGTCGTGTTGACGTGGTACTCGGTGACGCTGTGGCGGCCGAAGTGCTCCTGGAGGAGCGTGTCGGCGCCGCGGCGGCCCACCGAGTTCTCGACGATGATGGGCGCGTTGACGGCGAGGATGGTGCCGGCGCGGCTGCGGTTGCGGGCCAGCCACGAGAGGATGTCTTCGTGGGCCCGCAGCGACGAGACCGACACCAGGCGGCAGCCCCCGTCCTCGTCCAGCTCCATCACCGCGCCCCCCGAGGAGTTGCGGGGGGCCCAGGCCAGATCGAGGCCGAGGAAGCGGGGGAGGTGGCGGCGGCGGCGGCGGCGGCGGCGGGTGGTCTCCGGCGCGGGGGCGTCGTCGTCGGCGGACGCAGCCGCGTCGGCGGCGGGGGCGTCGTCGGCGGAGGCGGGGACATCGTCCGCGGAGGCGGGAACATCGTCGGCGGCGGCGGCCTCGTCAGCGGCCGCGGGCACGGCATCGACGGGCGCAGGCGACACGTCGTCGGCGGCAGCGGTGGAGGAGGCGTCGGCTTCGGTGCCGGCGGGGGTCTCGTCGGGAAGTTCGGAGGTCACGATTCGGGGCCTTTCCAGCGGTTGAGCAGTCCAGTTAGCGCGGCGCGCGCACCCTGCAAGCGTGGACCACCGCGGCGTCGGAGCGCCACCATGCCCCGTCCGATCTGTGTCAGGGCGGGCAGGTAGGGGTACCACCAGAGCTCACGGTCGCCGCGCGTGCCGTCCACAACCACCGTCCGGGGGCGCACGAGGCCGTAGAGGGCGAAGCGCGAATTCGTCACCCCGCCGCCGGTGGCCCCGGGACCGGTCCACGGCGCATCGGGCAGGGCGCCGGTGAAGCTGTGGTTGTTCACGGTCACCACCCCGCTGCGCAGCCGCGGCACGAGGGCCTCGGCGGCGGCGGGATCGCGGGTCCACAGGGAGGTCGTCAGCGCGAAGGGGCTCGCGTTGATCTGGTCGAGCAGGGGATCGAGGGCCGTCCAGGGCAGCAGGGGCAGCACCGGCCCGAAGGTCTCCTCGGCCACCACCGCCTGCGCGGGGTCGACGTCGGCGAGCAGGGTCGGCGGCAGCCACTGGCCCGTGTCGTCCCCCTCGGGCAGCCCCCCGGCGAGCACCCGGGCCCCGCCGGCGATCGCGGCCTGGAGCTGGGCCCGGACCTTCTCGACCTGGGCGGGGGTCACGAGGGGGTTGAGATCCCGATCGCGATCGAGGGCGGCGATCCGGGCCTGGACGGCCGCGACGAAGGGCTCCCACACGGTGCTGTGGACGTAGCAGCGCTCGATGGCCGCGCAGTTCTGGCCGCCGAAGGCGAAGGCCCCCCAGACGATCCCGGCCGCGGCCCGATCGAGATCGGCGTCGGGAAAGACGACTGCGGCGTCGTTGCCACCCAGCTCCAGCGACACGGGCAGCAGCCGGGGCGCCGCGGCGGTGGCGACCGCGACCCCCGCCCGGTGGCTGCCGGTGAAGACGACCATGTCGACGTCGCTGTCGACAACGGCCGCCCCCTGGAGGGCGTCGCCCTGGACGAGCTGGACCAGCCCCGCCGGCAGGGCCGCGTCGCAGAGGGCGGCGAGGCGGGCCCCGAGGCGGGCGGTGTGTTCGGAGGGCTTCCAGACCACGGCGTTGCCGGCGAGCAGCGCGGGCACGAGGGTGCGCAGGGGGATCGCCACCGGCAGGTTCCAGGGGGTGATCAGGCCGATCACCCCCTTGGGGGCGAGCACGACCCGGCCCCGCTTGCCCGGGTACTCGAGGGGAGAGAGGGAGAGGGGCCAGTCGACCAGCAGGTCTTCGATGTTGGCCAGCCACCAGCGGAAGAGCCCGTCGTTGGCGACGATCTCCGCCGTCCAGGCCTCGCCCGGAGGCCGGCCACACTCCTCGGCGAGCAGGGTCGCCAGCTCGTCGGCGGCGCCGAGAAAGGCCTGGTGGAGCCGGCGCAGGGCCTGGATGCGCTGGTCGAGGGGGGTGGCGGCCCAGGCGGCACCGGCGGCGCGGGCGGCCGCGACCCGGGAGGCCACCTGGTCGACGGGGGTGCACGGAAGGGTCGCGGTGTCGGCGCCCGTGCGCGGATCCCAGCACTGGATGGTGCGGGGGCCGGCGCCCGTGGCGGGACAGAGACGGGCGGTCATCGGGACTCCAGCGCCCGGCCCCGGGAGCGGCCCAGCAGCAGCTCGGGCAGCCCCGTCCAGTGCACGGCGGGCAGCTCGAGGAAGCGGCCCGTGAGCGGGGGCGGCAGGTGGGGGAGGAGGTGGCGGCTGAGCAGCAGGCACTCCCGGCGCCGGCCCCCGCCGCCGGCGGCATGGAGCACCCGCAGCAGCAGGTAGCGATCGCCGCAGGCGCGGATCTCCTGCTCGGCGGACTCGAGGGCATCGGTGTCGCCGCCGATCAGGGCCCCGTGCAGCAGCAGCCGGGCGGCGTAGCGCCGATCGCCGCTGCCGCTGAGCACCTCGAGGGCCTGGGCGATGGCCTCGGCGTCGGCCGTCAGCACCCCGCACATGCCCAGGCAGAAGGCGGCGAAGGCGGTGAGGCCCGCGCGCTCGGCCTCGGTCTCGGCCATCTGGAGGCAGGTGAGGGCGGCCTGGTGGTCGCGGCTGGCGAGGCGGAGCTCGGCCTGGGCGTCGCGGAAGGCGGCCCGGAGCTCGACGCCGGCGTCGGGATCGAGGGCGAGGGAGGCCTCGTCGAGGAGGGCCCGGGCCCGCGGCAGATCGGCCACGGCGAGGTGGAGGGTGGCCCGGGCGATGCGGGCGAGGGCGCGCTCGTAGGGCTGGGCGGAGAAGCGACAGACGTCGTCGGCCTCGTCGAGGGCCGTCGTGGCGAGGTCGAGGCGGCCCATGCGGCGGTGCACGATGGCCAGCCGGCAGAGGCTCGTGACGATGGCGGCCGGCCGGGCGCAGGTGCGCAGCCAGGCCACCTCGTCGGCGAGCAGCTGGGCGGCGGGCTCGAGGCGGCCGTCCTCGGCGTAGAGCAGGCCCATGGCCCCCCGGGCGCGGGCCAGCAGATCCTGGCTGTCGAGCTCGGCCCCGAGGGCGGCGCAGCGCTGGAGGTGGGCGAGGGCCCGGGGGATGCGCCCGGCGAGGCGCTCGCCCCGGGCGGCCTCGAGCAGCGCCTCGGCCAGGGCCGGGGACGGGGGCAGCAGCTCGAGCACCTCGACCGCCTCGTCGGCCAGGGCGCCGGCCCGTCGCTGATCGCCCAGCTCGCGGCGGGTGCGGCTCAGGGCGGTCAGGGCGGCGCCGAGCACGGCCATGTTGCCCGTGCGGGCGGCGAGCTCCCGGGCCCGCTCCAGCGTCTCGGCGGCGTCGTGGCGGCGGGCGAGGCTCTCGAGCACCTGGCCCCGGGCGAGGGCCAGCCGTGCGGCCACGACCGTCGGCGTGCCGGGCAGGTGGCGGGCCTTGTCGAGGGCTTCGAGTGCGAGCTTGCTCTCGCCGTCATCCCGCAGCTGGAGCCCGAGCTGGAGCAGGGCCTCGCTGGCCTCCTCGGGGGGGGCGCCGTGGGCGGCGTGCCAGGCGATGCGCCGCTGGCGCCAGGGGTCGGGGGCCTGGGCCGAGAGGGCCGCGGCGATGCCGGCGTGGATGCGGGCCTGGCGGGCGGCGGGGATCTGGGCGAGCACGAGCTGGCCCACGGCGGGCCGCAGCAGCACGGCCCACTCGCCGTCCGGGTGGTGCTCGATGGCGGCGATCTCTTCGGCGGCGAGGGCGTGCATGGCGAGCCCGGAGGGGTCGGCCCCCGCGAGCTCCAGGGCCGTGCGCAGGGGCACCGCCTCACCGACCACGGCGAGCACGTCCAGCACCCGCCGGGCCTCATCGGGCAGGCGCAGCAGGATCCGGCCGAAGAGGCGCACGAGGCCCGCCACCGGGGTCAGCTCGGCCTCGCGGTCGAGGCGCCAGCGCGGGCGCCCGTCGTCGGCCACCCCGTCGGTGTAGAGGGCACCCCGGGCGATGAGCTCCTTGATGGCGTGGGCGATGATGGCGGGCTGGCCGGTGGCGACGCGCCGCACGCCCTCGGCGAGGCCCGCGGGGCAGGCCTTGGTGCCGAGCATGCCGGCCACCATGCGCTCGGTCTCCCCGACCGACAGGGGCCGCAGCCGCACCTGGTGGCCCGGCAGCCCGGGCATGGGGCGGCTGCCGGCGAGCAGGGTGCGCAGCCGGGGCGCCATCGCGATGGCCCGGGCCAGGGCCGCGCCGGTCTGGGCCGAGATGTGTTCGGTGCCGTCGATCAGCAACAGCAGCGGCCCCTCGGTCGACAGGGCCTCGAGCTCGGCGCCCAGGGCCGCGGCCTCGGCGGCCACGGGGCCCGAGATGGCCCCGAGCTCGCGGGCGAGATCGTGCAGGGGCGCCTCGGGCGGGGCCTGGGGCTTCACCCGCAGGGCCAGGGTCTCGAAGCCGTCGGACCGGGCGCGGTTGACCGCCCAGGCGAGGATGCGCCCGGTGCCGCCGCCCACCTCGCCGAGCACCGTGACGGCGCCTTGGCTGTCGAGAATGGCCTCGATTGCGCCAATCACGGCGTTCCGGCCCACGAGCGGGGCCCGCTGGAGGGGATCGGCCGAGACCGAAGTGGAGAGCAGCAGGGCCCGGGCGACCGCGGCGCTCGCCGGGCGGGCCATGGGGTCGCGGGCCATGAGCAGCCCGATGGTCTCGACGAGGTTGGAGGGGGCCCCGGGGCAGAGGCTCGCCAGGGGGCTCACCTCGCCGGCGCGGAGGGCCCGGGCGTAGCCGTCGGCGCCCCGGGCGTGGACCGGGCGGGTGCCGGCGAGGCTCTCGTAGAGGCTGACGCCCACGCTGTAGAGGTCGGTGCGCTTGTCGACGGCGGCGCCGGCGAGCTGCTCGGGGGCCATGTAGGCGA
>CAXQUZ010000420.1:0-9692 GCA_964226865.1 Myxococcota bacterium | reverse complement strand
CCTGCGCGACCGGCTCTACCCCCTCTACCGGGCGGTGGCCGACCGCCGCCGCCGCATCAACGTCTTCCCGCTGCCCGAGACGGTCATCGACGAGCTGGGGCCCTCGCCGGTCTGGGAGCTGGTCACGGTGCACCTGCCCCCGGCCCACGGGGGCCCCGCCTGGCCGGCCGACACGGCCCTGGACGCCGAGCTCCGCGCGGACGGCGTGCCGGTGGCCTTCTACGCGGCCCACCACCACGGGGCCGACTACGCGCCGCTGCTCTGTGGCCTCGACTACGACTACGTGCGCAGCCACGGCAGCTACCGGGTGATGCTGCTCGAGATCGTGCGCCGGGCCCGGGCGCTCGGGGCCGAGCGGCTCCACCTGGGCATGGACGCCGACCGGGCGAAGCGGCGCATGGGGGCCGAGGCCCGCGACATGGCCATCTACGCCCAGGTCGAGGACCACTTCTCGGGGGAGCTGCTCCGCGAGGTGGTGGCCGAGCTGGGGCTCGGTGCGGGGTAGCCCGCGATCGTGCAGCAAGAACTCCTCCGGGCAGTGCCGGGAGGGCCTGCCGTCCTGTCCGGGGGGGCGGGCGCTGCGTCTTGCAGGGGTAATCGTCTGTAACGGCGGGCAGAGCTTGCTTCAGGCTATCAAGTCCGTGGTCTCGCGATCCGAAGCGGGGGCCATGGACGCCACCGCCCCCCCCTCGCTTCGTCTCTGGTCTGGCCCCGGTGCCAGGCCCGGCGCCCTCTCCTCTCCCACCCCGGGGACCCCCCCATGAACACGGTCGACGGCAAGATCGTGGCGCTCTACGCGTCGCTGGTTCCGCCCGCGTCCCTGCCCACGCTGCTCGCGGGGGTGGACGTGGATCCCGACCACCCGCCGGCGGCACTCGACTGGGACTCCTTCTGCCTGCTCTCGGCCCGCCTCGAGGGCATCCTCGGGGGCGACCAGGCCCTGCGCGCCGTGGGCCGCGACATGAGCAAGAGCCCCATCGTGGGCGGCGAGACGGGGGTCTACTCGCTGGTGGCCAGCCCGAAGATGCTCTACTGGGCCAGCAACCGCTACGGCGGCCCCAAGCTGTTCCCGAGCGTCCAGAACGCCATGGAGCCCGCCGGGCGCAACGGGCTGCGCCTCACCCTCTCCATCCCCGAGAGCGACGCCGACTGCCCCCAGCTCTTTACCGTCTGCCACGGCATCTTCGAGGGCCTCCCCCGGCTGCTGGGCCTCGACCCGGCGGTGGTGCGGGCCGACCTGTCGCCCCGGCGCTGCGTCTACCACGTCGAGCTCCCGCCCTCGCTCACCCTCTGGGCCCGGCTGCGGCGCGCCTTCGCCTCGGTCTTCAACGCCCGGCTCGCCATCGACGAGCTCGGCAGCCAGCAGGCCGCCCTCCAAGAGCGCTACCAGGCCCTCCAGGCGGCCCACCAGCGCGCCGAAGACGAGCGGGCCGCCGCGGTGGCGGCCCGGGACGTGGCCGAGCGGGCCCTCCGGGTGAAGTCCGAGTTCCTCTCCACCATGAGCCACGAGCTGCGCACCCCGCTCAACGGCATCATCGGCATGACCGACGTGCTGCTGCATGCCCCGGCGGAGAGCTCGCCCGAGGAGACCGCAGACGCCGTCCGCACCATGCGCAGCTCGGGCCTGCGCCTGCTCGGCCTGCTCGACGACATGTTCGACTTCGTCGGGCTCGATGCCGGCAGCGCCGATCTCTCGCTGCGCGACTTCAGCCCCCGGCTGCTGATGGCGGGCCTGACCCAGCGCTGGACGGGGGCCGCCCGAGAGCGGGGCCTCCGGCTCACGATCCAGGTCGACGGCGACGTGCCCGACGCCCTCCAGAGCGACCCGGACCGCCTGCGCCAGGGGCTCGACAACCTCATCGACAACGCCATCAAGTTCACCCCCGACGGGGGCGTGGTGCTGCGCTGCCACATGCGCGGCCGGGACGGCGACCGGGTCGAGATGGCCTGGGACGTGGTCGACACGGGCGCCGGCATCGCCCCCGAGGCCCACGACCGCCTCTTCGAGCCCTTCTCCCAGCTCGACAGCTCCCACACCCGCAGCCACGGCGGCGCGGGCCTGGGCCTCGCCCTCTGCAGCGCCATCGTGCGCCAGCTCGGCGGCGAGCTGCTGCTCGACAGCGCCCCGGGCGAGGGCAGCACCTTCTCCGTCCACATCCCCATGCCCACGGGCACCCTCGCCGAAGACGACGGCGCTGGCCTGGGCGCGGCGGTGGCGGAGGCCGCGGGGGTGCGCGACGGGGGCGACGAGGCCCCGGCAGAGGGCCCCACTGGCCCGGTCGAGACGGCAAGCGCCCTGCGGGTGCTGGTCGCCGAAGACAACCCCATCAACCAGCGGGTCATCGCGCTGCTGCTCCGGGCCTGCGCGGTCGAGGTCACCCTCGTCGACAACGGCCAGGAGGCCCTCGACTGCTTCGCCGGGGGCACGGCGCCCTTCGACCTGGTGCTGATGGACTTCCACATGCCCGTCATGGACGGCATCACGGCCACCAGCCGCATCCGTGCCCTCGGCGGGGCCGCGGCCGCCGTGCCCATCGTTGCCGTCACGGCCGACGTGCTGCCCTCGACCGAGCGCCGCTGCATGGCCGCGGGCATGGACGGCTACGTCAAGAAGCCGGTCTCACGGGAGGTCATCGCCGAGGTGATCCGTGTGCACGCGGGAAAAGCTCACGGCGACGGGGATGAGGGCACGCTGCGCGCATCGGCCTGAGCGTCGCCCCGCCACGCCCGCCGGGCCACGGCCACCGGATCGATGCGGTCGACCGCCAGAAAGAACACGGCGGTGGCGGACTGCACCAGGTGCACGCCCCAGTGCATCGTGAGCACGAAGGCGAGGGCGAAGGCGTCGAGGCTGGGTCCGCCGGGGGCGACCGCGGCACTGCCCGCCACCCCGTAGAGGGCCAGGCCGGCCCGGGCGAAGGCCTCGTAGGTGCCCGCGAAGCCGGGGGCCGCGGGCAGGGCCATGCCCATCATCGTGAAGCCCAGCACCCCCACCCCGGCGGTCGGCCCGACGAGCCCCGGGGCGCCGAGGGCCCGGGCCAGTGCGGGGTACATGGCCACCGTCACCACCCAGGTCAGGGCGCTGAGCCCCAGCACGGGCGCCAGCCGCCGGGGGCTGCGGCCGGCCTCGAGGCCTGCGGCGAAGGCGCCGCCGAAGCCCAGCACCCGGGCCCGCAGCGCCGGCTGGCGGTCGGCGGGCCAGGCCCGGCCGAGGCGGCTGAGCAGCGGCGCACCGCCGAGGAGCAGCGCGAGCAGAGCGCCGGCGACCCCGACCATGCCGACCACGGCGAGACCCTGGAGGGTGGCCAGCACGGGCAGGCCGCCCGCCCCGTCCAGCCCGGGCAGGCCGGCCAGCGAGAGCCGGGCGCCGGCCTCCGGGGGCAGGGTCGAGGCGGCGATGGCCACCATCAGGCACATGGCGCAGAGGTCGAGGGCCCGCTCGACGACGACCATCGCGAAGCCCGTGCCCAGGGGGATGCCGTCCCGCTCGGCGAGCAGCAGGGGCCGCACCACCTCGCCGGCCCGGGCGGGCAGCACGTTGATGAAGAAGAAAGAGACGCAGAGCACCGACAGCGAGCTGCGCAGCCGGTGTGCGGGGTGGGTGGCCTGGAGCAGCAGCGCCTGGCGGGCGGCCCGGATGAGCTGCTGGACCAGGAACATGCCGGCGGGAACGGCCAACAGCAGCGGATCGGCGCCCTGGAGGGCCCCGGCGATGTCGGCCAGGGGCACCCCCCAGAGGGCCACGGCCATCGCCACGGCGCCGACCGCGAGGCCCAGCACGGTCTGGCGCAGCCGCCGGCCCGGCGCCGGGGCGGGGGGGGCGCTCACGATCGGCGCCGCAGCACCAGGGGCAGCGGCAGGAGGAGCAGCCAGCCGCCGCTGCTCCCACCCTGGCAGCCGTGGCCGGGGCTGCCGGACTGGGGATCCGTGCCCATGCGGAACTCTTCGAGGTTGGTGTACTCGTCGCCGTCGGGATCCTCGGCGGCGTCGTCCCGGGTGGGGTCGAGACCGTGGTCGGCCTCCCAGCGGTCGCCCATCTCGTCCTGGTCGGCGTCCCGCTGCATCACCAGCACCACGTCCTCCCGCCGCTCGGCCGTGGCCAGGGGCAGCCACTCCTGCCAGTCCGGGTTGACCGTGTCGCCCCAGTAGCTCGTGACATAGGCCGGATCCTGGGGGCAGTAGGGGCTGTACTCGGCCCAGAGCTGCCAGGTGTCGCCGGGCAGCCCGCCGATGGTGAAGGCGCCGTCGGCATCCGTGCGCTCGGCTTCGCCCTGGCCGTCATCGCGCAGCACCACGACCGCGGCGTTCTCGACGGGGAGGCCGTCCTCGTCGACCACCTGGCCCGACAGCACGGCCGCCCGGGGCACGGGCAGGGTGAAGGCCTGGTCGGCGACCCCGGTCTCGACGGCGATGCTGCGCCGCGCGCCGGTCTCGTCCTCGAGGAAGCCGTCGACGAAGCCCAGCTCGGCGGCCCAGACGTAGACCATCCAGTCGCCCCCCGACATGCCGTCGATGGACAGCACCCCGTCGTCGCTGGTGTTGCCGCCGAGGCCGACGGTCTGGGTGTCGTTGTAGAGCAGCGCGCTCAGCTCGCCGAGGGGCGTGCCGGTCTCGGCGTCGACCAGCGCGACGGCCACGGTGGCCTCGGGGGGCGCGTC
This sequence comes from Myxococcota bacterium, assembly GCA_964226865.1. Lineage (GTDB taxonomy): Bacteria > Myxococcota_A > UBA796 > UBA796 > UBA2385 > CAXQUZ01. The sequence goes on along the minus strand of CAXQUZ010000420.1, from coordinate 5,034 downwards.
GAGGTCCATGCCCTCGAGGTGGTCGCCCTCTTCGGTGGCGCTGCCGAAGACCGTGGGCCGGTCGTGGTCGGGCCAGTAGGTCAGGGCCACGCCGGGCGCGCTCACCCAGGGCAGCACGTCCCCGGGGGGCAGGCCGATGGCGTCGTAGTCGCCGTTCTCGTCGAGGGCCACCGAGCGCACCTGGCCCCCGGCGTAGACGTGGACCGTGCCCTCGGTCACGGCCGCTCCGGCGGACTGGACCGCGCCCGAGACCCGGATGCCCGAGAGCAGCGACCAGGTGCCGATGTCGAGGCTCTCGCGGGCGGGCGGGGCGAAGGTGTCGCCGGCCTCTTCCTCGTAGACCGCGCCGAGGTACTGCTCGGGGTGGGTCGACGAGACCGCCCCCACCGCCCAGTCGACGAGGCCCGCGTCCACGTCCAGACCGCGGATCTCGAAGGCGCCGTCGCCGTCGGTGAAGGCGGCCCGCAGCCCGGCCGCGCTCTCGTCTTGGGGGCTCACGGCCCAGACCGTGGCCCCGGGGACCGGCTCACCGGCCGCGTCGGTCAGGGCGCCGCTGAGCCGCGCGCCCATGGGCAGCACAAGCTCGACCCCGGTGAGGTCCGGGGCCGTGTCGCTGTCGAGGGCGAGCACCTCGGCATCGCAGAAGCTCGTGGCCGCGGGGTAGAAGCGCGTCACCTCGTCCCAGCCGTGGTCGGGCAGCCCGCGCAGGCGGTAGTGGCCCGCCGGCAGCGCCGGGAAGGCGAAGGCGCCCGTGGCGTCGGTGCGCACCTCGAGGCCGCGCAGGTGCTGGTCGAAGACCTGGACGGACAGGTCGACGAGGGGCTCGCCCAGCTCGTTGTGGACCGTGCCGGAGATGCCGCCGGCCCAGCCGGCGCGCGGGATCAACAGCAGCCAGGCGGCGGGGGCCAGGGCGCGGACGGAGGGGAGGGGCACGGGGGCTCCGCGGGGGAGGACGGCCCTCACCATTCCCCGGCGCCTGCCCCGCTGTCCAGCAGCCCGAGCAGGCGGTGCAGGGACTGGACGGCGGCCTCGGGATCGGCGCCGCCGCCCCGGAGGGTGATGGCCCGCCAGCCGCTGCGGCGCGCCCGGAGCCCGCCCGAGGCCGGCCGGCGCCACGAGCCCTGGGCGGTGGGCAGGCCGAGCCGGGCGAGGGCTGCGACCAGCTGGGGCGAGGCGGGGTGCTCGCCCCGGGCGCCGTCGGCCACCACGGCCGCGAGGGGGCCGGGGGCGGGCTCCCAGACCACGACGAGGGTGTGGGCGGGGGGGACGAGGGGCTGGTGGTTGCGCAGCAGGGTCTCGAGGGGGTCGAGCCAGGGCTCGAGGGCGCCGACGGCGGCGAGGCCCACCCGGACGCGGGCGGGGGGCGCGGTCCGCACGGCGCCGGCGAGCTGGCGCAGCAGGGCGGCGGTGCCCGGGCGGCGGCGGGCGGCCCGGGCCCGGCGGCGTCCGCCGACCAGGGCCCCGACGGCCAGCAGCAGCAGGGTCGCGAAGGCCCCGACCGCGAAGGGATCCTGGAGGTGGGCGGGCAGCAGGCCGCTCGCCGCGACCAGCACGGCGGCGCCGAGGGAGAGGGCGGCGAGCAGCGGGTGGGCGCCCCGGATGCCGATGCGCGCCGGCATGGCGAAGAGCACGGTGGGGCGGGTGTCGACAGGGCCGACCGGCACCGGGGCACCGTCGGCGCCGGGGCGGTGGGCGGGCGGCGGCGGCGGCGGCCCCTGGGGCCAGACGAGCAGGGAGCGGCTGGCCACCCGGGGCAGCAGGGCCCGCAGGGGGCTCCGGCCGCCGGCGAGGTCGGTGGCGACGGCTCCGGCGGCGGCGAGCACGAGGCCGGCGGCGAGCCAGGGCCGGGCGGTCGCGCCGAGGGCGCCGAAGGCCGAGACGGCCAGCAGCAGGGGCACGACGGGGGCGCCCGGGCCGTGGGCCACGGTGCCGTGCAGGTCGACGGCCCACCCGTCCCGGGCGAGCTGGCGCGCCATCACGTTCATGGCGCCGCGCAGGTCGGTCGTGCGGGTGTGGACGCTCTGGTGGGCGGCGGGGGCCGTGCGGGGCGAGGGGCCGCCCGGGGCCGGCGGCTCGAGAGGCGGGGGCGGGCGGGTAGGCTCGGTCACCGCTCTCTCCGGGGCGCGACGGGCGGGCGGTCGCTGTGTCGGCGGGGCGGGCGCGCGTGGCCGCGACCGACGGGATCCGCCGGGGGGCCCGCCGACACGGCGGCAGGTGGGGCGCTGTATCCCCGCGGCCCCCCGCTGCGCATCCCCGCACCGCCGGGCACAGGCGCGGGCGCAGCGCCACCCGCGCGTCCCGGCCGGTCCCAGCGGGCGCGCCCCGGTTGTTCTCCGGGCCGGGAGCCGCTACCCTCGCGGCCTCTGCCTCTCGGCTCTCCAGCACACGCGGTCCGCCTGCGCGCGGCCGCCACCACCGGGTGTGGACCATGCGCTTCCGCGGCAAAGAGTACACTGGAAAGGGCGTCACGGTCGCCGTGATCGACAGCGGCGTCGACCGAGAGGACCCCCGCATGAAGGGGGTGGAGCTGTCGGGCTGGCGCATCCAGCTCAACGCCACCGGCCACGCGGCCATCGGCGCCGACTTCCACGACGACAACGGCCACGGCACCGACATCGCCGCCGCCGTGCTCCGCATGGCCCCCGACGCCCACATCGTCGGCATCAAGATCATGGACCGGCGCCTCTACACGAGCGCCGACCTCATGGCCGACATCGAGACCGCCTTCCGCCACGGCGCCGACATCATCAACCTCTCGGCGGGCACGCCAAACATGGGCAAGGCCCTGCTGCTGCGCGACTGCTGCGCCATGGCGGCCGAGTCCGGCTCGGTCGTGCTCGCGGCGGCCCACCCCAAGGGCGAGCGGGCCTACCCGGCCGACCTGCCCGAGACCGTCGGCGTCGCCACCCACCGCGACTGCCCCCTCGACAAGGTCTACTACTTCTCGCCCCGGCGCTTCCCCCGGGCCGAGTGGGGCAGCCTCACCGACAAGTTCCTGAACCACGGCCACGACTACAAGGGCGCCGACGGCGAGCAGCGGGTCTTCAAGGGCTCGGGCATCGCCACGGCCTACCTCGCGGGGCGCTTTGCCTGCCTCCGGGAGGCCGCCCGCGACCAGCCCTCCGAGGCGCTGATCGAGATGATGCGCCAGCTCTCGCTGACCCCGGTGCCCGAGATCGGCTACGCCTGAGGGTTGCTGGGAACGGCCCCGCAGAGGGCGTTCTCGATGGGGCCTCCCCCGGGGCCACCGTGACCAGGCCCCCGGGTCGGTCCGGTGGCCCCGGTCGCTTCAGCGGGCCGGACGGGGCCCCGCCGCACGCGTCGGATAGAGTGCGGCCGCCGGGAGCGGGCACGGGGGCAGGGAGCCACCGGGCGCCTGCGCCGGCGCCGGCCTTGGCGGGAGTGACGATGTCTGGCAGTGCCTCGACGAGCGGAACCGGCGGGGCAGCCCCCGCGGCAGCGGCCGGTGACGCCACGACGGTGGGCCGCCTCGCCCGCTGGGCCCACGGCCTCCAGCCCGAAGACATCGGCACGGGCAACCGCGAGCGCGCCCTGCTCCAGCAGCTCAGCGCCGCCGGCGCGCTCCGGGCGCTCCGGGACTGGGCCGTGCTCGCGCCCTTCCCCGAGGACGAGCCCGGCATGGCGGCTGGCCGCATTGGCTGGCTGGCCCTCGGCGACCGCCTGCTCGGCTCGTCGGGCAGCGCGGCGGCGGTGACGGCGGGGTGGGCCATGGCCCAGCCGGGGGTCTCGCTGGGGCGGCGGCTGGTCGCCACGGTGGCCGCCAACGCGGTGTCGGCCCGGGAGGGCCTGGCCACCGGGGCACTCGAGGGGGCCCCTGGCGTGGGGCCGCGCACCGAGGTGGCCGCGGCGGTGGTGGCGGGCGGGCTCGTCCGGGGCCTCTCGGCCCGCCAGCTGGCCCACGCCCTGGCCCTCGGGCTGTCGACCGTGCCCGCGGTCGCGCCCGATCTGCGGTGGGGACCGGGCGTGGCCCGGGTGCGGGCGGGGGCCCTGCCGGTGCGCCTGGGGCTCGAGGCGGTCGAGCTCGCCGCCCAGGGGGTCACGGGCCCCTGTGCACTGCTCGACCGGGTCGACGGGGGCCCGAGCGGCTGCCACACGCCCCTGCTGCGGGCGGCGTTCACGGCCCTCGGCGAGACCTGGCTCAGCGAGACCCTCGGCTTCGCCCTCGAGCCGGTGGCCCCCGGGGTGGACCTGCCCGCCCAGGCCGTCCACGAGATCCTCCGGCGCCACGTCAAGGCGGCCGACAAGCGGCTGCGCACCGACCAGGTGGCGGGCATCGAGGTGCGCGCCGCGGCGCCCGTGGTGGCCCAGGCCGACCGGGCGGGGCGGCCGCTCGGCCCGCTCGATCCGGGCCAGATCCCCGGCAGCATCCCCCTGTCCATCGCGCTCCGCGTGGCGAGCCACGACAGCGGTCCGGGGGCCCTGCGTCCCGCCGCTCTGGCGCCGCTGGCCGAGCGGGTGGCCGCCGTCGCCGCCACGGTCTCGGTCCACCACGACCCCGCCCGGACGGCCGCGCTGCTGGCCCACCAGGTCGAGGTGCTCGCCCCGCTCTGGGCCGGCCTCTCGCCCCGCGCGCTGCGGCGGCTGCTGCGGCCCCTCGACCCGCGGGGGCCCGCGGGGGTGGGCGGTCTGGTGGCCGCGCTGCGCCACCGTCCCGATCGGCTGCTGGCCCGGGTGCGGCGGGCCGAGCCGGGGCTCTCGGGCCTGCCGGTGGGCGCCTGGCGCGACCGCCGCGACACCGAGGTGCTCGTCCACACCACCCGGGGCGGCCACTGGCCCGAGCGCCGAGAGCTGCCCGAGGGCAGCCCCGGCTGGCCCTGGCAAGACACGGTCGATCGCCTCTGCGCGCGCCACGCCGGCGACGACCCCGACCGCGCCGCCGGCGCCCGGGCGCTGCTCGCCGCCGAGGACCGCCTCGCGGCCCCCGAATTCTGTGCGGCCCTGCTCGCCTGAGCGTGTGGCCGGCCCCCTCTCCGGGGGCGCCGGCCCGCCGACGTCGCGACCACCGGCCCCCCC
>CAXQUZ010000419.1:0-2708 GCA_964226865.1 Myxococcota bacterium | reverse complement strand
CGCCGGGTGCTCGGCACCGCGCCCCCCCTCCCCGAGGCCTTCGACGCCGCGGCCTGCCACGACGTCCTCGTCCCCGGGCTGCCGCCGGCCCTGCCGCCGCCCCCTGCTGCCACTGCGCCGCGTGCGGCCGCCCGGGGAAGAGGAAGTCGTGGCAGGCCGCGGCGTCGAAGGCCTCGGGGAGGGGGGGCGCGGTGCCGAGCACCCGGCGCAGCATGGCGGCGTGGCCGTGGAGCCCGGCCGCGGCGCAGCGGTCGGCCGCGTCCTGCACCGCCGCCGCGCAGGTGGCCGGCGCCGCCCCGGAGAGCGCCGCCCCACAGGCCCGCCCCGCAGCCGCCAGACCGTCCGCCCAGGGGGCCTTCTCGGCGGCCAGTGCCGCCAGGGAGGCGGCGACCTGCGCGGCCCCGGTCGGGTCGCCATGGCGCTGGAGCATCAGCCCCGCGCGGGCCCGGGTCTCGTGCACGGCCACCCGCATGAACTGGGCCTCGAGCAGGAAGGCGGCCTTCATGCGGGGCTGCTCCCGGTCGAGGCGGGCGAGGCAGTCCGCGGGACGCCCCGCGAGCAGGTCGATCTGGGCGAGGGCCACCACCGCGGCGTTCCGCAGCACGGGGGCCCGGCTGCCGGCGACGGCCACGCCCCGCTCGGCCCCCGCCCGGGCCTCGGACAGCGAGTGGCCGAGGAGCACCTGGGCCACGGGGCTCCAGCCGAGGCGCAGCCAGGTGGCCGTCCAGCGATCGTCGCGCCGGTCGGCCTCGCGCAGCCCCCGGGCGGTCTGGTCGGCGAGGGCCTGCCACGAGCCGGCAAACCAGGCCGCCATCGAGAGGTAGGCGTAGCGCGTGTCGATCCAGGCCGCCCCCTCCTCGCCCTGCTCGGCGAAGAGGGCCTCGCCCCGGTTCAGCCGCTCCATGGCCTCGGTGAAGTCGCCCTTGAGGCAGGAGGTGCCGGCGAGCTCGAGCCAGAAGTTGGCGCGGGCGACCGGATCCTCGACCCGCTCGAAGAGCGCGAGCAGCTGGGACTCGAGGGCCGCGGCGCCCGGCCCCCGCTGGGAGCCGGCCACACACAGCGTGTTGAGCTCGTTGACCATCGGGCTCAGCAGCCGGTCGGGATCGCCGATGTCGAGGGCCTCGAGCAGACAGATGGCGCTCGGTGCCACCCCGTCGAGGGTCGCGACGAAGCGCATGCCCCGGTTGATGGCCCCCGCCAGCTCGGCCCGCTCGCGGCGCGCCGGCGCCACCGCAGTCGGCGCCGCCGGGGTGTAGCCGCGCCACCAGACCCGCAGCCGCAGCCAGACCACCCAGAGCAGCAGCCGCCAGCGCGGGCCGCCGAGGGGGATGCCCGCGTCGGCGGCCAGGGCCTCGAAGAGCGCGAGCCCCTCGTCGACGTGGCCGCTGCGGAGGAGGTGCTCGGCGGCGTGACGGCGGTCGCGGGCGGCCTGGAGGGGGGCGGCCCCGGCGGCGAGCAGCTCGAGCTCGCGGGCCGCCGCCCGGCGCTGGCCGCTGCGCACCAGTGCGTCGACCAGGGCCCGCCGGTCGGCCTCGTCGGCGCCCGGCAGCGCCAGGATGCGCCGCCCGAGCGTCACGGCGTGGGCGTGGGCGCGGGCGGCCTCGGCCCGGGCGCGGGCCTCTCGCAGCGCCGCCAGGGCCGCCGGCCACTGGCCCGCCCCCTCGTGGTGGACCGCGAGCACCTCGTGGGCGTCGGGATCCTCGTGTTCCCAGGCGGCCGCCAGGGCCTGGTGGAGGGCCCGCCGCTCGGCCGGCTCGACCCGGGCCCGGCTGACCTCGGCCACCCGGTCGTGCCAGGGCAGCAGGCGCTGCTCGAGGGTGCCGGCCGCCGCGCGCAGCAGCCGGGCGGCCCGGCAGAGCCCCGTGAGCTCGCGGAAGCGCGCCCCGTCTGCACCGGCCGCCCGCCGGAGCACCCGCTCGGGCACCGCGCCCGGAGAGAGCCCCACGAGGTCGACCAGCCGGGCCGCGCCCGGCCCGAGGGCCCCCATGCGCGCCGCGATGAGGTCCGAGAGGTCGCCCGCGGCGTGGCCGCCGTCCCGGAGCAGCTCGGAGAGCAGGTAGGGGTGGCCGTGGCTCTGGTGGAGCAGCTGGCGCAGGGCCGCCGTGTCGAGGGCCCCGGCGCCGAGGCCGTCCGCGAGGGCCCGGGCCTCGTCGAGCCCGAGGGGAGAGAGCGCCAGCCGCGGCGCCTGGGCGAGCACCGGCGCCAGCCCCGCGAGGAAGGCGCCCGGCGCCTCGTCCCGGTGGGCCAGGACCAGCACCAGGGGCGGCCCGTGGCGCAGCAGGTAGGTGAGCAGCGCCGCGCTGTCGGCGTCGCCCCACTGGGCGTCGTCGATGACGATGACCGGGGTGCGATGGGCCGCGACCTGGAGCAGCAGCCGGGTGAGGGCCTCGTCCAGCTCGGTGTTGGCGCGCCGCTGCCCCGTGCGCCCCAGCCGGTGGCGCAGCACGGGGAAGGCCGCCTCGAGACGGTCGACGGCCGCGTCGTCGAGGGCGATGTCGAGGCCGCTGGCGCGCTGGCGGCCGCGGGGACGCAGCGCGAGGCTGAGGGCGTCGACCACCCCGTCGAGCGCCTTGTGGGGCACCGACTCGAGCAGGTGGCAGCGCGAGCGGAGCACGAGGAGCTCCTCGCCCAGGCCGTCGACAAAGCGGTCGAGCAGGGCGGACTTGCCCAGCCCCGTCGGCCCCTGAGATCGGACGAGCGTCGTGTAG
>CAXQUZ010000418.1:0-29093 GCA_964226865.1 Myxococcota bacterium | reverse complement strand
CCCTGCGGGCGGCGGGCATCGGCGCGGGCTTTCGGGCCCTGCCGCCGCGGCTGCCCGCGCTGATGGCCGTGCTCCAGCGCCACCTCGAGACCGCCGCCGACGCGGGCTGGTCCGGCGACCGCTTCCTCCGCCAGGTCGACGGCACGGTCGAGCGCTTTCCGCCCGCCCGGGTGGCATTCCTGGCCCACCGGGTGGGCGGCTCGGGCACCCTCCACGTCGGCGGGGCCCGCCTCACCCTGCGCGCGGGCCGGGTGGCCGGCTGTGTCGGGGTGCCCGGCCTGCTGGGCACGGACGGGCTCGATCTGATGGCGGCCCTGGGCATGCGCATCGGTGCGGGGGTGGCGCCGGACGCCGCCATGACCGAGGCCGCCGAGCAGCTCGGTGCCTGGCTGATCTCGGCCCACCCGGCCGACGAGTCGGTCGTCTGGGTCGACGAGAGCCACGTCGAGAAGCGCAGCCCGGTGACCCTCCCGCTCACCGTGCCCCGCATGATCCTCACCGCTGTGCGCTCCCGGGGTGCGATCGGGGCCCGGCGGGTGGCCCTGCTCGACGAGGGGGATCCCGCCTTCCGGGTCTGTGCGCCCGACGACGCGCCCGAGACCCAGTGGGGCCTGTCGCCCGTGTCGCTGCGGGTGCTCCGGGCCGCCACCCGCACCCCCAACCTCCTCGGGCTGCTCGACAGCCTCGGGGGGCGCGAGCGGGACGACCTGTGGGAGGCCCTCGACTACCTGCTGACCCTCGGGCTGCTGCGGAAGCGGGACGATCGGGCGGCGGTCGCGGCGGACGTGGCGGGCCAGGAGCTGCCGAGCATCGAGGCGGTGGGAGGGGCCGTGGCCATCTCGGTCGAGGCCCTGGACGAGGCCATCGGCCGCGCACCGGCCCCCGCCGCCGACCCCGAGACCGCCGCGCTGGAGGCCGAGCTGGCCCGCATCGAGGCCCTGCCGCCCTGGGATGTCTTCGCCCTCGAGGCGGTCGAAGATCTCGAGCCCGCCGAGCTGGACCAGCGCCTCCGTGCGCGCTCCACGGCCCACCACCCCGACCGCCACGCCAGCGCCCCGGCCGCCCAGCGGGCGCTCCACGAGAAGCTCTTCGCGGTCTATGCCGACGCCCACAGCGCCCTCCAGGACGAGGCGCTCCGCCGCGAGGTGCGCGCGCGGCTCCAGGCCCGGGCGGCGGGCAAGCCCTATGTCTCCGATGCCGATCGCAAGCGGGCGCGCCTCGCCCGGACGAAGGGCGAGCATGCCCTACGGGCCCGGCGCTGGGACGAGGCCATCGCGGCCTTCGACGAGGCGAGCGGGGCCGATCCGCTCGACCTCGGCCTCCAGCTGCTCGCCAACGAGGCGCGGTGGCGCGGCGGCCAGGCGACCCCCGAGGCCACCCTGGCGGCGGTCGATGCCCTCGCGCCCCAGACCCGCGGGGAGCGCTGCGAGCGGGCCGCCCTGCGGGGCGAGCTGATGGTGGCTGCGGGGGATGAGGATGGCGCACACGAGGCATTTCTCGAGGTGCGCGAGATCGACCCCAACCCCGTCGGCGCCCAGCGCCGGGTCCGCATGCACACCCGCCGCAGCGCGAAGACGGCCCCGGCCGAGTCGTCGGGGGGCCTGGCGAGCTTCTTCGGCTTCGGCAAGCGCAAGTAGCGACGAGACGGCGCTTGCCCCGGGCGCTCTGGCGAGAGAGGCCGGGCCCGGCCCCCGGGCCGGCATGGGCCGCGGGCGGTCGCTGGAATAGGGGAGGACGGCCTGCCCGGGACCGTCCGTGATCACCCTCCTCGCACTGCTGGCGTCCGTCGTCTACGCCGTGCCGCTGCTCAGCGGCATGGTGCGGCGTCCTGGTGTGCCGGTGGTGCGGCCGCTCTGGGCTGCGGCGGGGCTGCCCTTCCACCTCGCGGCGCTGGGCTGGGAGTGGGCCACGATCGGCGGGCTGCCCTTCGCCTCGATGCGCTGGGGGCTCGCGGCCCTGAGCCTGTGGGTGGTGCTGGGCTTCGGCTTCTTCAGCCGGCGCCCCCGCATGAGCACCCTCGGCGCGCTGCTGCTCGGCCTGGGCGTGGTCCTGCTCACGGTTGCCCAGCTCGCCCCCGGCGCCGACGGTGATCCGGCCATTCCCGGCGCCTGGTTCATCGCCCACTTCGCCCTCATCCTCTCGGGGCTCGCGGGCCTGGCGGTCTCCTTCGGTCTGAGCGCCCTGTTCCTCGTCGTGCGGGATCGCCTCAAGAAGAAGCGCCTCCGCGGCATCGGGCGGCTGCCCTCGCTCGAGCGCCTCGACCAGCTCAACTACCGGGCCATGGCCATCGGCTTCGTCGCGCTGACGGCGGGCATGGCCGTGGGCGGCATGTGGGCCGCCACCCACCCCGGCGCGGGCATGGGCTCCGACATCACGGTGTGGGGCACGGTGCTCGTCTGGCTCTGGTACGCGGCCGGTCTCCACGTCCGGCTCGTGAGCGGCTGGCGCGGTCGGCTGGCCGCCATCTTCGGCGTGGGCGGCTTTGTCGGCCTCTCCGCCCTCTTTGTGGTCGCCGGCCTCGTGCTGCGTGGGTGGCACTGATGGATCGGCGGGCCGCGGGCGCCCCGGGTGGGGACTGAGATGCGACTCGTAGCGGTCGGACTGAGCCACCACACGGCGCCGGTCGAGATCCGGGAGCGCTTCGCGGTGCCCCCGGGGGGCGTGCCGGAGCTCTTGGGTCGCTTTCGGGACGAGAAGCTCGGCCACGAGGCCATCTTGCTGTCGACCTGCAACCGCGTCGAGCTCTACGCCGTGCCCGGCAAGGGCCACAGCGCCGCCGAGGTCGCCGGCTGGCTCGCCACCGTGAGCGGGGTGCGTCCCCGGTCGGTCGCGCCCTACCTGTTCCAGTACGACGAGGAGGAGGCCCTGCGCCACCTCTTCCGGGTCGCCTCCAGCCTCGACTCGATGATCGTCGGCGAGCCGCAGATCATGAGCCAGCTCAAGGACGCCTGGCGTCTCTCGGCCGAGGCCGGTGGTGCGGGGCCGGGGCTGCGCCGTGTGGTGGACCGGGCCTTCTCGGTGGCCAAGCGGGTACGCACCGAGACCGCGATCGCCCGAGAGGCCGTCAGCATGGGACGGGCGGGGGTCGAGCTGGCGCGCCAGGTGCTCGGCAGCTTCGAGGGGCGCTCGGCGCTGCTCATCGGCGCGGGGGCCCACGGCAAGCTCGTGGCCCGCAGCCTGCTCGGCTACGGCCTGTCCGAGCTGATCGTCGCCAACCGCACCTTCTCGCGGGCGGTCGAGCTGGCCGACGTCTTCGGTGCCTCGGCGACCCACCTCGACGAGATCCCGAACTACCTGCCCCGGGTCGACGTGGTCATCGCCAGCACGGGGGCCGGCCGGCTGCTCGTCCAGCGGCGCGACCTCCAGGGCGTCATGCGGCGGCGGCGCTACCGCTCGCTGGTGATGATCGACCTCAGCGTGCCCCGCAACATCGACCCTGCGGTCAACGAGCTCGACGGCGTCTACCGCTTCGACGTGGACGACCTCCGCGAGGTGGCCGATCAGGGCCGCGAGCGGCGGCTGGCAGCGGCGGCCGCGGCCGAGCGCATCATCGACGAAGAGACCGCCACCGCCTGGCGCCAGATCCGGGCCGAGGCCTGGCACCGCGAGATCGGCGGCGTCGTGCGGCGCGCCGAGGGCATCCGCCAGGCCGAGCTGGCCCGGGCCGCCTCCGCGCTCCAGGGCCTCGACCCCCGCCAGCGCAAGGCCGTCGAGGCGATGACCCGTGCGATGGTGAAGAAGATCCTCCATCCCGGCCTCCAGACCGCCCGCGGCCTGGCAGAGCGCGGGGAGACCGACGAGCTCGAGCGCCTGCTGGCCTCGCTCGGGGTCGACGTCCGTTCCTCCGATGATCCCGCCCCAGAGCAGTGAGGCCCCGATGACCGCCCCCCGTGAACTCGTGCTCGGCACCCGGGGCAGCGCCCTCGCTGTCGCCCAGAGCAAGATGGTGGCCGCCGCCATCACCGCCGCCAGCGGCCTGCCCGTGCGCCTCCAGATCGTGTCGACCCGCGGCGACCGCGACCGCAGCCGCCCGCTCGCCGAGCTCGGCGGCAAGGGCCTCTTCACCCTCGAGCTCGAGGAGGGCCTCCGCGACGGCTCCCTCGACCTCGCCGTGCACTCCCTCAAGGACCTGCCGACCGACGATCCCGAGGGCCTCTGCATCGGCGCCATCCCCGAGCGCGAAGACCCCCGGGACTGCCTCGTGGGTCTCGCCCTCGACGCGCTCCCCGAGGGCGCCCGGGTGGGCACGGGCTCGCTGCGGCGCCGCGCCCAGCTCCTCGCCCTGCGGCCCGATCTCGAGGTGGCCGACATCCGCGGCAACGTCGAGACCCGGCTCCGCAAGCGCGACGAGGGCCAGTACCAGAGCACCATCCTCGCCCGGGCCGGCATGAACCGGCTGGGCATCGTGCGCCCGGACGCCCACTGCTTCTCGGTCGAGCAGATGGTGCCCGCCGTCGGGCAGGGGGCGCTGGCGGTCCAGTGCCGCACCGACGACGCCGAGCTCCGCGCCGTGCTGGCGGGCATCGCCCACGGCCCCACCACCCGGGCCTGTGCCGTCGAGCGCGCCTTCCTCGCCGCCTACGGCGGGGGCTGCAACGTGCCCGCGGCCGCCCATGCCTGGGTCGACGGCGACACCCTCGTGGCGGTGGCCTGCGCCGAGCAGTCCGACGGCAGCCTGCGCCGGGTCCAGGCCACGGGCAGCGATCCGGTGGCCCTCGGCCGCAGCCTTGCGGCCCAGCTCGAGGCCTGAGGCGGCGCCGGTTCTCTACTCGACGGTGAAGCCGCCCTCGGCCGCGCCGTCGCTGCAGGCGCTCGCGCAGTCCTCGGGCCAGTCGCCGTCGAAGAGCTCCTGGCACTGGAGCGTGTTGACCGCGTCGACACACTTGAGCGCGACGGTGTCCTTGTAGCCGCTGCAGCCCTCGACCTTGGCGGCCACGTCGTCCTGGCAGGTGGCCTCGTCCTCGTAGCCCGCCGACACCGTGAGCACCTGGCACTGGGCGTAGAGGGTGCAGACGGCGTCGGAGTAGTCGTCGGCGAAGGTGGCCTGGGCGTACTTCTCTTCGTCGCTGCCGCAGCCGACGGCGGCGACCAGGGCCAGGGCGGCCAGGACGGGGCGAGAGACGCGGGCGGGCAGAGGGCGGGAAGACTGCATCGGGGGGCTCCTGAAGCGCGGTGGCATCTTACACCCGGGGAGGGGTCCCCACACGCGGAGGCGGCAGTGGCCACAGCACAGCACGCAAGCCAGGGCCGCCAGGTCGTGCTCACGGCCCGCCGCGCCGGGCCGCTGGCGGGGCTGCTCCGGGACGCCGGTCTCCGGGTGCTCCACCGGCCGCTGATCGCCGTGGAGCCGGTGGCGGTGCCGGCGCTCGTCGTGCCCGCGGCGGCGGTCGTGCTGGTCACGAGCCGGGCGGCGGTCGCCCACGGCGGGGCGGTCCTGCAGGAGCTGGCCCCTGGGCGCCGGGTCGTGGCCGTGGGGCCGGCGACCGCCCGGGCCTTGCAGGACGCTGGCATCCGGGCCGAGGTCGCGCCGGGGGGCACAGGCCCCGCGGTGCTCGCCGCTGTGGACGGGCCCGCGGTCTTCGTCGGAGCCCAGCGCCCGGCACCCGCCATGGCCGCGGCGCTCCAGCGGCGCCCGGGCCTCCAGCACTGGCCGGTCTACGACCGGGTGCGGGTCCCCGATGCCCTGGCTGGGGCCGTTCTCGAGGACGATGCCGTGGTGGTCTTCGCCAGCCCCTCGGCCGTCGGCGCCTGGTGCGGGGCGACCTGGCGGCGGCCGGTCGCGGTGGCGATCGGGCCGACCACGGCCAGCGCACTGGAGGGCCGGGGCTTTGCCGGACACGCGGTCGCCGCCCGTCCGACCCCCGCGGCCCTCGCTGCTGCTGTGCTCAGCGCACCATGGCCCGGGTGAGGTCCTTGGTGAGGTTCTTCTGGTGGCTCTCGATGGTGCCGCCGCCGATCTCCAGCAGCTTCGCGTCGCGCATGAGCCGCTCGATGTGGAACTCGGTGCAGTAGCCGGCGCCGCCCATGACCTGCATGCAGTTGTCGGCGACCTGCTTGCCCACGGGGGCGGCGAAGAGCTTGGCGGCATCCGAGCCGATGCGGTTCTGGATGTCGGGACCGACCGCCCGGGCGACGTTGTAGACGAGGCAGCGGGCGGCCTCGGTGGCCGCGTAGGACTCGCCGATGTAGCGCTGGATCTGGCCGAAGCGGTTGATGCTCTGGCCGAAGGCCGTGCGCTCGTGGGCGTAGCGGACCATCTCGCTGGTGCAGCGCAGCGCGATGCCGACGCTCATGGCCGCCAGGGTCAGCCGCTCGATCTCGAGGTTGCGCATCATGTGGGTGAGGCCGTCGCCCTCTTCGCCGAGCAGGTTCGCGGCCGGCACGACGCAGTCGTCGAACATCAGCTCACACATGGTCGACGCCCGCATGCCCATCTTCGGGATGTGGGGCGAGCGCGAGAAGCCCGGCGCGTCGCCGTCGACCAGGAAGGCCGTGACCCGCCCGTCGACCTTGGCGTAGACGATGAAGACGTGGGCCTCGACGCCGTTCGTGATGTAGGTCTTGCGGCCCTTGAGCACGTAGTGGTCGCCCTGGCGCACGGCGGTTGTGCCCATGCCGATGACGTCGGTGCCGTGGTCGGGCTCGGTCATGGCCATCGCGCCGATGCGCTCGCCGCTGATGACCGAGGCGAGGTAGCGCCCCTTCTGCTCGGCGTTCGAGCAGTGGTAGAAGTTGTTCACGAAGAGCATGGCGTGGGCGAGGTAGGCCAGGCAGAAGCCCGGGTCGTACTTCGACAGCTCCTCGTGCACGATGACCGCCGCCGTCGCGTCCAGTCCGGCGCCGCCGTCCTCTTCGGGCACGGTGATGCCGTGCAGCCCCAGCTCGCCCAGCTTGTGGAAGAGCGGGATGTTCATGTGGGCGATCTTGTCCTGCTCTTCGGCCTGGGGGGCGACCTCGCGACGGGCGAAGTCGGCCACCATGTCGCGGAGCATGCGGTGCTCCTCGGTGGGGTTGAAGAGCGCGTCATAGGCGGGGTGGACGGGAAGGTCTTTCATGGGGCCTCCGAAGATGGCCCGCTAACCTGACCGAGACGGGGCGTCGGAGGCTGTGCGGGACTCTGACGGGGCCGCGAGCGCCTCGAGGGCCAGGGCCTCCAGCGCGCGCATCGCCTGGATGCGCTCCTCGGTGCCGTCCACATTCATCAAGACGACGACTCCATCGCCACTCTCGGGGTCGAAGAGCAGCTCGGTGGTCACGCCGGCGTCGTCGCCCGAGTGGCTCCAGGTGGGACGTCCGCCCCGCTGGCGGCGCACCCAGAACAGGCCCTGGTTCTCGCTGGCCGCGGGGTAGGGCACGGCCACGAGCAGCGCACGGGTGGCGGGATCGAGCCCCCCGCCGGGCCGGGCCACGGCGGCGACGAAGCGCGCCATGTCGGTGGCGCTCGCCCGCAGCTGGCCGTCGGGCCAGTCGGGGTAGCCGTAGTGGCCATAGGGGAAGTGGCCTCCGTGGCCGTCGTCGCCGTGGGGCATGACCAGGGAGGCCGGGTCGTGGTCGGCGAGGTGCCAGCCTGCGGTCTCCATGCCGAGGGGGCCGAAGATCTCGGCATCCGACCAGTCGTCGAGGCGCACCCCGGTGGCGGCGCCGAGAGCCCAGCCCGCCAGGGCCGTGCCGAGGTTCGAGTAGCGGCGGTCGGTGCCGGGGGCGGCGGCTCGGAAGTTCGCCTCGGCGTCGTACCAGTCGCCGCCGGGGAGGAAGTAGCGGCGGACGAGGGTGTCGAGCGAGATGGGGGCGTCGCCGAGCACGTAGGTGCCGGCCAGCACCTCCCAGTTGTCGCGCACGCCGGCGGTGTGGGTGGCGAGGTGGCGCAGGGTGAAGGCGCCGTCGGCGACCCGCGGGTTCTCGATCGGGAGGCCCGTGAGCGCGTCCAGGGGCGCGTCGAGGTCGAGGGCGCCGCGGACCTGGGCCTGGGCGAGGGCCGTGCCCACGACGATCTTCGACACGCTCGCGAGCATGAAGGGGGTGTCGGCGGTGACGGGGGCGCCGGTGACCGTGTTCGCGACGCCGTGGACCGAGACCCACAGGGGGCGGCCGTCGTCGATGAGGGCGACCGCAACGCCGGGCACGCCGAGCTCTTCGACGAGGCGGCGGGCCGCGTCGTCGACGGGCTGGAGGTCGCGCACGGGGGCCGTGCGGTGCGCCAGGGGGGCGAGCGACACCGTCGTGGGGCCGGGGCCGCAGCCCGTGAGTCCGAGCGCAAGGCCCAGCCCGCCGGCGGTGCACAGCGCTGGGCGGACGGGTCGGGGGGGTGAGGCCGAGGGGGGCACCAAGGGGAGGGGGGGCGCCATCTGCGCTCCGGGGGCTTCCAGCGTCTCCTGCATCTGTGGGCGGAAGGTAGCGGATCGCGGGGAGCCCGACCGGATCGGGGATGTCACCAGTGGTCGCCGTGGCGTGCCCGCGCGTCTCGTCGGGCCGGCTTGCGTCCCGCGGACGGAAGCTGTCCGGTGTCGCCGGGGCCACCCGGATACGGGGCCCGTCCAGACCCGGAGTGAGCGCCCATGCCCCAGACCATGTACCTCGTCGATGGATCGAACCAGGCCTTCCGCGCCTTCTTCGCCATCCGCACCGAGATGCGCGCCCCGGACGGCTTCCCCACGAAGGCCCTCTACGGCTTCGCCAACATGCTGCGGAAGCTGATCCGAGAGGAGTCCCCCGACTACGTCCTCGTCGCCTTCGACAAGGGCAAGTCCTTCCGCAACGCGCTCTACCCCGACTACAAGGGCCAGCGCCCCGACATGCCCGAAGAGCTGCGCGAGCAGTGGGGCCACTTCATCCCCTTCTGCCAGGCCTGGGGCATCCACGCCGTGGCCATCGAAGGCTTCGAGGCCGACGACATCATCGGCACCCTCGCCGTCCAGCACGCCGGCCCCGAGCTCAAGGTCCGGATCGTGAGCAGCGACAAGGACTTCGCCCAGCTCGTCAACGACAACGTCGACCTCTATGACATCCAGGGCGGCAAGTCCTATGGCCCCGCCGAGGTCGAAGAGAAGTGGGGGGTGCCGCCGGCGCGCATCGTCGACCTGCTGACCATGATGGGCGACACCTCCGACAACGTGCCCGGGGTGCCGGGCGTCGGGGTGAAGACCGCCGCGAAGCTGCTCCAGGCCCACGGCGACCTCGACGCGGTGCTCGCGGCCGCCCAAGACGGCAAGATCAAGGGCAAGCGGGGCCAGACCCTCGCGGCCTCCGGCGAGGTGGTGGCCCTCGGCAAGAAGCTCATCACCATCCACACCGACATGTCCTTGCCCTTCGGGCTCGACACCCTCACCGTCGACGAGCCCGACTGGCCCGTGCTCATCGAGAAGCTGCGGCGCTACAACTTCCGCCGCTTGCTCTCCGAGGCCGAGTCCCAGGCCGGGGGCGCGGGTCCGGCCGCCGCCGTCGACCGGTCGCGCTACCTCCAGGTGACCACGCCCGAGGCCCTCGCCGCGCTCGTGGACCGCCTCCGGGCCGCCGGCCGCTTCGCCTTCGACACCGAGACGACCTCCCTCGACCCCCGCAAGGCCCAGCTGGTCGGCATGAGCTTCGCGTGGCGCGAGGACGGGGCCGAGGCGGTGCTCGCGGCCTACGTGCCGGTCGCCCACGCCGAGGGCCCAAACCTTCCCGACGCCCTCGACGTCGTCCGGCCCCTCCTCGAGGATCCGGGCCTGGGCAAGACCGGCCAGAACCTGAAGTACGACCATGCCGTGCTCGCGGGCCACGGTCTCACGCTCCGGGGCATCGACGGCGACACGATGCTGGCCGACTACCTGCTCTCGGTCGACCCGCGCCACGGCCGCGACGAGCTGGCCCGGCGCTGGATCGACCACAAGATGTTGGCCTACGACGAGGTCACCAAGGACCTCGACGGCGAGTTCGCCCGGGTCCCGGTCGACCAGGCGACGGCCTATGCGGCCGAAGACGCCCAGGTCGTGCTGATGATCGAGGAGCGCATGGAGTTCCCCGAGCCGGTCGCGGCGCTCTACCGATCGGTCGAGCTGCCGCTGGTGCCCGTGCTCTCTCGCATGGAGGCCCACGGCATCCGGCTCGATGTCGCGGCGCTGGAGACCCTCTCCGCCGAGCTCCAGACCCGCATCGAGGCCCACGTGGCGAGCATCCACGAGGAGGCCGGCCAGGAGTTCAACGTCAACAGCACCAAGGCCCTCCAGACCATCCTCTTCGAGGAGCGCGGGCTGACCCCGGTGAAGAAGACGAAGACCGGCTACTCGACGGCCGCCGCGGTTCTGGAACAGCTGGCCGACGACGGCGATGCCCTCTGCAGGCTGATCCTCGACTACCGCAGCCTCGCCAAGCTCCAGTCCACCTATGTCGAGGCGCTGCCGACCCACGTGGCCGACGACGGCCGCATCCACACGAGCTTCCACCAGGCCGTGGCCCAGACCGGGCGCCTCTCGAGCAACGATCCCAACCTCCAGAACATCCCCATCCGCACGGCCGAGGGGCGCCGCATCCGCGCCTGCTTCGTGCCCGAGCCGGGCCACGTCTTCCTCAGCGCCGACTACTCCCAGATCGAGCTGCGGGTGCTGGCGCACTTCTGCGGCGAGGGGCCCCTGGTCGAGGCCTTCCGGGCCGGCGAAGACATCCACCGCCGCACCGCCGCCGAGATCTTCGGCGTCGCCCCCGCCTTGGTGTCGGGCGAGCAGCGCCGGGCCGCCAAGGCCATCAACTTCGGCCTGATCTACGGGATGAGCGCCTTCAGGCTCTCGAATGAGCTGCGCATCCCCCGCAAGACGGCCCAGGCCTACATCGACCACTACTTCGAGCGCTACCCCCAGGTCCGCGGCTTCATGGATCGCTCCATCGCGGCGGCCCGCGAGCACGGCTTCGCCGAGACCCTCTTCGGACGGCGGCGTCCCGTCCACGGCCTCGACGCCCGCAACTTCAACGAGCGCGGCGGGGCCGAGCGCATCGCCATCAACACCCCCGTCCAGGGCACGGCGGCCGACCTCATCAAGAAGGCCATGCTGGCGGTCGACGCGGCCCTCACGGCCGCCCACCCGGACGTGCGCATGCTCCTCCAGGTCCACGACGAGCTGGTCTTCGAGCTGCCGGAGTCCAAGGTCGAGGAGGTGGCGGCTCTGGTCGTCGAGAAGATGGAGTCGGTGGCCACCCTGGCCGTGCCGCTCAAGGTCGAGTGGGGCGCTGGCGCGAGCTGGGATGCCGCCCACTGAAGGTCTCGGCCCTGGCCCCCGTCGGGCGGGGAGGCCCTGCTGCCGTGGGGCCCCGGTTATGCTCCCGTTCCGCTGCTGAGCGCCCTTGATGGAGGTCGCGCCCATGAGCCTGTTGTCATCGCTCCCCGAGCTGGGTCTGCTCGGTGCCGCCTTGTTCCCCTTGCTCGCGGCCGCGTCGGGCAAGATCCCCTACGAAGAGGGCACCCACCCCGACCACGAGCTGGTCCGGAAGACCCTCGACGGGGACGCCACGGCCTACCGGGGGCTGGTCGAGCGCTACGAGACGCGCATCTACCATGTCTGCTACGGCATGGTGCGCAACCGCGAAGATGCCCGCGACATGGCCCAGGACGCCTTCATCAAGGCGTACAAGAACCTCTCGCGCTTCCGCTTCCAGGCCAGCTTCTACACCTGGCTCTGCCGCATCGCGATGAACGTCTGCATCGACCACCTCCGCAAGCAGAAGGTGCGGAAGGCGGACGCCTTCGACGAGGGCATCGCCACCCGCGAGGCGGGCGGTGTCATCTCGATGGAGCACCACAAGAACAACCCGGCCAAGGACGTCGAGCGGAAGCGCCTCTACGCGCGCATCCTCGCGGCCATGGACGAGCTGCCCGAGCTCCACCGCCAGGTGGTGGTGCTGCGCGAGATGGAGGGGCTCTCCTACAAGGAGATCGCCGAGGTGCTCGAGGTCCCGGAGGGCACGGTGATGAGCCGCCTCTACTACGCCCGGAAGCGCCTCCAGGCCGCCCTCCAGGACGAGCGCGCGTGAGGGCCCCGCCTGCCAGCCTCCGGCCGCCATGGTGCGGCGGGTCCGCGGCCGGGGGCGGTGTGACCCGGGTGAATGATTCGGCGCCGGCGGCGTCGTCAGGCCAACCAGGCTCTCCGTGCGCGGAGGGCCGATGCCTGGCGGTGTGCCATGACTCTTGAAGCGCTCGACCTCATCGAGCTGCGCGCAGGCGACGGCTTGGCCACGGCGGACGAGCTGGCCACGCTGGCGGCTGCGGGGCGGCAGCCCCCCGACTGGGCGGCCCAGCGTGCGGTGCTGGCCGCCGCGCTCGTTCCGGCCGAGGCGCCGCCGCTGGCCGTTGCCGTGCTCGCGGCCCTCGGGCTCGCCGAGCCGGCGGCTCCGGTGGGTCCGGCCCTGCGGGCGGCGGCCGGTCCCGCGGTCTCTGTCGAGGCGGCGGTCTCTGCAGCGCTCTCGGCGCCGGCCTCGCCGGCGGTGGGCGCGGCCCTGCGGTCGGCGGCGGGTCCGGCCCCTGCGCTGGGGTCTCCAGTGCTGGCAGCGGTCGTGCCGGGTGCGGCCGCACAGGCTCCGGTGGGCGCAGCGCTCGCGGCGGCGGCAGGCGCCGTTCCGCCGGTGTCCGCGTCTGTGGTGGCGGCCCTCGGGGGCGAGGAGGGGACGGTGCCGCTGGCTGCCGCCCTCCGCGCGGCGGCGGGCGCGCCGCCGGCGCTGGCCGATGGGGTCGAGGCGGCCCTGGGCCTCGCTGGTGGTCTCCCCGCGGGCACGGCCCTGCTGGAGGCCGCCGGCCCGGCGCCGGCGCTGGCCGCCGGGGTTCTTGCCTCCGATGCGGTCGGGGGGGCGGAGGCGCTGCCGGTCGGGGCGGCGCTGGTCGACGCGGCGGGCGCGGCCCCGGCGCTGGCTGATGGGGTGCTCGCCGCGGTCCTGTAGGATGCCTCCGGGGCCGACGCCGGCGCAGCGCTCCGTGCGGCAGCGGGCCCGGCTCCGGCCCTGGCCGACGGTGTGCTCGGTGCGCTCGGGCTCGGGTCTGCGGCCCCGGCCGTGGAGGCGGCCGTGCGAGCGGCGGCCGGTCCGCTCGGGGCGCCGCTTGCGGTGCCGGGGCGCGACCGCGTGCCTGGTGCCCGCGAGTCCGGTGCCCGCGAGTCCGCCGCCCCGGTGGTCCCGCTCCGGCGGCGGCTGCCGGTCTGGGCGGCGCCCGCGCTGGCCATGGCGGCGGCGGCCCTGATCATGGTCATGGGCGCCTTCCTGCGCGGCGGCGGTGAGGCGCCGGGCCCGGCGCCGGCCCCCCAGCTCGCGAATGCCATCGAGATCGAAGACGTCTCCACCGATGTGGACGCCATCGTCAGTGTCGTGCAGTCCGAGGACGAAGACGCCACGCCCATCATCTTCATCGATGTCCTCGAGGACGACGCCCCCGCGTCGGTCGAGGGCGAGGGGACGACGCTGTGAACCGCTTCCGTTCCATGTTCCTGGCCCTGGCCCTCCCGCTGGCGACGTTGTCGGCAGCGGTCCGTCCGGCCGACGCCCACGCCGACGAAGACCGGGCAAAGGCCGGCAAGGTCGACCTCGAGGTGCGGGTGGTCTACGCGACCACCGACCACGACCGCATCGACCCGGCCCTCGAGAAGCTGCGCCGCAAGATGAGCCACTTCAAGTACACCGGCTTCGAGCAGCTCGACCTCCGCACCCTCCAGGTCTCGGGCAAGGGGCGCGAGACCTTCGGTGTGGTCGGGGGGCGCAAGGTCGAGGTCGAGCTCCTCTCGAAGACGGACGAGAAGGCCCGGATGCGGCTCCGCATGCTCGACAAGGGGGGCCGCACCATCGTCGACATCACCTTCTCCGTCCGGCGCAACGGCGAGGCCATCGTGGCCGGTCCCCGGCACAAGAACGGGATTCTTGTGCTGCCGGTCAAGGCAAGCTACTGACCTGTGCTCTCTGCCACTCTGCCCCGACCAGGGCATGGGACGCGTCATGACCATCTTCCAGAAGATCATCCAGCGCGAGATCCCGGCCGACATCGTCTACGAGACGGACGATGTCTTGGCCTTTCGCGACATCCAGCCCCAAGCGCCGGTCCACGTCCTGGTCATCCCCAAGAAGCCCGTCGTCTCGGTCGCCCACGCGGCCCCCGAGGACGCGGCCCTCATGGGGAAGCTGCTGATGGCGGCGGCTGAGGTCGCCCGCCGCGAGGGCCTCGAGCCCGGGGGCTACCGGCTCGTGACCAACGTCGGCCGCGACGGTGGCCAGAGCGTCTTCCACCTCCACATCCACGTCCTCGGCGGTCGGCCTCTGCGCTGGCCCCCGGGCTGAGCGCGGACTGTCCTCTCCCTTGCGAGTCTCTTGATGGCCACCTTCGATGCCCCCTGGTACCCCGATGCCTTCGAGCTCATGGAGTCGATGCGCAAGACGGTCTACGTCGTGCCCGCGACCCCTGAGTACAGCGTCATGTCGTCGGGGGACCGGCTCGAGTTCGGTGCCCACGCGAGCATCACGGTGGGCATGGTCCGCCGCTACCCGAGCCTCGAGGCGATGATCGACCGCGAGGGCTGGCAGTGTGTGATCCCCGACGCGGCCGATGCTGCCGACGCCGTGGGTCAGATCCGCGCCCTCTCCGACTGGCCGGCCGAGATCGAGGCCGCCAGCGGTGTCTTGGCCCTCAGGGTGCGCGACGCCCGTCGCAAGTAGCTGCGGCAGCGTCCAGAATCTCCACCAGCCGCGGGTCGACGATGACCCGGCGCGCGGAGCGCAGGAACTCGGCGGTGTCGGCCCCGTCGGCGGCGTAGCGCAGCGCCTGAAGGGCCATGTCGAGGCGGTCGAGCTGGCGCACGAAGCGGGACTCGGGGCAGGCCTGGGCCTCGTACTCCTGCCAGAGGGCGTGGAGCGAAGGCGCGGGCCCGAGCAGCTCGGCCGCCGCGCGGGCCTCACGGGCGTGCTTCTCGGCGGGGGGCACGCCGTCATGGGGCGTGATGTCGCCGGCACGGGCCTCGGCGAGGTCGTGCACGCAGGCGAAGGCCAGCATGCGCGCCTGGTCGAGCTCGGGAGCGGGCACCGCCAGCACCAGCAAGGCGATCCCCCACGAGTGGGCCGCGACGGACTCGGGGCCGGCGATGCCGACCCGCAGCCACCCCGCCCGGGGCAGTGCCTTGAGGTCGAGGGCGCCGAGCAGCACCGGGGCCAGCGCCGCGGCGCTCATGGCGTGGTGACGACCAGCGCCCGCTGCTCGGGGCGGGCCATGCTGATGAGCACAGGGGCCTCGGCCTGGCGCGCGAGGAAGTCGGCCTTGCTGCGCATGCCCCGCCAGCCCATCTCGATCATGACCTGGGCGACGGCGCTGCCCAGTCCACCGCCCGGTCCGGGCAGCACGACCGCGTCGGGGCCGTGGTCGCCGAGGGCCGCCCGCAGCATCGCCGTGAAGTCGAAGGCCTCGGTGACCTGGTGGCCCAGGGTGTAGTCGAGGATGGCCGCCGGGTCGCTGTGGAGCGGGCGCCAGACGTGGCCCCGGCCGTCCACCAGCGGCACCTGGGGCGGCTGCCAGCGGAGCCCCGTGAGCTCGGTGCGGGCCCTGCCGCTCGCGCCCCGCAGCAGCGGCGTGTGGAAGGCGGAGTGGAGCGGGAGGCGCAGGGGGTAGGTGTGGGCGCCGCGCTGCTCTTCGCCCAGCTGCTCCCGGGCGGCCGCGAGGGCCGGTGCCGTGCCGCCGAGCACGGCCTGGCCGCCGAGCCGGATGGACCAGAACAGGTCGGGGGTGGCGGCGATGACCGACTCGAGGGCGGCCACCCGGTCGGGTGCCGGCCGCCACTGCTCGTCGCAGAGGGGCCAGACGACCTGGCCGCCGATGACATTGCCCGCCTGGTAGCTGCCGAGGGTCTCGATGAGCTCAGCGGTGTCGTCCAGCGAGAGCGCGCCCGCACAGCCGAGGGCGGTGTACCAGCCCATGGAGTTGCCGCAGACGGCCACCACGTCGACCTTCTCGGGGTCCAGCGCCTCGACATCCGACAGCGTGATGGCGGCGGTCAGCAGGCTCGCGTGCTCGCCGGCGACGTGCCAGCGGCCCGAGTAGCGCTCCATCGCGTCGAGCTCGCGGAGGGCGGGCCGCCCGTGCCGGGCCCGGCAGGCCTCGAAGGCGGTGAGGGCGGGGCCGTCGACCCGGGCGAGGGCGCCCATGGTGTCGCGGGAGTAGCTGCCGCGGCCGGGGCAGAGGACGAGTGCGCGCATGATCAGGACTCCGAGGGGCGCGGGACGCCCAGCAGGCGGAGGGCGGCGGCGGCGATGTCGTCTTCTTGGACGAGCACCAGGTTGGCCGCCGCGCCGAGGGGCACGTAGCAGTCTTCGCCGGCGACGCGCGCCATGCGCACCTCCGGGCAGCCCTCGACGAGCTGGGCGAGCACGGCCTCGGCGACACCGCCCGTGCGGCGGCCCTCGTCGACCACCAGGGCCCGGCCGGTGGCCTGGGCCTCGGCCACCATCGCCGCCGTGGGCAGGGGGTTGAGCCAGCGCAGGTCGACCACGCGGATGCCGATGCCGCGCTCGGCGGCGATGCGCCGGGCCACCCGCAGCGACATCCAGACCCCGTTGCCGTAGGTGAGGATGGTGAGGGCCTCGGCCTCGCGGCGGCCCTCGTGGAAGACCCCGACGCTGTGGAGGGGCACGTGGAAGTCGAGCGCCGGGTACTCGTGGAGCCAGGCGCCGTCCCGATCCTCGTGCAGGTCCTTGGTCATGTAGCGGGCGATGGGCTCGAGGAAGGCCGTGACCCGGCCCGAGACCTTGGCGGCCGCCATGCAGGTGCGGAACATGCCGACGGCGTCGCGGCCGTTGCTCGGGCAGGCGATGAGCAGGCCCGGGATGTCGCGCAGGGCGGCGATGGAGTTGTCGTTGTGGAAGTGGCCGCCGAAGCCCTTCTGGTAGGCCAGCGAGGCGATGCGCACGACCATCGGGTTGCGGAACTGATCCTTCGAGAAGAACTGCAGCGAGCAGGCCTCGCCGCGGATCTGGTCGATCGCGTTGTGGAGGTAGGCCAGGTACTGGATCTCGGGCACGGGCAGCATGCCCTGCTGGGCGGCGCCGATGGCGAGGCCGAGGATGGTGGTCTCGTCGAGGGGCGTGTTGAAGACCCGCCCCAGGCCGGCGCGCTTCGAGAGGTCGGCCGTGACGTGGTAGACGCCGCCCTTTCGTGCCACGTCCTCGCCGAAGATGAGCATCTCCGGGTACTTCACGAGCAGGTCGCCGAGGGCCCGGTTGAGGAGCATGGCCATGTGGCGCGGGCGGTCTTGCTCGGGCAGGCGTCCGCCCCAGAAGCGGTCTCGCTGGTCGGCGGCGGGGGCCCGGCTGGCCTCCGCACGGATGGCCGCGTCGTCCCAGGGGGCCAGGGGCTCCATCACCTCGTCGGCGCGGGTGAGCTTGCGGCGCGTGGTGACCTCGTCGCCGAGGGCCTGGACACGGGTGCGGGTCTCTTCGTAGAGGGCGAGCACCTGGGCCGGCTGGAGGTGGCCGCTCTCGACGAGGGCCCGCGCCGTGCGCAGCACCGGATCGTTCGACTCGGCCGCCGTGATCTCGTCGGCGCTGCGGTAGAGCTGCTCGACGTCCGAGCCCGCGTGGCCCAGCAGGCGCACGAGGCGCACGTGGAGGATGGCGGGCCGGCGGGTGCTGCGCACGAAGTCGACCGCGGCCCGGGCGCCCTCGGCGGCGTCGGCGATGTCGAGGCCGTCACAGCCGAAGTACTTGATGCCCGGGTTGCCCTTGAAGCGGCTCGCGACCCAGCCCTCGGGGGTGCGGGTGCTGATGCCGATGCCGTTGTCTTCGCAGACGAAGAGCACGGGGCAGGGGAGGTGCTGGAAGTCGGAGAGGGCCGCCGCGTTGAAGGCCGCGCAGGCCGTGGCGTGGTTCGAGCTCGCGTCGCCGAAGCTGCAGAGCACGATGGCGTCGCTTGGGGTCTCGCCCGAGGTGCCGAGGCGGCGCTGGCGGGCGATGGTGAAGGCCGCACCCACGGCCTTGGGCAGGTGGCTCGCAATGGTCGAGGTCTGGGGCGGGATGGCCAGGGGCACCGAGCCGAAGACCTTGTGGCGGCCGCCGGCGATGGGCTCGTCCGCCGCAGCGACCATGCCGAGCAGCACGTCGAGCAGGGGCGTCGTGCCCGGCACCTGGCGGGCGCGGGCCATGAAGAAGGCGCCGGACCGGTAGTGGAGGAAGGCGGGATCGGTGGGGCGGGCCGCGGCGGCGACCGCAGCGGTGCCCTCGTGGCCGCTCGAGCCGATGGTGTAGAAGCTCTGGCCCAGGGCCTTGAGGCGCCGGGCCTCGAAGTCGAGGTGGCGGCTGGCGAGCATCGACTCGAAGAGCGAGATGGCCTCGCGTCCCGTGAGCTGGTGGCCCGGGCACAGGGGCGCGTCGGGGTCGGCGGGCGGACGGGGCGAGAGGGCAGACACCGCCTCGACGAAGTTCTGATCGACGATGTCGGCGCGGTTGACGGCCATGAGGTCTCCGGTGCGGGCGCGGGGCGGCCGCGGTCAGAAGATGTGCACACCCAGGTCGACGCCAGCGGCCCGGGCTGCGTGGGCGACGGCGGTGACGAGGTTGCGATCGTTGGAGGCGTCGGCGACCCGGGCGGCGCTGCGGATGGCGGCGTCGGCGTGGCCGGGGATGCGGGCCTCGACCAGCAGCGCGAGCACCTCTTCGCGGGCGTCGTCGGCCTCGCGGGCGAGGCGGCGGGCCTCGCGGGCCAGGCGCAGGCCGGTGTCGTGGTCGCCGCTGTCGACCGCGTGGTTGGCGTGGGCGACGGGGGTGTCGGGGCGCTCGTCGCTCGGACGGCGGGCCATGAGGGTGCGCATGAGCCCGGCCCGGAGCTGGGCGATGGCGGCGATGCCCTGCTCGTCGCCGATGGCCGTGGCGAGGGCGTCTGCGGCGCGCAAGGCCGCCCGGGCCCGCTTGCCCTCGCCCAGGTCGGCGGCGGCCTGGGCCTCCCACGCCCGCAGCCGGGCGGCGAGGGCGGGGCGGGCGTCGGCGGCCTCCAGGGCCGCGGGCACGGCCGCGAGCACGGCGGCGGAGCGCCCCGCCTGGAGGTGGCGGTAGACCGCGAGGGCCTGCTGGTCGGCGTCGGCCGGCGCAGGGGTGGTCATCATCCCTTCCGGGGGGCCCGCGGCGCGAGGGCCTGAAGAGCGAGCCGGGCCGCGTCCTGCTCGAGCTCTTCGGGCACCGGCCGGGCCCCGGCGGGGAGCTCCGTGCCGGCGAGCCAGGCGAGGGCCAGGCCCATCGCGGCGAAGTGGAGCAGCACGGGCTCGGGAGAGCCGGCGTTGGTGACGATGTTGAGCGGGTGGCCGTTTCCGAGCAACACCACCCGCTGGCCCGAGGGCAGCTCGTAGGCGACCACCAGGTCGGTGATCTGGTCGAAGCCCACCGCCGTGTCCCGGAGCTGGGCGGCGTCGATCTCCGAGTCGCCGTGGCCCGCGTTGACGAGCACGAGGCCCGGGCGGGCGCCCGCCAGCGAGGCGGGGGTGATGACGCCCTGGCAGCCGGTGGCCGTCACGAGGAGGTCGGCCCGGCCGATGCAGTCGTCGAGGCTCGGGGTGGGGAAGCCGTCGTAGTGGGCGACGAGGCTGCGGATGGGATCCTGTTCGATGACCTCGACCGCCGCGCCGCCGGCCCGGGCATAGGCCGCGACCCCCCGGCCGACCTGGCCGTAGCCGAGCACGCCCACGCGCCGGCCGGAGAGGTGCATGCCCGTGAGGCGCTGCACGGCCTGCCAGAGGCCCTCACCGACCCCGTGGCGGTTCTCGATGGCCGGCTTCAGGCGGCCGGCGTTGAGGTCGATGACCGGGAAGGGCGCCTCGAGGCCCGCGAGCCGGTCGGCCCCGGACTTGCTCAGCTCGACGGCGCCCCGCAGCTGGGGGGCGAGGTCGGGGCGCCGGTGGACCAGCGCGCCGATCAGGCTGCCGCCGGCATCGGCCAGCAGGTCGGGCTCGCGATCGAAGACGAGCAGCTCGTGGTCCTTGCGGCTGGCGCCGGTGTGGACCTCGACCCCGGCCGAGCGCAGCAGGGCCACGACCCCCCGATCGGTGGTCGCCTCGCTGGCCCCGCAGACCACCCACGACCCGCCGCCGAGGCTGAGCTCGCCCAGCAGGGCCGCCGTGATGGTCGTGAGGTGGGCCGAGATGCCGATCGTGAGCCCCTCGAAGGGGCGCGTGGCGGCGAGCCGGTTCCCCAGCAGGCGCATGATCGGGAAGAAGGCGTTCATGCGTGCCACTTCTGCCGCGGCCCGTGCCGCGCGCCCGTCGTCCACCATGGTGGGTCTCCCGGTGCTGGAGCCAGCCCCGCGGGGCCAAGGCTGCCAGACCTATCCCACGCCCGGCCCGGGGGCAGCCAGGGGGCCGCAACCGAGCCAGTGGCCGGCCCAGCGCGCGAGGATGGCGGCGCCGTGGTCGGGATCGCCGATCGCCGGACGGCCGGGTCCGGTGAGGCCGTGGTGATCCAGGATGCTCGCCATCGGCCCTGGCGCGAACTCGGGGTGGAACTGGACCGCCCGCAGCCGCGGGCCGAGGGCGAAGGCCTGCCAGGGGGTGTGGGCCGTGCCGGCGAGGCGGACGGCGCCGGGCGGCGGACGGAGCACGGCATCGGCGTGGCTGGAGTGGACCTGGACGGGCTCGGGCATGCCCTGGAACAGGGCGTCTTGGCGGCCCTCGGGGGTCAGCTCGAGGGTGATGAGGCCCCGCTCCGCACCGGCGGGGCTCGGTCCGACCCAGCCCCCGAGGCTCTCGGCGAGCTGCTGGTGGCCGAAGCACACGGCAAGCACGGGGCGGGTCTCGGCCACGGCGCGGGCCCAGGCGCCCATGCGGCCGGCCCAGGGCAGCCCGTCGCGCACGCTGTGGGAGGAGCCGGAGAGGATGACCCCGTCCGCCCCGAGGGCCCCCGGATCGGGCAGGGGGGCGCTGCCGGGCTGGCTCTGGAGGCGGATCTCCGCGGGCAGGCGCGCCCCGAACCAGTCGGTGAAGCGGCCCCAGCGGGCCTGGACCGCCGGTGAAGGGCCACCGTTCTCGATGACCAGCACGGTCTTCTGGGGCGGGCAGGCGCCGGGGTCGTCGGTCGCCACATCAGCCTCCGAAGCAGGCGCGGCCCAGCGGGCGGACGACCCGCGGCAGCGGGGGGTAGATGCCCGCTTCATAGCGCCGGCCGCGGCCGGCCTCGGCCATGCGCCGGCAGGTGCGCGCCCCGTGGCGGTCGCGGGTGCCGAGCTGGACGACGTGCAGCCGGGGGTAGCGGGCCGCCACCCGGACCGGATCCCAGCCCATGTTGGCGATGCCGTCGGTGAGGATGATGCCCAGCCGCTCCCGCTGGGTCGCGCGCCGCAGCACCTCGAGGCCCTGCTCGAGTCCCGCCTCGATGTTGGTGTAGCCCTGGGCCGGCACCGTGAGGATGCGCCGGACCAGCTCGCGCACGGGCACGGCCTCGCCGCAGCGCACCAGCGTGTGGGCGCGGGTGTCGAACTGGACCACGGCCACGCGCTCGAGCTTGAGCTTGAGGATGGCGGCGGCCACGGCGGTGAGCGCGATCTTCTCGCCGGTCATGGACAGGCTCATGTCGAGGATGAGCACGATGTCGGCCTCGCGGGGCTCGGTCCGGTGGACGCGGATGTCTTCCGGGCGCCACGGCCGGGGCTGGTCGAGGGTGGCCTCGAGGTCGAGCTCACCGGCGGCGGGGAAGCTGTCGGCGACCCCGTGGCTGGGGCGGGCGGCGTGGCGCAGCAGGGCCCGCGCACGCGCGAGGATGGCGTCGACGGCGCGCTCCTCCGCGATGCGCCGCAGCGGCTTGGGCAGCCGACCCCGGAGCTGGTGGAAGTGGGTCGCGGCGTCCCAGTCCTGGGGCAGGTCCTGCAGCTCGGTCTCGCCGGCCGGTGCGGCGAAGCGCTCACCGCCGCCCGGTGCCCGCTGGTGCTGGCCGTCGAGGTGCTTGCGGCGGGCGGTCTGGTCGAGGGCCTCGGTCGGGGCCGCTACAGCGTTTTTTTTTGCGGGTCTTCGGCGGCCTCGGCCTCGCGGCGCTCCACCTGGGCCTGGTCGACGAGCTGGGCCAGCACCCGCTCGAAGGGCTGATCGCGCCCCTCCATCAGCTCGATGCGGGTCGGCAGGGCGAGGGCCGCGGCGGCAGCGAGGTCGCCGCCGAGGGCCTGGGACAGCTCGGCGATGGCGACGGCCGCCCGCACGCTGGCCCCGCGGCGCACGCTCTTGTCCTTGCGGGTGGCCCGGGCCAGGGCGACCGCGTCGCGGATGGTGTCGTCGTCGATGCCGGTGGTGTGGCGCTGGACGATGGCGAGCTCGTCGGCCCAGTCCTGGTAGCCGAGGCGGACGAGCTCGAAGCGGTCGAGCAGGGCCTCGCTGAGCTGTCCGGTGGCCACGAACTCGGCGGGGTTCTGGGTGGCGATGACCGAGAAGCCGGGGGCCGCCCGCACCTCGCCGAGGTGGGGGACGTGGACCAGGCCCTCGTCCAGTGCGGGCAGCAGCACGTTCTGGACACCCTCGGGCATGCGGTTCAGCTCGTTGATGAAGAGCATCGCGCCGCTGCGCAGGGCCTGGACCAGCGGGCCGGGAACGAAGAGCTCGGGCTGGTAGCCGCGCTCGAGCACGCCCGGCGGGTCGAAGTGGCCGACCAGCTTGGCCTCGGAGTAGCGCCCGTCGCCGTCCACCCGGACGAAGCCGCGGCCGACAGCAGCGCAGAGGGCGCGGGCCAGGGCCGTCTTGCCGACCCCGACCGGGCCCTCGAGCAGGGCGTTGCGGCCGGTGGCGACACAGGCGGCGAGCGCGCGCAGCTCGGCCAGGCGGCCGACGATGCCGTGCTCTTCGGCGGTCTGGACGGCGAGCTCGCCGGGCGAGGGGAGGGGAGTGGCGGCCACGGCTCAGTCCCGGCTGGTGAGGCGCATGAGCAGGCTGAGCACGTTCCAGAACAGGATGAGCACCCCCATCATGATCAAGAAGGCGCCCTCGATGTGCTGGTTGGTGTCGAGGCGGTGCATCACCACGTTGATCTGGTAGAGCAGGCCGCCCACCGAGACCAGGACGAAGAGGCCGGAGAGGGCGATGCCCAGGGTGCCGCCGATGAGGCCGGGGAAGACGAAGCTGATGCCCATGAGCAGCAGCATCGGCAGGGTCAGGGCGGACAGCCCGGCGCCGAGCCAGCCGAAGCGCTTGGGGCCCGTCCAGACGTAGGCCGCGAGTCCGCCGCCGGTGAGGCCCGTGAGGCCGAGGGCGCTGCCGACGAGGCCGAAGGGGTTGCCGCTCTCCATGCCCATGAGCACGGCGTAGAGCAGCAGGTAGCCCATGCTGATGCCCTGGAAGACCGCCCCCAGGCCGAAGCCCACGACCTTCTGGTTGCCGAAGACGAGCCGGGGCGCGACGTACTGGGCGACGCCGTAGGAGCCGAGGATGACGGCGAGGCTCACGAAGGACTGGAAGGGCGCCGTGAAGCCCGCAGCGGCGGCCATGTAGAGCGCCGTGGCCGTGAGCACACCGGTGACGGCGGAGAGCACGAGGCCCAGGGCGGTCCAGGTCAGCACCCGCTGGAGGTAGGCGACCCGGGCCCCGTCGTCGGCGTGGGCCAGGGGAAGAGACGAGATGGTCATCGAGACTCCGGTGCGGGGGCGGCGCTCCCGTTACGGGGCGGCCCGGTGGCGTGCGGCTGCGGCGGGTTCGTGGCGCACCGCTATCCTTCTCTCCTGTCGGCGCGAGCCCGGCTGGCCCGCCAGCGCCCGCATCCGCAGCATCCCCCAGGGCGAGGAGCCCCCGTGACAGCCGATCCCACCCAGCCCAAGAGCGACAACATCACCTGGCACGGCGGCGAGGTCGACGCGGCCGCCCGGGCCCGCATCCTCGGGGCGGGGGCGGTGCTCTGGTTCACCGGCCTCAGCGGCAGCGGCAAGAGCACGGTCGCCCGCCGCGTCGAGCGCATGCTGCTCGAGGATGGCCACCACTGCACCGTTCTCGACGGCGACAACGTCCGCCATGGGCTGTGCCGCGACCTGGGCTTCTCGCCCGCCGACCGGGCCGAGAACATCCGCCGGGTGGGCGAGGTCTGCGGCCTCTTCGCCCAGGCCAACGTGCTGACGCTGGCGGCCTTCGTGAGCCCCTACCGCAAGGACCGCGACCAGGTGCGGGCGGTCGTGGGGGCCCACTTTCTCGAGGTCTTCGTCGACACGCCCCTCGAGGTCTGCGAGGCCCGCGACCCCAAGGGGCTCTACAAGAAGGCCCGGGCTGGCGAGATCCGGGGCTTCACGGGCATCGACGCCCCCTACGAGGCGCCGGCGGCGCCCGAGGTCCACCTGCGCACGGCCGGCAAGACCGTGGACGCGGCGGCCGCCGAGGTCGTGGCGGCGCTGCGGGACCGGGGCCTGCTCGGCTGAGCGCTCAGCGCAGGGCGGCGAGCCGTGCGGCGAGGTCGGCGAGGGCCGCCCCCCGGGTCGCGTGGCGGGTCGGCCCCTGCGCGTCCTGGATGACCAGCTCGGCCTCGAGCCGCCCGAGGGTGTTGGCGAAGACGAGGAGGCTGTCGGTGCGCCGGCGCTGGGCCTCGGCGATGCGCGACAGGTCGGCCGGGGTCGATCCGGGCGGCGCCGCCTTGAAGCTGACGATGGTGGCCTGGGCGCTCCAGCCCCGGATCTGGTCGAGGATCTTGGGCGCGGGCCGCAGGGCGAGGGCCAGGGCGGCCTGGCCGCTGGGGATCTTGCGGGGCGGCGCCGCGGGATCGGCGTCCTGCTCGTAGTCCCCCACGGCGGCGGCGTGCACGACGATGCCCGCCGGGTGGGCGCGCACCCAGCGCTCCATGCGGGCGGCCAGGTCGCGGGTGCTGCCGTAGCCCTCGACGGTGAGCTGGTCGGCGCCGACAACGCCGCGAAGCACGGCATTGTCGTGGCGGAGGGCCGCCTCCGGGCTCGCCAGCAGATGGGTGCCGCCCGCGAGTGCGCAGGCGAGCTGGAGGCCGGTGCTGCCGGTGCTGCCCGCGGAGAGGTAGCGGGTGGCGTCGATGGGGTTGCGCGTGGCGCCGGCGGTGACGAGGACGGGACGCATGGGCTCTCTCGGTCGGCGGGGGCAGCGGGGCCGGCGCCCCGGGGGGCGCTTGGTCTACAATGGCGGGATGCGCGCCGTCCACCGGTCCCAGTGGACAGGCGGCCGGCGTGGCATCCCCGCGCCTGGCCCCGATCTCCTCCCCCGCTGGCCCCCGTCGTGCGCGGCCGGCCCCCTGCTGCCCCCGCGGAGCCCCGATGACCGACCCGAGTGCCACCCTGTCCACCTCCCTTCCCGAAGATGCCGTCGCAGCGGCCCTTGCGGAGCGCTTTGGTGCCCCTCCGGAGCTCGCTGTGGTGCTGGGTTCCGGCGCGGGCCCGGTGGGCGAGGCGGTCGAGGCCGAGGCGCCGCCGGTGCCCTACGCCGCGCTCGGGCTGCCCTCGACCTCGGTGGCGGGCCACGGCGGCGTGCTCACGGTCGGCCGGCTGGGCCGGGCACGGGTGGCGGTGCTCGCCGGGCGGGCCCACCTCTACGAACACCTCGCGCTGGAGCCGGTCGTGCGGGGGGTCCGGGCGATGGCCCGCTGGGGGGTGCCGACCCTGGTGCTCACGAGCGCCGTCGGGGCCTGCCGGCCGGACCTTGCGCCCGGC
Source organism: Myxococcota bacterium (assembly GCA_964226865.1). Classification (GTDB taxonomy): domain Bacteria; phylum Myxococcota_A; class UBA796; order UBA796; family UBA2385; genus CAXQUZ01. The sequence goes on along the minus strand of CAXQUZ010000418.1, from coordinate 3,505 downwards.
ACCCTCGTCTGTCTCCGCGACCACATCAACCTGACCGGCCGCAACGCCATCGCCGGCCCGCCCCAGCCCCGCCGGGGGCCCCGCTTCCCCGACATGGGCACGGCCTACACCCCTGCTCTCGCGGCCCGGCTCGTGGCGTCCGCCGCGGCGCTCGGGGTGCCCCTCGAGCGGGGCGTCTACGGCTGCATGCTCGGCCCGTCCTACGAGACCCCCGCCGAGGTGCGCATGCTGCGGATGCTCGGCGCTGACGTGGTCGGCATGTCGACCGTGCACGAGGTCGTGGCCGCCCGCCAGATGGGCATGGACGTGCTCGCCCTCGCGACCGTGTCGAACCTCGGCGCTGGCCTCTCCGAGACCCCGCTCAGCCACGAAGAGGTGGGCGAGGTCGTGGGGGCCGCCTCGGCGAACATCGCCCGGCTGCTGCGCCACGCCTTCGGGCGCTGAGCGCCGGTGGCTCCGGTCACCCGTGACCACGGCCGCGGGCCCGTCCGCTGGGTGCTGCTGCCTGGCATCGTGGGCAGCGTGCACGAGTGGGACCGCCTGGGCAGCCCTGGGCCGGACCACAGCGCCCGGGCGGTGGCCCTCGGCGCCGGCCCGAGCCTCGCCGCCCTCGCTGCGGCCGTGCTCCCGGCGCTGCCGCCGGCTCGGGTGCACCTCGTGGGCGCCAGCCTCGGGGGGCTCGTGGCGGTGGCCCTCGCCGCGGCCCACCCCGAGCGGGTGGCCGGCGTCGTGACCATCGGCAGCCTGCCGGCCCCTGCTGCTCTGCCCGGTCCGCTCGCCCTCGCCGGAGCGGTGGCGCCCCGCCTGCCGCGGCGCCTCTGGGGGCCGCTCTACCGCCGGCACCTCGCCCGGGAGCTCCGCGGGGAGGGGGTGCCCGCCCCTCTCGTGGCGGCACTCGTCGCGGCCGCCCCGGGGCCCCGCCTGTGGGCCGCACGCCTCGCTGCGGTGCGCCGGTGGGGGCTGCCGGTGGCCCTGTCGGTCCCGGTCGTGGCCCTCACGGGGCGAGAGAGCCGGTGGGCCCGCGCGCCTGGCCCGCCCCCGGGGCCGCCGGTGGACGGCCGGGGCGTCTGGGTGGCGGGCGGCCACCGGCCCCACCTGGGCGCGCCGGGTGCCCTGCGGGCCGAGCTGGTCCAAGTGGCCGAGAACATGGACCGCCGGTCCCGGCTGGGTTAGGCGGGGCGCCTCTCCGGCGCGAGAGAGTGTGCTCCGCCAGCAGACAACCGGCTCTGCGCCCCCCTCGGGGGTGCCCCGGAGGCTGGCGCGGCACGCAGGGGAGAATGGCGGCGGCCCGCCGGCTCCGCTCCCCCCTGCTCCTGCGTCGGCAAACCTGTCTTGGGTGCCCCCCCGGGGCCCGCGCGCCCCGCAGATGCGCATGCCACCAGCCTCCCGCCGTGCGCGGGCTCCGGCCGGTCGGTGGCGCCGGGCCAGCGCCCAGGACGCAGCGGCGGCAGTGGCCGCCGGTCCGGAAAGCTCCATGTTTGGCGACACCCCCCTGGTGATGATCGAAGACGAGGCGTCCCTCAAGGAGCTCGTCGAGAAGCTCCGCAAGTGCGACGTCATCGGCGTCGACACCGAGGCCGACTCCTTCCACCACTACGAAGAGAAGCTCTGCCTCGTCCAGATCTCCGACATGGACACCGACTACATCGTCGATCCCCTGAAGATGGACGACATCTCTCCCCTCGGAGAGCTGCTCGAAGACCGGGACGTGGTGAAGGTGCTCCACGGCGGCGACTACGACGTCGTCAGCCTCAAGCGCGACCACGGCATCAACATCCACAACATCTTCGACACGATGATCGCGGCCCAGTTTCTCGGGCTGCCGCGCTTCGGTCTCGCCGACCTCATCAAGCGCTACTTCGGCTACACCATCGACAAGCGCTACCAGCGCCACGACTGGGCCTCGCGCCCCCTGCTGCCGGAGCACCTCGACTACGCCCGGGGCGACACCCACTTCCTGCTGGCCCTGCGCGAGGTGCTCCAGCACCGGCTCTCCCAGTCCCGCCGCCTGCTCGCCCACGAAGAAGAGTGCCGCATCCTCGAGGACCGGACCTGGGGCCGCTCGCGGGATCCCGAGACCGCCTTCCTGATGATGAAGCGGGCCAAGGCGGTCCAGGGCGAGGAGGGCCTCAAGGTGCTCCGCGCGGTCTGGGAGTACCGGGACAACATCGCCCGCAAGCGCGACCGGCCCGCCTTCAAGGTGCTGCCCGAAGACGTGCTCATCGACCTGGCCAACGCCCGGCCCGAGGACGAGGCCGCCCTGCACAAGGTCATGCGCCCGACCTCGTCGATGACCCGTCGCCACGGTGAGGGGCTGCTCGCTGCGGTCCAGTGCGGTCTCGCCGACGACCGGCCCATCCCGCCGCGTCCGAAGAAGACCAACAGCCGCCGGCCCAAGAGCGGCGGCGCCAGCGTCGACCGCTACCTCGGCCCCCTCAAGGACTGGCGCAACGCCGTGGTCAAGCGCGAGAAGCTGGCCCCGGTGGTCGTGGCCAGCAACGGCCTGCTCAAGGAGATCGCCCGCCTCGCCCCGGCCGACGACGAGGCACTCCGTGCGGTGCCCGGCGTGCGCGAGTGGCAGGTGCGCCACTTCGGTGCCCAGATCCTCGAGGTCATCGCTGACGTGGGCAAGCCGAAGAAGAAGAAGGGCGGCCGCCGCCGGCGCCGCTCGTCCCGCACCAGCGCCTAAGCGGCCCCCCGGGGCCCAAGACCGCCGAGGCCCCTCTCCGTCGTCGGGAGAGGGGCCTCGGTGCGTCTGGGGGCCTGGGGCCCCTGGGGGCCGTGGCGCGGCTCAGGGGTTGTAGACCGCGATGTGGGGCAGGTTGCGGAAGCGCTCGCCCAGGTCGAGGCCGTAGCCGACGACGAAGGCGTCGGGGATGGTGAAGCCCGTGTAGTCGGGGTCGATCTCGACCTCGCGGTGGCTGGGCTTGTTCAGCAGCACGCAGGTCTTGAGGCTGCGGGGGTTCCGCACGTTGAGCATGCGCACGAGGTACTCGAGGGTGAGTCCCGTGTCGACGATGTCCTCGACGATGATGCAGTCGCGGCCCTCGATGGAGGTGTGGAGGTCCTCGGTGATGCGCACCACGCCCGAGGAGCGGGTGCCGCCGAGGTAGCTGGAGACCCCGAGGAACTCGCAGCGCACGTCGCCGTCGATGGCCCGGACGAGGTCGGCCATGAACATGAAGCTGCCCTTCAGCACACCGATGCAGGTCACGGGGCGGTCCCCGTAGTCGGCCCGAATCTGTGCGCCGAGCTCGTCGATCCGTGCCTGGAGACGGTCCTCGTTGATGAGAACTTCGAGCCTGTCGCGGGTCATGGCGCCCCTCCTGGAGACCCGCCGTCACTATCCGTCGCGTGCTCCGAGGCGTTGACGATCGTGTGAATGCCCACCAGCTCCACCAGATCGGCACACGTCCGTCTCTTCGGGGCACCGGGGGAGCTCCGCCGGCACGGGCGGCGATCGGCCCGCGCAGGTGGCCCGGGCACGGATGCCCCGAGGCCCGAC
>CAXQUZ010000417.1:0-12046 GCA_964226865.1 Myxococcota bacterium | reverse complement strand
CCCCGACGCTCTTCCGATCTCCACCCCCGGAGCCGTCCATGCCCACCCTCACCGACCTGCTCTCGCTCACCCCCGCCGGCGACGGCGTGTGGACCGCCCGCATCACCGAGGACTGGGGCCAGGGCCGGGCCGCCTTCGGGGGGCTGCTGGCCGGCCAGGCCCTGCGCGCGATGGGGGCCCTGGTCGCGCCCGCGCGCACCCTGCGCTCGCTGCTGGTCGACTTCATCGGGCCCGCCGCCCCGGGCACCGTCCGGGTCGAGGCGCGGGTGCTGCGGGCCGGTCGGGCCCTGACCCAGGCCGAGGCGCGCATCTTCCAAGATGACCGTCCCGTCGCCATCTTCGTTGCTGCCTTCGGGGCGCCCCGCCGCACGGCCCTCCACTGGCCCACGCCGCCGCCCCCGGCCCTGCCCCCGGTCGACGGGCTGCCCGCCCTGCCCCACATCCCGGGCATCACCCCCGCCTTCAGCCAGCACTTCGACTACCGCTGGACCAACACGGCCTTCCCCTTCTCGGGGGCCGCCCAGCCCGAGATCGCCGGCTACCTGCGGCCCCGCAGCAGCACGGACGGCGCCCTGGCCGACGCCGCCCTGGTGGTCGCCCTCATCGACGCCTGGCCCGCCCCGGTGCTGCCCCTGCTCGACCGCCCCGCCCACGCCAGCACGGTCACCTGGATGGTCGACATCGTGGGAGATCCCGCCGGTGCCGCGCCCGCGGGCTTCTGGTACTTCGAGGGGGCCGCCACGGCCGCCGATGCGGGCTACGCCGACGTGCACGGCCGGCTCTTCGCCCCCTCGGGCGCCCTCGTGGCCACCTCGAAGCAGCTCGTGGCCGAGTTCAGCAGCCCCCCGGCGCCCTGAAGCCGCCCCCCGGCGGTCCAGGGGGCGGCACGGGACGGCCTCGCCCGGGGCGCGGTGCCCGGGGCGCGGTGCCCGGGGCGCGGGGCGCGGCTCAGCCGCCGGTCACCGTCGCGCCGTCGGGCACGGGCGGGTGGCGCAGCTGGACCGGCTTCGCGTCCACGAAGTAGAAGCGCTGGACCTCGGCGGGCATCAGCTCGCGGCAGCGCTGGTGGTAGGTCGGAAGCAGGTACCAGGGCACCTTCTGGTGGGCGTGGTGCTCGAAGTGGAAGTTGAGGTGGAAGGGGGCGATGAGCGCCGAGAGGGGGTGGAACCAGGTGCGGCTGCGGAGGCCGGGGTGGGGCATGACCTCCATGCCGCCGTGCTCGCGCACCTTCTTGAGCAGGTTGAGCAGCGAGAGCACGTGGAGCCCCGCCAGCATGGCGACCGGGGCCATCCAGCCGCCGATCAGCCCGGCCGCGGCGAGGGCCGGCGCCCAGATGGCCAGCCCCAGCAGGCTGCGGCGGAGGTGGCCGGGGTAGCGCCGCGAGGGGTTGAAGGCGACGAAGCTGAAGGGCACCAGCAGCAGCAGGGCCACCGAGCGACGCAGCGTCTGAAGACCGTCCTGGCGGCCATCCTGGGGGTCTTCGGGCATCAGGCAGCGGGTGTGGTGGAGGGCGTGGCCGACCTCCCAGTGGCGCACGTAGTCGGTGAAGAAGACGGCGCCGACGATGCGGCCCGCGAGCCGGTTCACGGGGCGCAGCCGGGAGCGATCGCTGGTCAGCAGGAACATGTCGTGGCTGGCCTCGTGGACCACCAGCACGAAGAGTCCCATGTAGAGGCAGCCCAGCAGGGCGCTGGCCAGGGGCAGGTAGAGCGCCGGCGGCATGCCCGGCACCCCGCCAGCGAGCACGATCCCGATGCCCCCCGCGAGGAGGGCCCCCACGGCCGAGAGGTTGCGCGCGTTGTGGGCGCGCGGATCCTGCTTGTGGACGTGGAGGGGACGGCCAGCGGCCATCGCCTTGCGCAGCCAGGAGGGCACGCGGGGGCGGGGATCGGACATGGGAGCTCCCGGGCTTGGGGACGGGACAGGGGGCGCGGTGCGAACAGCGGTTCCCACCAGTGACCCCTGTACTGCGAAAACGGTTTCGCACCATGGCGCCTGAAGGGTTTTGACCGTCTGGCCAGTCAGGATCGGTCTCGCGTGCTGCCGTCCCGGCCGTCCCCGCCGGCGCTCCGCGGGCGCGCCCGGAGATCTCCGCCGGATCTCGGGGCGAAGTCTCCCTGTCCCCCTTGACGGCCTCGCCACGGTTCCTATCGAGCGCCGTGCCCCTCTCCGGGCGGCGTCGCCAGGCTGGTCCCCTCGGGCCCCGGACGCCCCCCGCCGCAACCGCAAGGAGTCCCGAAATGGCCGAGCAGCACCGCTTTGAAGCCGATGTCCGCCAGATCCTCCACCTCGTCACCCACTCCCTCTACAGCGACCGCGAGATCTTCCTGCGCGAGCTGGTGAGCAACGCGAGCGACGCCCTCGACCGGGGCCGCTTCGAGGGCCTCAAGCGCGACGACCTGCGCGAGGTCGAGGGCGAGGCCGGGGTGCGGGTGCGCGTCGACGCCGAGGCCCGCACGCTCACCATCGAAGACGACGGCATCGGCCTGACCCGCGACCAGGCCATCGAGCACCTGGGCACCATCGCCAAGTCCGGCACGGCCGCCTTCGCCAAGGTGCTCAAGGAGCAGCAGAAGGGCGAAGACGTCGACGGCCTCATCGGCCAGTTCGGCGTCGGCTTCTACTCGGCCTTCATGGTGGCCGACAAGGTGACCGTCGAGAGCCTCAGCGCCCTGCCCGGCAGCGAGCCCATCCTCTGGGAGAGCGACGGCGGCGAGGACTACCGCCTCGAGCCCGGCAAGCGCGCCACCCGCGGCACGGCGGTCACCCTCCACCTCCGCGAAGACGCCGCCGAGTTCCTCGAAGAGGACAAGCTGCGCGAGATCGTCCGCAAGCACAGCGAGTACGTCTCGTGGCCGGTCTCGGTGGGCGAGGAGCGCGCCAACCAGGACACGGCGCTGTGGATGAAGAACCCCAGCGAGCTCGAAGACGACGACTACATCCAGTTCTACAAGCACATCTCCGGCGACTGGCAGGATCCCCTGACCTGGGTCCACTTCAAGGTCGAGGGCAACGTCCAGTTCTCCGCCGTCATCTTCGTGCCCCGCAAGCGGCCCTTCGAGCTCGACCGCCTCGACTTCAAGGTCGGCCTCCAGCTCTTCCAGAAGCGCGTCAAGATCATCGAGCACGCCGGCGATCTCGTGCCCCGCTACATGCGGTGGGTGAGCGGCGTGGTCGACTCCCCCGACGTCGACCTCAACATGAGCCGCGAGATCCTCCAGCAGACCGGCGCGGTGCGCACCATCCGCAAGCAGATCACCAAGAAGGTGCTGCGCAAGCTCGAGAGCCTCTCGCGCGAGTCGGGCGAGGACTACAACCAGTTCTGGGGCGAGTTCGGCCACATCCTCAAGGAGGGCGTGCACGAAGACAGCGACGGCCAGAAGGCCACGCTGACGAAGCTGCTGCGCTACCCCTCGACGACCTCGGACGGGGCCCTGCGCTCGCTGGCCGACGTCAAGAACGACCTGCCCGAGGACGGTCCCGGCAAGGACGCCATCTGGTACTACACCAGCGTCGACAAGGAGCGCATCGGCAGCGCCCCCGTGCTTGAGGGCTTCAAGAAGCGCGACATCGAGGTGCTGCTGATGAGCGACCCGGTGGACGAGTGGGTGGTGATGAGCCTCCGCGAGTTCGACGGCACCCCGCTCAAGAGCGCCATCTCGGGCGAGCTTCCCGAGGACGAGGACGAGGACGCCGATCCGGTGGCCAAGGCCGCCAAGGAGCAGGCCAAGCCGCTGATCGACTGGATGAAGGGGCTGCTCGACGGGGACGTGGCCGAGGTGCGGGTGAGCTCGCGCCTGACCTCGTCGCCGAGCGTGCTGGTCGACGCCGAGGGGGGCATGGGCTCGAACATGGAGCGCATCCTGAAGGCCGCCAACCAGACCGTCTTCGAGAGCAAGCGGGTGCTGGAGGTCAACCCCGAGCACCCCATGGTCAAGACCCTCGCCCGCCTCAACAACGAGGGCCAGACCGGCCTCGAGCCCTTCGCCCGGCTGCTGCTCGACCACGCGGCCATCGCCGAGGGCCGGCTGGACGACCCCCAGGGCTTCGCCGACCGGCTCCAGGCGCTGATGGCCAAGGCCGCGGCCGGCATCGGTGGCGGACCGGCCGCCGGCAGCCCCGAGAACCCCATCGAGCCCGAGATCGTCGGCTGATGCCGCCCCGGCTCCCGCCCGGCCCGCCCCCTCAGGGGTAGGCGGGCGGGGCCCCGGGCACCACCCGCACCCCGAGCCAGCCCGTCCAGGCGGCGCTGTCGCTGCAGCCCCGCCAGTCCAGCTCGGTGCCCGGGGCCGCGACCATGCAGGCGGCGCCGGCCTTCAGGTTCACCGTGGCGACCCGGGCGATGGGCTGGGCGGCGACGGTCGCGTCGAGGTCGAGGCCCGCGAGGGTCCAGGCCCGGTCGGCCACCGGCAGCCAGTCCACACAGGCGCCGGCGCAGTCGGGCTGGTCGAGCTGGGCCCGCTCGACCCAGAGCCCCAGCGCCTGGGCGGCGAAGCGCGCCTCGGCCCGGGCCCGGGTGGCGCCGGTGGTCGTGCCCACGAGGCCCACCTCGGGCCACCAGACCCCGCCGGCGGTCACCATGCGCGGCTGGATGCTGGGCGCGAGGCGGCCGACCGCCACTGTGCCCGCGGCGGCCCGGGCCCGGTCCCAGCGGCCCCCGAGCTGCCAGTCACGCTGGCCCAGCGCGAGGCGACCGCTGGCCCGGCCTGCCGTGGCCTCCGCCGCGAGCCGGCCCTCGCCCCCGAGCTCGGAGAACAGCGCGACGGGGCCCATCCAGAGCTGCTGCTGCCAGTCGAGCCAGCCCACCCCGGCGGCGGTCGTGCCCCCGCCCTCGCCGGCGCCGCCGCCCCAGCCGCCGGCGGCCACCGACAGGGCGCCCGTGCCGAAGACCCGGTGGTGGCGCAGGCTCAGGCCGCCGCCGGGCGCGAGGGCCCCCGGGGCACTGCCGGCGGGGATGCCCCCGGTCGCCGTCGTGGGCAGCACCCAGGCCTCGGCCACCGGGTGGATCCGCCAGCGCCGCAGCGTCCAGGCGGCCCGGGCGCCCGCGAAGCCCAGCCCGGCGTCGCTGCCCGCGATGCCCGCCAGCGCGATGAGCTCGGAGCGGCCCACGAGATCGCCCATCGTGAGGCCGACGCTCCAGCGGTCGACCAGGGTGCCGCCGCCGGCGAGCTCGCCCGAGGTGGTGAGGCGCAGCCGCTGGCGGCCCAGGCCGTAGGGCGCGGGGCGGGGGGTGAAGCCCGGGGTCGCGGCGAGGGGTGGCGCGTCGACCACCGGCGGCGGCCGCACGACCCCCCGGGTGTAGCGGTCGTCGGTGACCGCCCGGAGCACGGGCGCCGGGGCGTCGGCGGCCACCCGGTGGAGGTCGAAGCCCCGGGCGTCGTGGGCCAGGTAGAAGACGCTGCCGTCGGGGCTGGCCTCGGGGGAGAAGACGCCGCCGGGGCCGGCCGTGTGGCGCAGCCAGGGGCCGTCGGCGGCACGGTCCGCGCCGAGGGGCTGCTCCCAGAGGTCGAACCAGCCGCCGACGCCGACGCCGACGACGACGCCGCTGCCGTCGGGGCGCAGATCGAGGGACAGGGGCTGGCCGCCCTCGGGCAGGGGCAGGGTGGTGGCCGTGCCCGCGACGTCGTCGACCTGGGCGACCACCACCCGCCACGCGCCGTCGTTGCGCAGGAAGGCGAGGGTCTGGCAGTCGGCCGAGAGCCGGGGGCCGCCGTCGACCACGGTGGGGTCGGGTGTGGTCAGGGGCGAGACGGCGCCGGTCGCGAGGTCGACCCGCACGAGGCCCGAGAGGCCGTGGGCGCGGTGCACGGCCACGGCGAAGTCGCCGCAGGGCTCGGCCTGGCGCAGGTTCGCCCCCCGGGTGAGGCGCCGCTCGCGGCCGGTCTCGGTGTCCCAGGTGAACAGGTCGGGCACCCCGTTGCCCCGGGCGTCGGGGCGCCACGACGAGAAGAGCAGGGTGTCTTCGTCGATCCAGCGGGGGTCGACCGGGCTGCGGCCGCCGTGCTTGCGGACGGCGAGCTCTTCGTGGGGCGGCGGGCCGCGGTCGACGGCGGGCACGTCCTCCGGGTCGTCGGCGAGCAGCTCGGCTCTGGCCTCGGCGGCCTCTTCCTGGGCCGCCTCGTCGACGGCCACCGCGAGCACCTGGAGCTGGCGGGGGCCCTCCTCGGGGCTCACCACCAGCGCGACCTTCTCGCCGCTGGGCGAGACCGCCGGCGCGCCCACCTCGCCCGAGAGGTCGCGCCAGAGGGTCGTGCCCTCGCTGCGCTCGGCGGCGAGGGCCCCGGCCGTGAGCTCGGCGACGAAGCGGCCGTAGAGCACGGCAGGGGCGGCGCCGAAGACCCCGGTGAAGGCCTCGTCGAAGTCGCGGCGCTCCCGGGCGGTCATGCGGGCCCAGAGCTGGGGCAGGGCCTCGTCGCCGTGCGCGGCGGCCAGCCACTCGAGGTAGGCCGAGCCCACGAGGTAGCGCATGCCCCGGCCCCGCCAGCGCGCCGAGCCGTCCAGCTCGTCGTAGGTGGGCAGCTGGCCGTCCCGGGCCAGGGTGCGGAGGAAGGTCGCCCGGCCGTCGGAGTTGGGCCGGCCCGCCCCCGTGAGGATGCCCTCGACCAGGGTGGCGTAGCCCTCGATGACCCAGCCGGGCGACTTCACGGCGATGGCCGGGATGCCCAGCAGCCCCTCGTAGACCACCTTCTCCAGCGGGTTGCGCGAGGGGCGGCCCAGGTGGAGCAGGTGGGCGTCTTCGTGGACGACGAGATCCTCGGCCCAGAGGCGGTAGTTGCCGATGCCCGACTCGGCGCCGGGGGCCGTGGTGAAGACCCCCATCAGCGGCTGGCGGGCGAAGGGGATGGCGAAGCCGTTGGCCCGGCCCCAGGGGTCCATCACCACCATCTCGGTGGGGCGATCGGGCTGCCAGCCCACGACCGCGGCGACCCGCTCGCGCATGGCGTCGGCGCGCCCCGCAAGATCCAGGGCCCAGGCCTCTGCGGATGCCGGGTAGTGGATGCGGTAGTGCGCGGTCTCGATGGTGCGCCAGGGCTCGTCGGCCGTCCAGGCGTCGGCGGTGGAAGGCATCGAGAGTGCTGCAGTGATGAGTATTCCAGCGAATGCTCGCGAGAGGGGGCGCATGGGGGCTCCGGGCGGTCGGGCCAGTGTAGTGCGCGACCGGGGGGGGCAATCTCCTACCAGCAGGGTAGGAGATGGATCCGCGGGCGCTGCGGGCGCCGCCAGGAGATGCCATGACCGTGCACGTGCTCTACGAGAACGAAGACTGGATGCCCCCGGTGCGCCGGGCCCTCGCCGCCCGGGGCCTGGCGGTCGAGGAGCACTTCACGGCCGGCGGATCCATCGATCTGCAGGGCCGGGTGCTCGACGGCGTGGTGCTCAACCGCATGAGCCCCTCGTCCCACACCCGCGGCCACCAGGGCGGCGTGGTCTTCGCCCGGGAGCTGCTCGGGCTGCTCGAGGCCCAGGGGGTGCCCGTCGTCAACGGCGCCCGCGCCTTTGCGCTCGAGCTCTCGAAGGTCCAGCAGCACGCGGCCCTCGAGGCCGCGGGCATCCGCACCCCCCGCACCCTGGCCGTCGTGGGCGACCAGGATCCGCGCCCCGTCGCCCGCCAGCTCGCGGCCCCCTTCATCACCAAGCACAACCAGGGCGGCAAGGGCCTGGGCGTCCAGCTCTTCGACAGCCACGCCGCCTTCGACCGGGCCTGGGAGGCCGGCGAGATCCCCGCCTCGCCCGACGGGGTGCTGCTGCTCCAGCAGTACATCCGCCCGGCGGCGCCCTTCATCACCCGGGCCGAGCTGGTCGACGGGCGCTTCCTCTACGCCATCCGCAGCAGCACCGAGGGCGGCTTCGAGCTCTGCCCGGCGGACGCCTGCGCCATCGGCGACGCCATGTGCCCCGTGGGCAGCAGCGCCGACGCCTCCACGGCGGCCGGCGCGCCCCGCTTTGCCCTGCGGGACGACATCACCGAGGACGACCCGCTGATCCAGAGCTACCTGCGCTTCATGGCGGCCAACGGGCTGCGGGTGGCGGGCATCGAGTTCGTCGAGGACGCGGCGGGCCAGCGCTGGACCTACGATGTCAACGGCACGACCAACTTCAACGGCGACGTCGAGGCCGCCCACGGGCTCGACGGCATGGGGGCCATCGCGGCGCTCTGTGCGCGGCTGCTGGGCGCGGCCCCCGGGGCGGCCGAGGCCCGCTGAGTCGGCCCGGGTCGGGCGCCGGCGCGCTCAGGCGGTGGCGCCGAGAACACCCGTCCTGAGACCGTTCTGGTAGAGGGCGGCGTCGGCGCGGCTGAGGCACTCCTCGAGCAGCTCGTCGTCGTCCCAGGTGGCGAGGCCGAGGCTGACCCGCCCGCTCACGAGGGGGTCGGCCGCCGACGTCGGGGCGCCGGCACGGGGCGGCAGGGCCACGTCGGTCTCGGTGACCCGGTGGACCCGGTCGAGCACGTCCCAGACCTGGTCCTGGGCGACGCCCGCGATGACCATCAGGAACTCGGCCCGGCCCAGGCGGCCGATGAGGTCGCCCCGGCGCAGGCTGCTCGCCAGCCGCAGGGCGGTGGTGCGCACGAGGGCGTCGGCACCGGGCTCGCCGGCCCGCTCCACCGCGGCGCTCATCTCGTCGATCTCGACCACCAGCAGCACCACCGTGCGGTCTTCGGCCCGGGCCCGGGCCCGCAGCTGTCGGGCCGCGGCGAAGGCCGGCTGGCGGCGGAGCAGCCCGGTGAGGGGGTCGGTGTCGGCCGCGGTGCGGTCGGCGGCCGCGGCGCGCTCCTGGGCCTGGACGGCGGCCCAGGTCAGGGCGCCGACCACGGCCAGGGCGCCCACCCGCACCAGCTCGGTGACGAGGCTGCGGGCGGCGGCCCCGAGGGGGGCGATGGGGCTGGCGCCGTCGAGAATGGCGACAAAGAGGCCATAGCCGACGATGCTGGCCCCCGCGCGGCCCAGCCGGGTGGACCAGGGCAGGGAGCGGTCGACCAGGGCCAGGGCCGGCAGCACCAGCAGGAAGGTCTGGAGCCCCGTGGTCGCGCCGAGCACGAGGGGCCCGATGAGGCCGTGGGCGACCACGCCGACGATCGCGACGGTGCTCGCGGGCAGCCGGGGCCGGCGTCGGTGGGCCACCAGCACGCCGGCGCTCAGGAGGGCCAGCCCGGCGCCGAGCCCGGCCAGCAGGGGCTGCGGGAGCACGAGGCCGAGGGTGGCGACCGCGAGGTGGAGGCAGAGCGCCCCCGCCAGCACCTCGCGCCCGCCCGTCCACGGCAGCACGCGGGCGGGGGCGGGGGCGGGGGCGGCTGGTCGGGCGGACATGGGGCGCTCCGGGCGGGTCGGGGTAGAGTTCCCCCCTCTGGGAACGGCCCGGCCGCCCGGCGCCTGAAGGGGCTCCGGCCCTGGGCGGCCCCTGTCGTGATCTGCGCCGGCGCCGATCGCCGCGTCCCCTCCGCCTGTCCCCCCGGGGTCGCCCGTGTCGCCTCGCCCCCCGCCGCTGCCGCCCTGGGCCCCGGCCTGGCTGCTGGTCCCGGTGGCCCTGGGCCTCGGCGCGGGGGTGCTCGGGGCGCCCACGACCCGGCTGCTGGGCCACCCCCTCAGCGAGCACACCAGCCACCTCTGGGTGCAGTGGCTGCTCGGGCGGGCCCTGGCTGGCGAGGCCGACTGGCTGGGCCAGGAGGGGGTGCTGCTGGCGGGGCGCCTCTGGCTGATGCCCAACGACCCCATCCTGCGCCTCGCGACGGCCCTGCTCCAGCCCCTCGTGGGTGTGGTGGCGGCCACCAACGCGGTCATCCTCGGCGCCCTGGCCCTGGCGGGGCTGGCGGTGGCGGCGGTGGCCCGGGCGGTCGGGGCGGGGCCCTGGGCCGCGGCCTTCGCGGGCCTCGTGGCCATGCTCCACCCGGCCCTGCTCGGCTACGCCGCCGACGGCCGCATGGACTCCCTCGGCCTGGGCTGGACGGCCCTGCTGGTCTGGGCCTGGCTCCGGGGCCGCCGGCGCCCCTCCTGGCGGGCGGGGCTGGTGCTCGGGCTGGCGGCGGTGGCCGTGGTGCTGGCGGGGCCGAACCACGTGGTGGCGGCGGCGCTGGTGCTCGGCCTGCCCTCCGTGGTTGCGGTGCTGCGGGCCCCGGCCTTCCTGCGGGTGCTGGTGCCGGGGGCCCTGCTGGCGGGGCTGGCGGCGGGGGCCATGGGCGCCGTCCTGCTCCACATCGAGGGCCAGCAGTCCAGCCGCCTGCGCGAGACCGTCACCCACGAGAGCGCCCAGGTCGGGGCCATTCTCGAAGAGACCACCTGGGAGCTGGTGGCCCGCCGGCGCCAGGCCGACGCCTGGGTGGCGACCCGCGAGCTCCACCAGCAGGTGCCCCTGGGCAGCATGTGGGCGCTGCCGCCGGTGGTGGCCGGCCGCGACAGCCTGCGCGGCCCCCTCTCCGAGCACCTCGTGCTCCAGACCTACTCGCCGGGCGCCTGGACCTGGCCGGGGGTGGTGCCCTGGGTGGTGGGGCTCGTGGCCCTGCTGCGGCGGCCCCGGCGGGCCGGGCCCTGGCTCGGGGCGGCGGCGCTGCTGTGGCTGCTCTCCTTCGGCTGGGGCTCGGCCCAGTCCCTCCCGCTCCAGGTCGGCGGGCGGCTCTTCTACCTGGCGCCCGCCGCCCTGCTCGGGCGGCTGCCGGGGCTGGCGGCCTTCAACAACTACGGGCTCTTCGGGGCCCTCGGCGCGGGGGCCCTCGGGGTGGGGGCGGCGGTCGGGCTCTCGGGTCTCGGGCCGGTGCTGCGGCGGCTGGGCCTCGTCCTCGCGAGCCTGGGCTGGCTGGTCGAGGTGCGGGCGAGCCCGGTGCCGGTGCCCCTGCCCGCCACCGTGGTCGCGCCCCCCGCAGGGCTGGTGGCGGCCATCGACGGGCTGGCCCCGGGCACGGCCCTGCTCGTGCTGCCGGTCAACCGTGGCGTGAACACCCTGCTCCAGCTCCACCACGGCCGCCCCACCCCCCAGCGCTTCTGGGCGCTGCCCGACGACGACCCCCGGGTGCACCCGATGCTGGTCGACCCGAACGGTGCCCAGGCCGCGCTCATCCAGGGGCTGCTGCCCCGCAGCCGGCGGGGGGGCTTGGTGGTGGCCCAGCGCCTCGGCGAGGCGGGCATCGGCGGGGTGCTGCTGCTCTCGGGGCTCCTGCCAGAGGACCTCGCGCCGGGGGTGCGCGAGAAGCTCGAGGCCCAGCTCGGCGGGGCGCCCGTCTGGTCCGGGCCCGAGGGCCAGCTCCACGCAGTGCCGGCGCCGGCTGCCGCTGCCCGATAGGGGCCTGGCCCCCCGCCCCGGAGTCCCCATGGCCCGCAGCGCCGCCCCCTTCCACCCCTCCAGCATCGGCTACCCGCCCAAGGTCACCGAGTACGAGCTGCCGGGGGGCTGGCATGTCTGGGCCGGGAAGACCGACCGCGACAACGACAAGCTCTCGATCAAGGTGGCCCGCAACCAGGACTGGTGGTTCCACGTCCGCGGCATGCCGGGCAGCCACGTCGTGCTCTTCGTGCGGGACGGCGTCGAGCCCGCGCGCGACATCGTCGAGCAGGCGGCCGCCATCGCCGCCTGGCACTCCAAGCAGCGCAGCGGCGGCACGGTCGCCGTCACCGCCACCCGGGCCCGCAACGTGAGCAAGCCCCGCGGCGCCAAGGCCGGCTCGGTGGTCATCCGCAAGGAGGTCGTCTTCAAGGTCAAGCCGGCGGTGCCCGGCGGGGCCTGACACCGGCGCCCTGGGCGCCCCGGCTCAGGCCGCCTGGAGGCTCGTCCAGAGCTCGGTGAAGATCTGGGCGAGGTCGCGCACGCTGTCGGGCTTGGTGATGAGGCCCCGGGCGCCGAGGGCCCGGGCCTGGTCGAGATCGCGGGGGTCGTCCGAGCCCGTGAGGAACCACACCGGCACCGCGAGCGGCCCGCCGGCGGCCGCGCGGAGCTGGCGGTAGGCCGCGAAGCCGTTGAGCTGGGGCATGTTGCTGTCGAGCAGGATGGCCAGCGGAGGCGGCCGGCGACCGTCGGCCACCTCGGCCTGGTAGGCGAGCAGATCGGCGCCGCTCACCAG
>CAXQUZ010000416.1:0-6801 GCA_964226865.1 Myxococcota bacterium | reverse complement strand
CGACGCTCTTCCGATCTATCGCCTCGACCCAGGGCGACCTCGAGACCTCCCTCGCCCACCTCCAGAAGGAGAGCGACTGGTTCCCCGAGGATCTGCGCACCCGAGAGCTCATCGCCCTCACCCTCATGCGCATGCAGCGCTGGGAAGAGGCGGCCTCCGAGTTCAAGTACATGCTGACCCTCAACCCGCGGAACCCGAAGGCCCGCCTCGGCTGGGCCCAGGCCGTCTTCAACGCCGGTGACTACCCCGGCGCCGAGAAGGCTCTGGAGATGGCCTACAAGGCCCACCCCAAGGATCCCGACATCATGCTGCTCCAGGCCAACATCCTGCAGAAGCTCGGGCGCGAGGACGAGGGCCGGGCCATCTTCGAAGAGGCCAAGGTGCTGCACGCCGCGCGCATGAAGCAGATGGAGGAGCTCCGGAAGGGCGAGGCCGCCCCCGAGGAGTTCGCCCTGCCGGGCACGGGAGACGTGACCCAGTACCTCGACGAGTACACCATTCCCGAGTGAGCGCAGGGCCTCCCAGCGGGGCCCCCGCACACACGAACGCCCCCCGGCAGCCTGGTCGCTGCCGGGGGGCGCTGTCGTCGGGGACCGTGCCGCGCACGGGCGGGCCCCGGCCGCCTAGTCGGGACGGACCCCGAAGCGCGCCGCCACCCCGTCCGCCAGGGTGCCCACCGCGCGCTGCACGTCGGGCATGAAGGCGTAGGCGGCCACGATCCCGCCGATCACCACGAGGGTGAAGACCAGCAGGTGGTCGACGAGGGTCTCGCCGCGGCGCCGGCGGTCGGGGCGGGCGGGCATCAGAGGTCGAACTTCACGCCCTGGGCCAGCGGCAGCTCAGGGCTGAAGTTGAGGGTGCAGGTCTGGCGGCGCATGTAGGTCTTCCACGAGTCGCTGCCGGCCTCCCGGCCACCGCCGGTCTCCTTCTCTCCACCGAAGGCGCCACCGATCTCGGCACCGCTGGTGCCGATGTTGACGTTGGCGATGCCGCAGTCGCTGCCCTCGTGGGAGAGGAAGCGCTCGACCGAGCGGAAGCCGTCCGTGAAGATGGCGCTGGAGAGGCCCTGGGGCACGTTGTTCTGGTGGGCGATGGCCTCGGAGAGGTCGTCGTAGCTGAACACGTAGAGGATGGGCGCGAAGGTCTCGTGCTGCACGATGGCCATGTCGGGGGTGGCCTTGATGATCGTGGGCTCGACGAAGGAGCCGGCGCGGTCGATGCGCTTGCCGCCCACGAGCAGCTCGCCGCCCTGGGCCTGGGCCTCGGCGACGGCGGCCTCGAACTGGGCCACGGCGTCCTCGTCGATCAGCGGGCCCATGAGGGTGCCGGCGTCGAGCGGGTCGCCCACGCGCACCTGCTTGTAGGCGGCCACGAGCTTCTCGGTGAGGCCCTCGGCGATCGAGCTGTGGAGGAAGAGCCGGCGGGTGGTGGTGCAGCGCTGGCCGGCGGTGCCCACGGCGCCGAAGAGGATGCCGCGCAGGGCTAGGTCGAGGTCGGCGCTGGGCTCGACGATGATGGCGTTGTTGCCGCCGAGCTCGAGCAGGCAGCGGCCCAGGCGGCCGGCGACCACCTGGTTGACGTGGCGGCCCATGCGGGTCGAGCCGGTGGCGCTGATGAGCGGCACGCGGCTGTCGTGGATGAGGGCCTCGCCCACCTCGGCGTCCTCACCGATGACGAGACCGAGGACGCCCTCGAAGCCGTGCTTGCGCAGCACCTCGGCACAGACCTTGTGGGTGGCGATGGCCGTGAGGCTGGCCTTGACCGAGGGCTTCCAGATGACGGTGTCGCCACAGACCAGGGCGACCAGCGCGTTCCAAGCCCAGACGGCGTTGGGGAAGTTGAAGGCCGTGATGACCCCGACCACGCCCAGGGGGTGCCACTGCTCGTACATGCGGTGGCGGGAGCGCTCGGAGTGCATGGTCAGGCCGAAGAGCTGGCGGGACATGCCGACGGCGAGGTCGGCCATGTCGATGCTCTCCTGGACCTCGCCGAGGCCCTCGCTGTGGATCTTGCCGACCTCGAGAGAGACCAGGGCGCCCAGATCGTCCTTGTGGGCCCGAAGGGCCTCGCCGATCTGGCGCACGATCTCGCCGCGCTTGGGGGCCGGCAGCATGCGCCAGCGGGGGAACACGTCGGCGGCGGCCTGGACGACCTGCTCGTACTCGGCCTTGGTCGCCATCTTCACCGAGGCCAGGACCTCACCGGTGGTGGGGTTGTGGGAGGCCACGAGGCCGCCAGAGGTCTCGAGGGCGGCGCCAGCCCAGGCACCGGAGTTCACCTCGGACAGGCCGAGTCGGGCGAGAATGTCGTTCATGTCGGAGTCTCCGTGGATCCGTGGAAGCGGAGGCCAGCGCGGGGGTCGCCGGGGGGCCCCCGAGGGCCCGCCCCGTTCCGCTGCGCCGGCCGGGTGTGACGTGGCGGGCTAACCCACTCCCCCCTGCTGGTTGGTGAGGTGCACGTGTCCAGCTCGCTCCCCGTGGCCCCCCGGGCCGTCCTCGCGCCGATCCTCGGCGCCGCCCTGCTCCTCGCCGCACCGCCGGCCCAGGCCCAGGACGCCATCTCGATGGAGGTGGTGCGCCACGGCCAGGAGGGCGGCCCGACGCCCGCGCTCAAGCTCAAGGCCACCGAGTCCCTCGACTACGCCGTGACCGTGGCCTGCGGCGCGGCGAAGGTCGACCGCAGCGGCAGCATGGGCTCCGGCGACACGGTCACCCTGCCCCTGGCCACGGGCCGCGGCCGCCACACCTGCCAGGGCCAGCTCGAGATCACCCTGGGCGACGGCAGCAGCGGGGCCATGCCGCTCCGCTTCGAGGTCGAGCACCTCTCGCCCCTCGTGGTCGAGGTGCCCCGCGGCCACGTCGATCTGGCGGCCGGCACCATGCGGGTCCACGCCGACCGGCCCATCGCGGCGGTCGAGGTCGAGCTCTTCGGCGAGGACGGCCCCGTCGGCGGCGGCCGCACCGAGAACAGCGGCCCCCCGGGCCCCCCCGTGGCCGCGAGCTGGATGCCGCTCGCCGACAACAGCGAGGTGGTCCGCGTCCACGTCAAGGTCGTCGACAGCTTCGGCTTCTGGGGCGCCGTCGACCTCTTCCCCTGGTACTACGAGGTGCCCCACGAGGACGTGGTCTTCGCCACCAACCAGGCCACCATCGACCCGGCCGAGGTGCCGAAGCTGGACGAGGCCTGGACCCGCATGGAGGCGGTGGTCGAGCGCTACGGGAAGGTGGCCCCCGTCAACCTCTACGTGGCCGGCTACACCGACACCGTGGGCAACGCCGCGGCCAACCAGAAGCTGAGCGAGGCGCGGGCCCGGGCCATCGCCGGCTGGTTCCGCGACAAGGGCTTCTCGGGGGCCATCCACTACCAGGGCTTCGGCGAGAAGGGCCTCGCCGTCGGCACCCCCGACGAGACCGACGAGCCGCGCAACCGCCGTGCGGGCTACATCGTGGCGGCCGAGGCACCGCCGGTCACCGGCAGCATGCCCGCCAGCGCATGGCGGCCCCTCCGCTGAGGCCGCCCGCGCCGGTGCTTCAGCCCGCGACGGGGCTGTCGTGGCGCTTCACGAAGCGGCCGCCGATGGACAGCCCGCCCCGCGAGGTGACCGTGTAGGGCTCGCCCGCGAGGCTGGGGTCGACGTAGTGGGTCGTGCCCTTGACGATCACGGCGCCGTCCTCGCCCACCAGGGGGCGGTCGTCGGGGGCCGCGGCTCCGCTCTCGGCGGCCTTCTCGGCCAGGGCCCGGGCCTCTTCGGCCTCGGCCTGGGCCTGGACGAGCTGCTCGCGCGACTCGGCGAGATCGCGCTGGAGCTCGTCGACGGTCGACAGGAGCCGGGCCAGCTCGGCCTCGAGCGCAGCGGTCTTGCCCTCGGCCGCGTCGAGCCGGGTGGCCAGGGCCTGCTGGACCTCCGAGACCGCCCGCAGCTCGGCGTTGGCGGCGGCGAGATCCGCGGCCCCCGGCACGCCGCGCTCGCGCAGCAGATCTTCCAGGATGGCCCGCACAGGGGCATCCACGACTCGCTCAGCGGACCCGGCCAGGGCCGCACCGATCTTCGATACCAGCGCCACGACGACCTCCTGTGGTGGGGCGCGGCCCGACAGGAGCCGCCGGCACCCGGCAGGGGCGCGGACGGCGTCAGGCTCGGAAGACCGCGTAACTCCCCGGCGCCACCACCTCGGGCGCCGACATCGACCCGTCCACCCGCACCCGGCGCACCCGGGGCGTGCGGCTGCTGACGTCTTCGTCCCGGGGGCCCCCCGCCTCGCCCTCGTGGCCGGCCCAGACCAGCCACTGGCTGCAGGGCGAGACCATGGGGTGGCTGCTGGCAAACTGCTCGAAGAAGTGGAGCTGGAAGAGCTGGTCGCGGGTGGGCCAGAACTCGGCCAGCTTCACCGGGAGTTCGTCGGGCCCCAGGCCCCGGGAGAACCAGGCCAGCCGGTTGCGTCCCGCCCGCCACTGGCACCACACGAGGCGCTGGCCGTCGGGCGTCCAGAAGAAGGCGAGCACCGGGGCATCGACCAGCCGGCGCGGGCTGCCGCCGAGCACCTCGACCACCGACACCCCCTGGTAGGGGCTGCCGTCGGCGGCCGGGGCGCTGGAGTAGGCGACCATGGTGCCGGTCGGGTCGACCACCAGCGCCGCGAGCCCGTCGACGAGGGCGAGGCCGAGCAGCCCCTCGCCGTGGAGATCACAGCTCACGAGCTGGGTCTGGAGCCCCCGGCGGATCGCGTAGACCACGCGCTGGGTGGGGCCCCGGCCCGCGACCATGGGGGTGCAGAAGGAGCCCGGGGGCACGCGGAAGACCTGGTCGTCCGCCGCGCCCACGGCGTCGCGCAGCTCGAGCCGCGGCGGCCCGTCGTCGCCGTCGCCCACGTGGAGCAGCAGCCGGCCTCCGTCGGGCGTCCAGTAGAAGAAGAGCGGGCTGCCCGTGGCCAGCAGCCGGGCACCGCCGCCCTCGACGGGGCAGAGCCAGAGCTCGAGGGCCTCGGTGTGCTGCATGAGCACGGCCAGACAGTCGCCCCGGGGGCTCCACTGGAGGTGGATGGGCATGCGGCCGTCGAACTGGTGGACGATGCGCTCCTCGACGCCGTCCACCTCGACCACCCCGACGGCCGCCCCGCCGCCGGGCCCGTCCACCTCGAAGCAGGCCAGCCAGCGCCCGTCCGGCGACCAGCAGGGCCAGCTCGCCCCGTCGGCGGCGCTCGTGCCCCCCCAGCGGCCCACGGCGTCGAGGGCCTTGGGCCAGGTGACCTGCTGGGGCGGGGCCGCGCCCGGCTCCATGACGTGGAGCTGGTGGTCGGTGCCGACGAAGGCGAGGCGGGGGGTGGGAGGTGTCACGGGCCCTCAGCCGAGAAAGAGACGCGAGGCGACCCAGAGCTGGACCGCGAGGGCCACCACCGGCAGCGCGAGGGCCACCCGGGGCGAGGGCCGCAGCGACGGATCCCCCTCGCGGGTGCGGGCCAGCTCGTCGTCGAGCTCCTTGAGCAATGCGGCCGGGAGGCCTGCGCTGCCCCGGGCCCGGAGCACGTGGGCCATGGCCGTGTCGTGGTTGGCCCCGAAGGAGGCGAGGCCGAGGCCGCTCGAGAAGAGGCCCAGCATCACGTTCCAGCCCGAGCCGCCCGCCAGGGACTGGAGCAGCCCCCCCGCCAGCAGCAGCAGACCGGTCGGCAGCAGCACCGCACCCGACCAGCGCCACGCGGCATGGCGGCGCGCCAGCGCCACACTCTCGCTCATCTGGGTCACGGCCATGCACACCTCGCCGGCTCTCGACAGGCACCACCGGCAGCAAGCCGCCGCCCGGGGCACCGCCGCGCACGCCCGGGGCGCCGCAGCTCCGGAATCGTACCAGCAGGGCGCCGGCCGGTGGGCGCATGCGCCCGCGCCAGGGGCCCCCTGGGCGACGATCCCCCCGGCGCAGCGTGGCTCCCGGAGCGCCAGCGCAGGGGAGCAATTCGCCCCATGCGCATGGCGAGATATGGGCCCGTGCGCCGCGCGGACCGCGCCTGCCCCACCCCCCTCCTCCCCGTCCCGGGGGCCGCGTTGTGGGGGCCCATCTGGGCCGGATCCGCGCCCGTCTTCGGTCGGCGGGTGTACCCCCCGCCCTCCTGTGCTTTGCTTCGTTGCCGCCGCGTCTCGCCCCGTCCGTGCCCCCGCCACGACCTCGCCGAGACCGCCGCCCTCCTCCCCCAGCTCACCGCATCCTGCGCACTGCGCCCCGGGACCGCCCAGGGGCCACTGGAGACAGCCCGACCATGGCCGTGAAGAACTACCTGTTTACCTCTGAGTCCGTCTCCGAGGGCCATCCCGACAAGATGTGCGACCAGATCTCGGACGCCATCCTCGACGTCCACCTCGCCCAGGACCCCCACGCCCGCGTGGCCTGCGAGACCATGGTGAAGACGGGCTTCGTCTCCATCGCCGGTGAGATCACCAGCAAGGCCCACGTCGAGTACCCGCAGCTCATCCGCGAGGTCGTCAACGACATCGGCTACGACAGCAGCGACAAGGGCTTCGACGGCAACACCTGTGCCATCCTCACGGCCGTCGAGCAGCAGAGCCCCGACATCAGCCAGGGCGTCACCGAGGGCCAGGGCCTCCACGCCGAGCAGGGCGCCGTCTAACCCAATAGCTACTATTTTAAGTTTCTCAATGGCACTTAAATATTCTCTTAATCTTGATAAAGAGGCAGATGAATTGGATAATGCAGTACAGAAAATTCTTGATGATGGATTACGTACAAAAGACATCTATTCAAAGGGCAAAAAAGAGGCATCCACTAAAGAGATTGGTGATGCTATTATTGCC
>CAXQUZ010000415.1:0-12517 GCA_964226865.1 Myxococcota bacterium | reverse complement strand
CCGATCTGCATAAGCAGGAACCGCCCCGGCGGTCGGTCGTAGACCTGGAGCCGCGCCGCGGTCGAAATCCTGAGATTCTCGTGGCTGACAACCACGCCCTTGGGCCGGCCGGTCGAGCCCGAGGTGTAGAGCACGAGGGCCAGGTCGTCTGGCGCGGGCACGGGCAGCGCGGCCGGGGGCCCGGCGGCAGCGGAGGCGGGGGCGGCGGGCGGCACCAGGGGCAGCAGCGGGGGCAGCTCGGGGGCGGCCCGGCGCAGGGCGGCGAGGCGGGCCGGCGGCACGGTGCCCACGAGCACGGCGGCGGCGCCCGCGTCTTCGAGGATCGTGGCCAGGCGCAGGGGCGCGTCCATGGGGTCGAGGGGCAGCACGGTGGCCCCGGCGGCGAGGATGCCGTGGACCGCCACCACCGCGGCCCCCGAGCGCCCCGCGAGCAGCCCCACGGTGGTCCCGGGGCCCGCCACGGCCGCCACGAGGCGCCGGGCCACGGCCGCCGCCGCCGCCCGCAGCTCGTCGTGGGTCCAGGCGGCCGCACCGTCGACGAGGGCCCGGCCCGGGCCGCCGGGCAGCAGGCCGCAGAGGGTCGGGCTCATGCGCCGCTCAGCCGGGCGATGAGGGTGCGCTGGAGGTCGGAGGTGCCCGAGTAGATGAGGCCGCAGACCGCGTCGCGCAGCTCGCGCTCGATGCCCTCCTCGACGAGCAGCCCCCGGGCCCCGAAGACCCGCACCGCCGAGAGGGCCCCCTCGACGTGGGCCTCGCTGGCGTGGAGCTTGGTGAGGGCCGCCTGGAGGGCCGCCGGCCGCCCCGCGTCGAGCAGCCCGGCGGTGTGGTGGAGCAGCAGCCGGCTGGTCTCGAGCTGGCGCCGCAGCTCGGCGATGCGGTGGGCCACGGCGTCGTGCTGGCCGATGCCCTGGCCCCCCACCCGGCGCCGGCGGGCGTGGCGGGCGCAGCGGGCCAGCAGCCGCTCCATGCTGCCCAGGGCCGTCGTCATGATGCCCGTGCGCTCCCACTCCATCGCCGTGAGAAAGACCTGTGCTCCGCCATTCTCGGCACCGACCCGGGCGTCGGGGCCCACCGTGATCCCGTCGAGGACGAGGGCCCCCACGGGCGCGGTGCGCAGCCCCAGGCGGGCCCGACCGGCCCGGCGGCCCAGGCCCGGGGCGTCGCCGTCCACCCAGAAGCAGCCCAGGCTCGTGAAGGCCGGCCCGGCGGCCGTGCGGGCGAAGACCAGCGCCGGCCCCGTGCCCGGGGCGTTGGTGATCCAGACCTTCTCGCCGTCGAGGCGGTGGCCCCCGTCGACGGGGGTGGCGGTGGTGGCCAGCCCGAACACATCCGAGCCCGCCTCGGCCTCGGTCATGGCCAGGGCGCAGCGCAGGGTGCCGGCGGCCAGGCCGGGCAGCCAGCGGGCCTGCTGTTCGGGGCGGGCACAGCGCAGCAGGGGCGCCGTGCAGCCCCAGACATGGGCCTGCAGCGCCATGAGGAGGCCGTTGTCGGCACAGCCCCGGGCGAGGGCCTCCAAGATCCGGACCGCGTCGAGGGCGCCCCGGCCGAGGCCGCCGTGGGCGTGGGGCACGAGCAGCCCGGGCAGACCCAGGGCACCGAGGGCCGCCCAGCCCGCCTCCGAGAAGGTGGCGGCGGCGTCCCGCGCGGCGAGGTCGGGGGCGAGGGTGGTCGCGTGGTCGCGCAGATCGGCGAGCAGGGCCCGGTCGACCGGGCCGTGGGCCAGCCGCTCCCGGAGCCCGGCGCTCACGAGGCGCGCCCGCCGTGGGCCACGAGGTAGCGGGCCATGCGCCCGACCGTGGCGAATTGCTCGAGGGTGATGTCGGCCATGGCCACCTCGACGCCGTAGCGGCCGCGGAAGTGGGCGAGCAGCTGGAGGAAGCTCATCGAGTCGAGCACCCCCGCCTCGAAGAGGTGCTGCTCGTCTTCGACGGTGCCCTCGCCAAAGAGGCACTCGTCGACGATGTGGGCCCGGAGCTGGGCCGCGATGGCCGCGGTCTCCGCGTCTGGGGCTCGAGAGTCGGGCATGGCACCTCCGCCCCCAGAGCCTACCCTCTCGCGGCCCCGGTCCCCCGCCCGCCGGGCGGCAGCGCCCTGGCCACCGGCCCCTTGGCAGGGCGCCCCCGCGGGCTACGGCGGGGCCGCGACCCTCGCCACACCGCTTCCTCAGGAGCCCCCAGGACCCTCGCCGTCGGCCAGTCCATCCCCTCCGCCACCCTCCACGAGGGCTCCCCGGGCACCCAGCACGACCCGGCCGCCCTCTTCGCCTCGGGCACCCACCTGCTCTTCGGCGTCCCCGGCGCCTTCACCCCCGGCTGCTCCAAGACCCACCTGCCCGGCTACGTCGCCGACCACGCCCGGTGGGCCGAGAAGGGCGTCGCGTCCATCAACTGCATCGCCGTCAACGACGCCTTCGTCATGGCCGCCTGGGGCGAGGCCCACAACGTCGACGGCAAGGTGCGCATGCTCGCCGACCCCGCCGGCGCCTTCGTCTCGGCCATGGGTCTCGACGTCGACGCGGCCGTGCTCGGCGGCACCCGCTCCAAGCGCTTCGCCATGATCATCAAGGACGGCGCCGTGACCCACCTCCAGGTCGAGCCCGACGGCTTCGGCCTCACCTGCAGCCTCTCCGCGTCGCTCATCGACCAGCTCTGAGCCGCACCGCTGGCGGCGGGGCCTCCGGGCCCCCCGCGCGCCCCTCCCGCCCCGGAGCCCCCGTGCAGACCCCCTCCCTCGCCCACCTCGAGCGCCACGCCCGCGACCTCGACGAGTACCGCCACAACGTCGCCTCCTCCGCCCCGCACCGCTACGACGGGGCCTGGTGGGGGGTCTGGGAGCACGGGGCCCAGCTGCCCGAGAACGGCGTCGTGGTCGACCTTGGCGCAGGCTCCGGCCACCTCCTCGGCGAGCTCCGCGCCCGCCACCCGGGGGCCCGCCTCTACGGGGCCGAGCTCCACCCGAAGATGCTCGCCCTGCTCGAAGAGACGGCCGCCGACACGGGCATCACCGTCGTCCGCGCCGACCTGGGCGCCCCCCTGCCCGCGCCCCTCGCGCCGGGCATGGCCGACGTGGTCACCAGCGTGCTGGTCTTCCACGAGCTGCCCCACCCGCCCGATCTGCTGCGGGCCGCGGCCTCCCTGCTCAAGCCGGGCGGCCGGCTCGTGCTGCACGACATCGTGAAGTTCCCGCTGGCCGACTACGTGGCCGAGCGCAAGGGCGGCACCCTCGACCGGGACGCCCTCGACCACTACCGCGAGCACTGCCTCTTCTCGCCCGACGACCTCGCCTTCCTCGTGGGCCTCGCCGGCCTCACGGTGCGCGGCGTCTTCACCCGCAACGGCGGGCGCTTCGCGACGGTGGTGGCCGAGAAGCCCGCCGGCTGAGCCTCACAGCAGCCAGAGCAAGAGGGCCGGCGCCGCCGCGAGGGCCACGACGCCCAGCAGGCGGCGCCGGTCGCCCGGCAGCAGCAGCAGCCCCAGCCCCACCACCGGCGGCCCCAGGAAGGCCCCGAGGAAGGCCAGGGCGAAGGCCCCGTCGAGGCCGAGGGGGGCGTGGCGGCCCAGGGCGAGGCCCCAGAGCATCACCAGCGGCAGGGGCAGCAGCAGCGCGAGGCCCGTGCGCAGCGGGCTGTGGTCGCGGCCCTTCCAGCGCAGCATCAGGCCACCTCCCGGCGGCGCAGCGCCCACGCGAGGCCCAGGGCCAGGAGCGCGCCGAGGCCGAGGCCCAGGTCGACGCCGAGCAGCACGGGGCGGCTGTGGCGCAGGGGCCAAGCGGCGGTCTCGACGACCAGAGCGCTGAGCAGCGCGGCCAGACCGAGCGCCCCGGCGGTGGCGGCGAGCAGCCCCGGCAGCACCCGGCGGGGCCCTCCGCGCCAGAGCAGCAGCCCCGTGGCCAGCCAGGTGCCGTAGAGCACGGCGACGTCGAGGGACGGGTGGTCAAGGCCGACGAGGGGGGCGAGCTGGCTGGTGGCGAGGCCGGCCGCGATGGCGGCGGCGAGGCCCGCCGTGGACCAGGCCGCGAGGCGGGGCAGCACCGTGCCCAGGCGCCCGGGCGGGGGCCGCACCGACCACAGCGCGACCCCGAGGCCGCCGAGGCCCACACAGCCGAGCGCCAGGGCGACATAGAGCCAGCGCACGACGGCGCCGCCGAGGGCGCCCGGCCCCCAATTGGCGAAGTGGGCGGCGATGCTCCACCGGCTGATGGCGGCGGCCGGCAGGTCGGTGCGCGCCTCGACCACCCGCAGCAGGGCGTGGTCGGCGACGGCGAGGTCGACCTGGGCACCGAGCTCGATGATGCCCGGCTGGAGGCCATAGACGAGCACGGCCGCGTCCGGTGCGCCCACGGTGCGGATGCCGATCCAGTGGGGCATGAGGCCCGGCAGCTCGGCCTGGGCGGCGGCGATGGTGGCCGCGATGTCGGGGGCCTCCCAGGGCAGCACGGGGGTGCCCACGGGCAGGGGCCAGTCGTAGCCGAGCTGGCGGTAGGCGGCCTGGAGCTCGCCGCCGAAGGTCTTCCAGACATGGGCGGCGGCCACGGGCTCGGCGAGGCAGAGCAGCGCTCCGGGCAGGGCGAGCACGAGCAGCGGCAGGGCCAGGGCCGTGCCGAGCAGGGTGTGGCCGTCGGCGCGGCGGGCCCGCAGGGGGCGGGCGCGGAGCCGGCCGAGGTGGCGCCAGAGGTCGCGCAGGTGGACCCCGAGCCCACTGAGCACGGCGCTGGCGGCGAGCAGCCCGAGCAGCCCGGCGATCCAGCTGCCGCCGGGGAGCTGGTGGAAGAAGTGGAGGCCGTAGATCTGGTCGACGAGGCCCGAGCGGGGGGCCACCGACCGGCCGCTGCTGCCGTCGACCCAGAGCTCGACGGGCTCCTCGTCCTTGTGGTGGTACTCGACGAGGCCCAGCCCGCCCGCGCTCTCGGGCAGGTGGACCTCGACCCAGGGGTAGGCCTCCCGCGGCACGGCATCGAGCACGTGGTCGAGGCCCGGGGCGGCGGCACCGCGGCGGGCGGCGGGCTCGGTCCAGGTGCGCAGGGCCTCGTGCCAGGGCAGGAAGACGCCGGTCGTGAAGATGATGAGCAGCACGGGCGCGAGCAGCAGCCCGACGGCGCTGTGGGCGTCCCAGAGCAGGGCGAGGCGGCGGCGGCCGAGGGGGTGGGGCCGCCGGCGCGGACCGGAGGAGGGGGCAGGGGACGGGGTCATCTCACCACCGGAGGGAGAGCTTTGCGGAGAGGCTGCGCCCGGGACGCTGGACCCCGAAGAGGTCGTAGGCCGGGGCATCGAGGAGGTTGCTCGCCCCGAGGGCGAGGGTGGTCTGGACCGGGGCCCCCTCCCAGCGCGCCCAGAGGCCGGCGCCCCAGAGCTGCTGGGCGGGCACCTGCTGCTTGGTCTCGGGGTCGCCGGCGCTCTCCCAAGACCGGTAGAAGGCCTGGATGAAGCGGTGGGAGAGGTCGCCGCCGAGGTGCAGCCGGCCGGCCAGCGGCCCGGACTGGGCCCAGAGGCGGGCCGCGCTGTCGAGGTAGGGGCGGTTCGGGATGCGGTCGCCGGCGTAGCGGGAGAAGCTGCCCGCCTCCGAGGCGTTGCGCAGGGCCATCCAGCCCGCCTGGCCGCCCAGCCCCACCCGCTCGGCGTGGCTCCAGGCGAGGCTGCCCTGGAGGCCGCGGCCGGTGGCCCGGTAGACGTTCTGCCACTGCTGCGAGATGTTGTTGCTCATCAGCACGACGAGGTCGTCGGCCTCGCGCAGCAGGCCCCGCACCGAGAGCGCGAGGCGCTCGGACCCGCGCTCCAGCCCGTCGGCCCCCAGCTCGAGGTTGGCGTTGCGGCTGTGTTCCGGCGCCAGGGCGATGTTGGGCTGGATGAGCACCCCGTCGCCGAAGACCTCGTCGGGGGTGGGCAGCCGCAGGGCCTGCTCGGCGGCCAGCTTGAGGTAGCTCGGGCCCGGGCCCTGGAGCCGCGCGCTGGCACCGGCGCCGCCGGCCCGCAGCGCCCGCTCGCGCTCGGCGTAGAGGTGGTGGAGGGTGCCGGCGAGGGCCGCCCGGTAGCCGTAGCCCTTGCCGAAGACCTCGACCGAGAGGCGATCCTCCCAGAGGTGGGAGCGCCAGCTGAGGCCCACCACGAGGCGCTGCTGGCGCTGGGGGGTGGCGTGGGGGTCGCGGGTGCCCGGCGTCTCGCCCAGGAAGTGGTCGTCGCCCACCCGGTCGGCCTGGTGCACGGTCGCGGCGGCCTGGAGGGTGTGGTGGGCGCCGAGGGCGAGGCCCGCGACGAGCTGGCCGAAGGCGGCGTCCTGGGTGGTGCGCAGCCGCGAGGCCGCGCCCAGCTCGCCGGGCTGGGGCCGGTCGCGCAGCACCGCACCGTGCCAGTCGTAGACCACCCGGGCCTCGTCCGAGAAGCGGGTCTCGCGCCGCGACCAGGCGGCGATGGCCTGGGCGCTGAAGGGCCCGAAGCTGCCCGCCCACCGGGCCGTGGCCCCCCCCGCGCTGCGGCCGGCCCGCACCTCGCCATAGGGCACGGTCATCACGAGGTTGTGGGGGATGCCCCGCGCGAGGGTGGAGCCCACCAGCCGCAGCTCGGCCCGGTCGGCCCAGGGCCGGTCCACCACCCCCAGGGCCACCCGCCCGCCGGAGGCCGCGTAGTCGCCGTTGAAGCGCGCGACCCGGGCGGGCCGGATCTGGCCCTGCAGATCTGCCAGCTCGACGTCGACGGGCCAGTCGTTGGCCGCCCGATCGCCGAAGGCCGCCGCCTCGACGTAGAGGCCCGTGGGGGCGTGCAGCCAGGTGGTGCGGCCGGCGGCCCGGAGGGTCTGCCAGGCGCCGGCCTGGACGCTGGCCCCGCCGTGCAGCCCCGGGGCGGGGGCCTGGGTCTCGAGGGCGACCGCACCGCCGAGCGCGTCGGCCCCGAGGCGGATCGGCACGACGCCGTGGTGGACCTCGACGGCGGCGATGAGGTCGAGGGGGATGTCGGCCAGGCTGGCCCCCAGCCCCGTGTACTCGAGGGGCACACCGTCCACGAAGATGCGGACCTGCTCGCCCGAGAAGCCGTCGAGGTTGAGCCGGGGCGGGCTGCCGAGGCCCCCCGACCGCTGGACCACCACCCCCGGCTGGGCCGCCAGCACCTCACCGAGGTCGGCGCTGCGGGTCTGGGCCTGGTCGAGCTCGACCCGATCGGCGCTCTCGAGCCCGTCGCGGGCGGTGGGCGCCGAGTCCTCGACAACGACCTCGAACACGCCATCCTCGACGGGCTCCGCTCCGGGATCTGCGGCCGCCACCGGCAGCGGGGCCCAGAGGCCCGCCCCGAGGAGCAGGGCCCGGCCCGGCCGGGAGATCAAATCTTGAAAATGATTGTGCAAGTCGTTTTCATTTATTAGGGACGCGGCCCGAGTAACCCCGGAGTGACCCATGCGCCCCCTTCCGTCTCGACATTCCTCTTCATCCGTCCCGACCCGCGCCTCTGCGTGCGTCTTGGCTTTCGTTCCGGTGCTCGCACTCAACGCAGCCTGTGGTGGCGGCAGCGACAGCGGCACCGATGACAAGGCAGCGGGCCCTTCCACCTTCGATGGCTATGTCGTGGCCGACATCGTCATCACCGACAGCGGCCGCACGACCTACTTCATGGCCGTGCCCGAGCTGTCGGGCAGCTTCGACAACAGCGGCGCCGTCGAGCTCGCCGGCAACGCCGAGGTCGAGTCGGTGGGCGGCTATGTCTTCGGCAGCGACACCGAGGCGCCCGTCTGGTACCGCTACAGCGTCGACACGGCGGGCGAGATCGCCCCGGCCGGCGAGATCAGCTTCGCAGCCTACGGCTGGGCGAACATCGACTACTACAATGTCTTCGTCGACGAGGGCCTCGCCCTGTCCGTCAACACCAGCCTCGGCGAGGGCATCTGGTGGGACCCGAGCGCCCTCGAGATCCTGGGCACCCTCGACATGCGCCAGATGCTCGACGAGCGCTTCTCGACCGAGCTCTTCGCCCCCACCGTGGTCGACGGCCGCATCTACCTGCCCGTGCGCCATGCCGACTGGACCAACTACGCCATCGCCCACGAGACCCGGGTGATGGTGGTCGACACCGAGAGCCGCGAGATCGTCGCCGACATCGAAGACCCGCGCTGCCCCAGCTCTGGCAGCATCCTGCTCTCGCCCGACGGCTTCGCCTACACCATGAGCGACGGCCGCAACTACAGCGCCCAGATGATCGCCCGGGCGACCGGCGCCGAGACCGTGCCCGTCAACTGCTTCCTGCGCTTCGACCCGGCCGATCCGGGCGCCGGCTTCGACCCGGACTGGTCGGTCGACGTGCCCAGCCTCACGGGCGGCCGCGAGGTGGTCACCAACCTCGCCACGGGCGCGCCTGCCTCCGGGGTGGGCTTCGCCCAGGTCATGTACGAAGAGGAGATCGACGGCGAGCCCACGAGCTTCGACTTCTGGGGCCAGCCCTTCTCGAAGGTCTGGCGCTTCGACCTGCGCCAGGGCAGCCCCAGCGCCACCCTCGTCGACGGCGCCCCCTTCACGGGCATCGGCTTCGGCGGCCACGCGGTCGACGGCGTGTTGCTGATGGGCCAGTCCACCGACGGCGCGACCTCCGATGTGTTGCGCTTCGACCCCGACACCAACACCGCCACCCCCCTGTTCACCATCGAGGGCTTCTTCACCAAGGCCTTCAAGCTCTGAGCCGCTCGCGCCCTGCCCCCGCTCAGATGCGGACCGAGACGCTGGCGTTGCCGTAGCGGTGGTCGCGGGTGGCCGCGCGGTGCTCGGGACCGGCCACCACGTGGACCATCCAGAGGTGGACCGGCCCGAGCCGCAGCATGCCCCCGGCGCCCCACTCGCCCACCAGCGGGGCGGCCCCGGGGGCCGGGCTCGCGGCGAAGGTGCCGCCGTCGAGGACCATGTCGTGGGCGACCGCCTCGAGGGTGGCGAGGCCGAAGACCGCGACCCCCAGTGCGGCCGGGCCCCGGGGCGGCGGCGCGAGCAGGGCCCGGTCGGGACGGGCCGGGAAGGGACGGGCCGCGGGCAGGTCGCCCGTGGTGCCGAGGGCAACGATGCCGTCCATGCCGGCGGCGAGGCGGCGGGTGCCGAGGCTGGCCCGCAGCGCCGGCACCGCCTGGACGGCCACGGGGCCGAGGGCCCCGCCGAGGGGGCCCACAGCGGCGACGCCCCCGGTGAGGTCGAGCACGGGCTCGGTGGCGAGCTGGTGGTGCCAGCCGACGGGGGTGTCGGCGCCGAAGCGGGCGTGGGCGGCCCGCTGGGTGGGCGCGCCCTGGGCGACGGGACCGACCGCGCCCACCGTGAGGGCGAGGCTCGTGCGCCGGGCCCCCGACCGGGCCGAGAGGCCGCCCGTGGCCGTCAGGGTCGCGGCCCAGGGGTGGGTGTCGGGCGCGCGGGTGGGCTCCCAGATGCGGTAGGGGGTGTACATGTCTTGCTGGACGCTGAGCTGGACCAGCTCGGCCGTGCCCAGCCGGAGCCCCCGGGCCACGGCCTGGGCGGCCCGCCCGAGGGCGCCGTCGCCGTCCCCGCCCGCGAGGGGCTGGTCGCGCACGAGGCGCAGCCCGTTGGTGTAGCGCTCGTCGGCGTAGGGCAGCCCCCAGAGCAGCGCCCACCACGAGTCGTTCTCCCAGACCGCCGTCCAGGTGGCCGGCAGCGGCGCCGCCGGAGCGCCCCCGGTCGCCTCGCCCGGCTCGGCCGCCGCCACCGCGGAGAACGGCCGGGCCCCCGCCCGCGCGGGCGCGAGCAGGACCGCCGCCAGCGCGAGGGCCGGGGCCGGCATCAGAAGTGGATGCCGAAGCTCCAGCCGTCGGACGTGAAGTCGCCCAGGAACAGCTTGCTGTAGCCGACCGAGATGCCGAAGTTCTTGATGTTCAGCCCGATGCCGGCGTAGGTGTTGAGCTGGTGGATCGCGCCCGAGAGGCGGGTCCGCTCGCCGGAGAAGTACCAGCCCGGGGCGAGGCCGGCGTACATGTTGATGATCTTGAAGTCGGTCAGGGCCGTGATGGGCCAGTCGAGACCGACCACCTGGTCGGCGACCACGCCGTTGGCGGCGTACTGGCTGACGAAGACATCGGGGCCCGTCTGGAGACCGACCACCTTGTGGAAGGGGCCGAAGAAGGAGCCCAGGCGGGCATCCCAGCCCTGGACGCCGCCGAAGGTGTAGGCGCCCTGGACCCGGGTCTTGCCGAAGAAGATGGGGTGGGGCTTGTCTTGGCCGTAGCGGAAGCCGGCGTCGGCCCCGAGGCTCACGCCGTAGGAGTCGCCGATGATCATCGCGCCGGCGATGGGCTTGGCGTAGGGCGTCGGGTTCCAGGGACCCTCGAGGGTGAAGGCCGGCTCGCCCGACTTGGCGGGCTGCTTCTTCTCGGCCGCGGGGGTCTCGGCGGTCTCGGGGGCCTCGGCGTCGTCGTCCTGGGCCCAGGCGGCGGAGGGGACGAGGAGGCCGCCGGCGAGCAGGCCAGAGGCGATGGCGGTGCGAAGGGTCATGGGGTCCTCGGGCGCGGCGCGGGCCGCCCTGGTGGTGCCTCCTTCTCTTGCCGGCTCGTCAGCACTTCGTCAA
The DNA here is from genome assembly GCA_964226865.1 of Myxococcota bacterium. Classification (GTDB taxonomy): domain Bacteria; phylum Myxococcota_A; class UBA796; order UBA796; family UBA2385; genus CAXQUZ01. Next base: position 1,989 of record CAXQUZ010000415.1, on the reverse strand, counting down.
CCATCCGAGGCCGACGCGGCGGCCACCGGCAGCCAGCGCGCCCCGGTCGGCCCGCGGCGCAGCAGCCACCGCCCCCGGAAGGGGTGGTCCGCCGCCAGCCGGGCGGCCCCGAGCGCGTCGAGCAGGGGCCCCGGGCCCGCGCGGGCCGGGCAGAGCAGCAGCCGTGCCGGGGAGGGAACGGCCACGAGAACCGCCTCTCCGAGGCCATCCTCGAGCTCATCCCACAGGCTCCGCAGCAGCAGGGCGCTCGCGTCGACGGCCCCGTCCAGGGCGAGGCGGCGCACGGTGCCCCCGCCCACCAGCCGGGGCGGCCCGAGGCGGGCGAGGTTGGCGCAGGCGAGGGCGTGGAGGGCCGCATCGTCGAGCTGGAGCAGATCGGCGTCGACCCGCCGCAGCTGGCGGAGGTGGTCGTCCCCGGCGGCCATGTAGGTGGTCGAGAGGCCCGGCAGCAGCGCCCGCGCGGGCAGCAGGGGACTGGCCGCACGGAGGCCCGCGAGCGCCGCGGTCTCGCGCAGGTAGGGCAGCACCCGGGCGCGATCCGGCGCGGGCGGCCGGGCCTGGGCCTCGACCGTGGAGAGGAGCCGCGCGAGGGCGTCGTCGACGGGGGCGCCGGACCGGACGGGCCACCAGAGGCTGTGGAGCCGGAGCGTCGCCGTGCGTCCGCCGGGCAGGGCCACCGTGAGCGCGAGGGGCCCGGCCACGGTGGCCGAGAGGCCCGCCGCGGCGAGGTGGGCGGCGGCCGCGGCGGTGAAGGCCGCGGGATCGACAGGAGGGGCCGGGGCGGGCACGGGGGCTCGGGGGCAAGAGGAGCAGGGGCCAGAGACTCAGGGGCTGGCGGGCACCACCGGCGGCGCCATCAGCTCGGGCGCGCCCCCCTGGCAGGTCGCCCGGCGCAGGTAGCTGTCGTAGTCGAAGCCCGGGGAGTTGGCCGGATCGTGGCAGCCCGTGCAGCGGGCCGGGCCCATGGGACGGGCGTGCACGGCGGGGTTCTCGGGATGGCCGGCCATGGGACCGTGGCAGGCCTCGCACTGGACGGCCTTGAAGCGGCGCAGGTTCGCCGGGCTCAGGGCGCCGAAGCCCCCGGGCTCGCCGAAGCCGGTCGTGTGGCAGCCCACACACTCGGGGTTCTCGGTGGCCCCCTCCCGGCCGACCAGGGACTGCCAGGCGCCCGCGTGGGAGGTGCCCAGCCACCGGGCGAACTCGGCCGAGTGGCAGGAGATGCAGGCCGACGAGGCCGCGTAGGCCGCCGTGGTGGGGGGCGGCGGCGCGGCGGCCCGGGCGGTGGCCCGCTGGACGCTCTCGCGCTGGAAGCGGGCGACGGTGGGGGCGACGGCGGCGGGCCCGTCGAGGTCTTCGGCCAGCGGCACCTGGGCCACCGAGGCGAGGTTGCGGCCCGCGCCCACGGCGGCGAAGGCGGCCTCCCGGGCGGCGAGCTGGTCACGCGCGGCGGCGACCCGTGCCGGATCCGCGTCGGCCGCGCCGCTCTCGAGCAGGGCGAGCTGGCCCCGGGCCGTGCGCAGATCCTTCCACTGCTGCTCGTCGGGCAGCAGCCGCAGGGGGGCCGTCTCGTCGCTGCCCAGCCGCAGCCGCACCAGGGCGAGGTAGCGCCCCCGGTCGGCAGCCTCGACCACGAGGGCCCGGTCCGGCCAGGGGGTCGCCCGGTCCTGGCCCGGCTGGCGGGGCGGGTCGAGCTCGCGGCCCCGGGTCGTGAGCACGAGGCCGATGCGGGGCGAGAGGCCGGCGATGCGGTCGGCCTCGTCGTCGGCCACGCTGCCGAGGACCACAACGAGATCGAGGCCCTCGGCGGGCAGGGCCGCGAGCCCCCGGGCCACGGCCTCGTCGACCGGCAGGGTCTGGAGGGCGCGCAGGGACGGGGCCGAGGAGGCCGCCGAGACGCCGATGACGCCGATCTGGAGGCCCTCCCGGGAGACGACCGTGGCCGGGGGCAGCAGCAGCTGGCCGGAGATCGGAAGAGCGTCGTGTAGGGAC
>CAXQUZ010000414.1:0-5811 GCA_964226865.1 Myxococcota bacterium | reverse complement strand
GACGTGTGCTCTTCCGATCTCTCCGGCTCGCCGAGAACCGCTACAACCCGGTCTACCTGGCCGAGATGGCCCGCCACCAGGTCAACCAGCGCCAGTATGGCTCGGCCCTGGGCTCGGCGAACAAGGCCGAGCAGCACTGGGCGCGGCTGCCGCCCGAGCTGGTCTTCGCCAAGAAGGCCGAGATCTACGAGGTCCAGGCCGCCGCCACCCAGGGCCTGCTCTACGAGTCCGAGGACGAGGCCGAGCAGCTCGAGCTGGTCGAGGCGGCCATCGGCCGCTGGCGCCGGCTGCTCGAGCACGGCCAGCGCGGCGCCCGCGCCGACATCACCGCCCGGGCCAAGGGCGAGATCACCAAGCTCGAGGACATCCGGAGGCGGATCCAGTGACCCTGCGCCCTGCCATCACGCTCCTGCTCGCCCTCGCGACCGGCTGCGCCACCCGCCACGCCATCGTCGGCAAGGTGGTCGACCGCAACGGCGAGCCCATGGGCCGCGTCATCGTCGCCGTCGAGCCCGGCGGCGTCGAGCTGCTGACCGACAACGAGGGGGCCTTCGCCGTCGACTACCTGCGCGACGACGAGGGCAAGCGCACCAAGCTCAAGCGCCGCACCCAGTACACGGTCGAGACCTTCCGCACCGGCTTCCAGACCGTGCGCACCGAGGTCGACTACCGCCGGGGCGAGCTCCAGCTCGCGGCCATCGTGATGCCCGAAGAGACCATCCGGGTCGCCCCGGGCAACCACATGATCGATCCCTCGACCGCCGAGCGGCCCACCTCCACGGGCGCCACCTACGAGGGAGAGTGAGCGTGGGCCGGGCCGGTGCCGCGCTCGCGCTGGTGCTCGGGGGCGCCTGTGCTCCCGGCGAGAGTGAGGGGCCTGTCTTGCTCGAGAACGGCGTGGCAGAGACCGTTCCCGATGGCTGGATCCCGACCCTGGTGGCCGCGCCCGACCGCTTCGAGGCGGCCATGGCCCCCGGCGCCCGGGAGGCCTGGGTCTCGGCCCACGGGGGCGGCTGGGTGGCGCCGGGCTCCGGCCCCCAGCCCGGCTTCGTCGTCGCCCAGGCACGGGTCGAGCAGACCCTGGCCAGCCTCGAGCTCGCGCTGCTCGACGGGCTGGTGACCACATGGTCGGCCCGGGGCACCCTCGCTGCCGATGCGCCGGTGCTCGAGGTGGCCTGGCTGGCCGCCGCCAGCGCGGGCGCCTCGGTCCCCGCAGCCGTCGGCGCGCTGGCGCCCGCGCTGGCGGGTCCGGCGTCCCTCTCGGCCCTGCCCGCCGCGGCCTCGCCGGCGATGCGGGCCTGTGTCGCGGCCCACGCTGCCGCCCGGGACGCGGGCGAGCTGCCGCCCCCGGGGGCCTGTGCTGCCCTCTGCGGCACGGGCCTGCCCGATCCCCTCGCCCGCCGGTCCCGGGCGGCCGTGCTCGCGGGGCTGGCCGTGGCGGACGATCCCGTGGCCGCCCACGCCTTCACTTCGCGCTGGTCGACCGAGGTCGGTGCCCCCACCGCCGACGCGCTCGCCCGCTGGGGCCCGGCCCTGGTGGCCCGCGGTGGCCCCGGCCTGGGGCTCGTGCAAGAGCTCCAGCTCGTCGCCGGACTCCAGGCCCGCGCGGGCGCGGTGGCCCTCGCCGAGGCGCTGCCCGGGCTCTCTCCCGACGCGGCCCTGGCCCGCGCCCAGGCCCTCGTCGACGCCAGTGCAGGCGGCCGCCCCGGCCCCACGAACCCTCCCCTGCTGCTCTCCCTCCTCGCCCTGACCCGCCTCCGCGCCGGACGCACCCGCCCCACCCTCGACGCCCTCCACGCCATGCGCGAGAGCTGGGTCGACATGGGCCCGCTCATCGAGCTGGCCGGGGACCACCACGTCGCCTCCGGCCTCGGCCGGGACGGGGACTCCAAGGAGCTCTGATGCCCTCCCCCTCCGCTGCCCGTCCCGGGCGCCGCCTCGCGCTGCTGGCGGGCCTCTGCCTGCCCCTCCTGGCGGGCACGACCTTCCGCTACGCCGAAGACCGGGGCCCCGCGCTGGTCGATCCGCTCTTCACCACCTCCATGGGCGAGGCCCGGGTCCACGAGCTGGTCTTCGAGAGCCTCTACACCGACGACCAGAAGCTGGCGCCCGTGCCCCTGCTGGCGGCCTCCGCGACCCCCGAGGACGGCGGCCGTGCCCTGCTCATCACCCTCCGCGACGACGTGCAGTGGCACGACGGCAAGCCGCTCACCGCGGACGATGTGGTGTTCACGGTGGCGGCCCTCAAGGACGCGGGCACCCTGAGCCCCGAGGCGGGCCGGGTGGCCTTCATCGAGCGGGCCGAGGCCGTCTCCCCGCGCCAGGTCCGGCTCACCTTCCGCAGCCCCGAGGCGCGCCCCGAAGAGAAGCTCTACTTCAAGATCCTGCCCGCGCACCGCTTCTCGGGCACGGCCGTCCAGCGCTCCGATCCCTTCCACACCCGGCCCATCGGCACGGGCCCCTACCAGGTCTCGCGCTTCCAGCCCGACAACAGCATCCTGCTCGAGGCGACCCCCCACAGCGCCCGGGGGCCGCGCATCCCCGCTGTGGTGATGCGCGAGGTGAGCGACAAGAACTACCAGGCCAAGCTGCTGCTCTACCAGAGCCTCGAGGCGCTGGTGCGGGTGCTGCCGCGCGACCTGGCCATTCTTCAGAATACCGACGGCATCGAGCTCTACCCCTACCAGACGAATTCCTGGTGGTACGTCGGCTTCAACCTGGAGCGGGCGCCCTATGACGACCCGCGGCTGCGCCAGGCCCTGAGCCTGCTCGTCGACCCGGCGGCCCTGCTCGCCCCGGTCGGCACCGGCGAGCTGGTCAGCGGCCCCTACGTGCCCAGCAGCCCCTACTACAACCACGAGGTGAAGCCGCGCACCCTCGACCCGGGGGCCGCCCGCGCACTGCTCGAGGACGCCGGCCACACCTGGGTCGACGGGCGCTGGCACACCCCGGCCGGCAAGCCCCTGGCCCTGCGCCTCGCCGCGCCCCGGGGCCTCGAGTCCGCCCAGGAGGTCGTCATCAACCTCCAGAGCCAGCTCGTGGCCCAGGGGGTCCAGGTCCAGGTCGAGTTCCTCGACGAGGCGGGCTGGAAGGCGCGGGTCTGGCGCGACCACGACTTCGACCTCGTGCTCGGCCAGTGGAGCTTCGACCGCAGCGAAGACATCCGCGAGCAGTTCCACTCCCAGGGCAGCCGCAACTTCGGCGGCTACGCCAACGCCGATGTCGACCGGCTGCTCGACGAGGCCCGCGACAGCCGCGACCCCACGGCGAAGAAGGCGACCCTGCGCGAGGTCCACCGGCGTGTGCACGAGGACGCGCCCATGATCTTCCTGTGGACGATGGACAGCTACAGCGCCGTCGCTGGCTCGGTCCGCAACGTCAGCATCCACCCGTTCTACTACTTCACGTGGATGCGCGACTGGCGCCTTGAGTAGCGCCGCCGCCCTCGCCCGGGCCGCGGCCGGCCGCACGGGCCTCGCCCTCGCCAGCCTCGTCGGGGTGGTGCTGCTCACCCACCTGATGATGCGGGCCGCCCCGGGCACGGCCGCAGATCTCGTGGCCAACAGCCCCGAGCTGCGGGACCGCCTCGCGAGCGCCTGGGGCCTCGACCGCCCCCTCCACACGGCCGTGCTGGCCACCCTGCGGGGCGAGCTGGGCGAGAGCCTCGTGCTGCGCCCCGGCACCCCCGTGCGCACCGTGCTGGCCGAGCGCGGGCCGGCGAGCCTGCGGCTGCTCCTGGCGGCCCTGGGCCTCGGCCCGCCCCTGGCGACCCTGCTCGCCCTCCGCCGCCACCGCCGCCTGGGCGTCGGGGCCCTGCCCGCCTTCCTGCTGGCTTTTCTCGCCATCACGGGGCTCAACGAGCTGGCCTTCGCCGGGATCCAGCGGGGCCTCATCGAGCGTCCCGCCTGGTTCAGCCTGCCCGACACAGCATCGATCCTCCGGGATGCCCTCGCGGTGGGCGTTCTCGTGGTGGGGGGAGGCCGGCTGGGGGCGGCGGTCGACAGCCTCCAGGCCCGGCGCGCGGCCCTCGAGCGCAGCCCGGCCCTCGACGCGCTGCGGGCCCGGGGGCTGCCCACCCGGCCGGCCCTCGTGGCGGGCCTGCTGCCGGTGGTCGTGGCCCTGCCGGGGCGGGGGGTGGCGGCAAGCCTCGGGGCCCTCGTCGTGGTCGAGAAGGTGTTCCTGTTGCCGGGCGCCGGGGCCACCTTCTGGGACGCGGTGGTCCAGCGCGACCTGCCCCTCGCCCTGGGCCTCGCGGTGGCCGGGGGCGCGGTCGCGGTGGCCCTGCGCTGGCTCTCGGAGCTCGCCGTGCTCTGGGCGGCCCCGGCCCAGCGGGTGGCCCGGTGAGCCGCCGTGCGCCCGTGGGGGCCTGGGTCCTCGCGGCGGGGGCGGCGCTGCTGCTCGGCGCCTGGGTGGCGACCCTGGGCCACGATCCCGTCCGCGATGTCGCGCCCGCCCTGCGCCACGCCGCGCCGGGTGCCGGGGCGCTGCTCGGGCGCGACGGCCTGGGCCGCCCGGTGGGCCTGCGCCTCGCCGCCGCCACCCACGCGGTGCTCCTGCCGGGGCTGGGGGCGGCGCTGCTCTGTGGGCTGCTGGGGGTGCCCCTGGGGCTCGCCGGTGGCTGGTGGGGCGGGCTCGCCGCCCGGGGCCTCGGCCTGCTCCGCGACAGTCTCTCGGCCCTGCCCGATCTCGTGCTGGCGCTGCTGCTGGTGCTTGTTCTGGGCGACGGGGCGCTCGCCCTGGTGCTCGGGGTGGCCCTGGCCGGGGTGCCGGGCCTCGCCGGCGCGGTGGCCGATCGGGTGGCCCGGCTGCGCCACGCGGACTTCGTCGAGGCGAGCCTGCTGCACGGCGTTCCGACCCACAGAATCATCCTGCGCCACCTGCTCTGGGGGGCCTGCCGGGGCCTCGTGCTGCGCCAGGCGCTGGTGGTCTTCGGGGCCTTCGTGGTGCTCGAGACCAGCCTCGCCTACCTCGGCGGCGTGGGCACCCAGGAGCCCCTCCCCTCGTGGGGCAACATGCTGGCGAGCCTGGGGCCCGACCCCCGGGCGCCCGCGGTCGCGCGCCTCGCGCCGGTGGCGGCGCTCTGGGCCGTGCTCGCCCTGGTGGGCGCTGCCCTGCGGCGGGTGCCCGATCCGGGGGCGGGGGCATGAGCGCACCCGTCCTGACCCTGGCGGGGCTGCGCCTCGAGGCCCGGGGCACCCCTGTGCCGCTGCTCGCCGTGCCCTCCCTGGTGCTCCGGCCCGGCCTCACGGCCGTGGTGGGGGCCAGCGGCGCGGGCAAGTCGCTGCTCGGGCGGGCGCTGGTGGGCCAGGTCCACGTGCGCCCCGGGGTGGTGGCGGGCACCCTCCAGCTCGGCGACGACCCGCCCCGTGCGCTCGCCGGCGGCCGGCGGCTCGTGGCGCCCGCCCCGGCGGTGATCTCCTGGGCCTGCCAGCACGGCCGGGAGGCCCTCGTGCCCCAGTGGACCATCGCGCGCCACCTGCGGTCCGTGGGGGCCGATCCCGCCCAGGCCCGGGCGCGCCTGGCCGCCTTCGGGCTGGGGCCAGCGGTGCTCGCCGCCCACCCCCACGCGCTCTCGGGGGGCATGGCCCAGCGCGCCCACCTCGCCCTGGCGCTGGCCGGGGATCCGCCCTGGCTGGTGGCCGACGAGGTGAGCACGGGGCTGGACGCCAGCGCCGGTCGCCAGGTCTTGCGCCACCTCGCCGACCGCGCCCGGGGGGGACGGGGGGTGCTGCTGGTCTCCCACGATCTCGACCTCGTCAAGGACTTCGCAGATCGGAAGAGCACACGTCTGAACTCCAGTCACCGCATGCT
>CAXQUZ010000413.1:0-2571 GCA_964226865.1 Myxococcota bacterium | reverse complement strand
ACCGAACACTTTCTTACTACCTAAATCACCCATTTGTCGACGAGAAACCTATCATTTTTCGGTCAGTTTTTAACATAGAATAAACAATTTCTTTACTGAATTTCTTACCCATTTTATGCGAGCGCGGTCCCAACGGGCTCCGCTACCGACTCGACCACCGCGCCCGCTACATGAAGGTGCTGCGCCAGGTCGTCGGCATGGAGATCACCGCCGTCCACCACAACGGTGCGATGGTGGTCATCCGCACGCTCACCGGCCGCGCAGAGGGCGTGGCCGGATTTCTGGATGGCTGGGACAACCCCGACATCCTCGGAACGGTTGCGGGGGACGACACGGTGTTCGTCGCGCCCGCGTCTTTGGACCGGTGCGACGCCCTCGTCGACACCATCCAGGCACTCACGCTGGAGGATGCGCCGTGAAGCGCTTCAAGAAGATCGTCTGCGCCTACTCGGGCGGCCTCGACACGTCGGTCATGATCCCCTGGCTCAAGGAGAACTACGGCGCCGAGATCGTCACCTACACGGGCGACCTTGGCCAGGGCGAGGACCTCTCTGGCATCCGTGCCAAGGCCCTCCGCACCGGCGCCTCGCTCTCCTTTGTCGACGACCTGCGCGCGCTTCGTCGATGAGTTCATCTGGCCCTCGGTCAAGGCCGGCGCGCTCTACGAGGGGCGCTACCCGCTCCACACCGCGCTCGGCCGTCCGCTGCTCGCCCGCCGCCTCGTCGAGGTGGCCCGGGAGGTCGGCGCCGACGCCATCGCCCACGGCTGCACGGGCAAGGGCAACGACCAGGTGCGCTTCGAGGTCACCTCGCGCGCCCTGGCTCCCGACCTGGGCGTCGTGGCGCCGCTGCGCGAGTGGGACATGCTCACCCGCGAGTCCGAGGTCGACTACGCCGTCGAGCGGGGCATCGAGATCCCGATCACCCGCGAGAAGCCCTACTCCATCGACCAGAACCTCTGGGGCTGCGCCATCGAGTGCGGCGAGATGGAGGACCTCTGGAACGAGCCCCCGGCCGACGCCTGGCAGATGACCCAGAACCCCGCCGAGGCCCCCCGGGGCTCCACCGAGATCGTGCTCATGTTCGAGCGCGGCATCCCGGTGGCCATCAACGGCGAGGCCAAGGACGGCGTCACCCTCATCGAGGAGCTCAACGCCCTGGCCAGCGGCTACGGCGTGGGGCGCATCGACATGGTCGAGAACCGGGTCGTGGGCCTCAAGAGCCGCGAGGTCTACGAGGCCCCCGGCGCGACCATCATCCACATGGCCCACTCCTCGCTCGAGCGCGTCTGCCTCGACCGGCCCACCTTCAACGCCATGCGGCGGGTGAGCCAGGACTTCGCCAACATCATCTACGACGGTGTCTGGTACGGCCCCCTGCGCGAGTGCTACGCCGCCTTCGTCGACAAGGCCAACGAGCGCCTCACCGGTGAGGTGCGGCTCCGCGTCTCGGCCGGCTTGGTCCAGGTGGTCGGCCGCCGCTCGCCCTACAGCCTCTACGACGAGGGGCTCGCCACCTACTCCGAGGGCGACACCTTCAAGCGCGAGTCGGCCGAGGGCTTCCTCGCCCTCTACGGCCTGTCCTACCGGACCGTCGCCACCGTGCGGCGCAACACGGGCGACGACCCCCTCGCGGGATAGTCTCCCGCAACACGCACCGTCGGCGGCGTCACCGGGGATCGGTCCCCGGGGCGCCGCCGCCACCGTTTGGGAGGCCCCCGTGGCGCTCTGGGATGGACGATTCGAGGGCACGCCGGCCCTGCTGATGCAGCGCTTCGGCGAGTCGCTCTCCACCGACCTCTTGATGTGGAAGCACGACATCGCGGGCAGCAAGGCCCATGCGACGATGCTGCACGAGGTCGGGATTCTCGACGAAGATGAGCTCGCGGCCATCCTCGGTGGCCTCGACCGGGTGGCCGAAGAGCTGGCGGCGGGCTGGGTGCCGGGCATCGCGCTCGAAGACATCCACATGGCCGTCGAGCACCGCCTCCACGAGCTCATCGGCGCCCCCGCCGGCAAGCTCCACACGGCCCGCTCGCGCAACGACCAGGTGGCCCTCGACGTGCGCCTCTGGCTGCGCGAGAAGCTCGATGCCCTCATCGACGGAACTGGCGCGCTGGTCGAGATCCTCGTGACCCGCGCCCTCGAGGACGGGCGGGTGCTGGTGCCCGGCACCACCCACCTCCAGCGGGCCCAGCCCATCTGGCTCGCCCACCAGATCCTCGCCTTCGCCTGGGCCCTCCAGCGCGACCGCGAGCGCCTCCAGGACTGCCGCCGACGGGCCAACCGCTCGCCCCTGGGCTCGGCCGCCCTCGCCGGCACCCCCCACCCCATCGACCGCATGCGCACCGCCGAGCTGCTCGGCTTCGACGGGGTGGTCGAGAACGCCATGGACGGGGTCAGCGCCCGCGACCACGTCATCGAGGCCGCCGCCGCCTGCGCCATCCTCGCCTCGACCCTCAGCCGCATGGCCGAGGAGCTGGTGATCTGGAGCACGCCGGAGTTCTCGCGCATCCGGCTGAGCGATGCCTGGAGCACGGGCAGCTCGATCATGCCCCAGAAGCGCAACCCC
>CAXQUZ010000412.1:0-6567 GCA_964226865.1 Myxococcota bacterium | reverse complement strand
CGCCACCCCAAGGGAAGCGGGGCCCGCGCCCGGGCTCAGGAGCAGTTGGCCTTGCCTTCCTGGGAGTTGATGGAGCACGACAGGGTCGCGCCGCCGTGCACCTTCTTGCCGCTGTAGGAGCCCGGGGCCCCGCCCTTGAAGCGCACCGTGCAGGACTCCTGGGGCACGTTCTGGACGACGGCCCGGTTGCCCGCGAAGGAGGCCCGGGAGCGGAAGCCGCTGGGGCAGGTGACCTCGACGGACTGGGCGGCGCCGGCGGTCTTGAGCACGACGGTGAGGGGCGCGGGGCCAGCGGGCGGCTTGGGCTTGGCGGGCGCCTTGGGCGCGCTCCTGACCGGGGCCTGGCGGCGCCGCGTGGGCGGCCGCTCGGCCTTCGACTTCGGGGGCTCCCCCGTGTCGCCGCCCACCCGTTCCGTCTTCGGCGGCTTCTTGGTCGGCTTCGTCGACTCGGGAGCCGGCGCCGCCGCGGCGACCTTCTTCTCGTCCTCGTCGTCCTTGGCCGTGCGGATCCAGACGGCGGCGCCCATCACGATGCAGACCATCATGAAGGCGACCGTCACGAGGGCGTAGACGCGCTGGGAGTTGGTGCGCTGGGCGTTCTCCCCCGCCGGTGGGGGCGGCGGACCGGCGGTCTGGAAGGGCGTGGCACCGCCCGTGGCGGCCCCCTGGCCCGCGACCGGGCCCCGGATGGCCGAAGGCGGCGGCTGGGCGTTGAAGGCCCCCGGCCCCCCGCCCATGGGCGGACGCGGCGGCGGGGCCTGGGGCGGCCCACCGGCAAAGCCACCGGGACGCGGCGGCGGCGGGGCGCCCCCCATGGCGGGCGGCGGCGGCGGGCCCCCACCCGGACGGGGCGGCGGCGGTGCGGCGGCCGGGCTCGGGCGGCTGCGCTCGGCCTTGGGGGCCGGGATGGCGAAGAACATGGTCGCGCTCGGGTCGCCCTTGACCTCGACCTCGTCCTCATCATCGTTGAGGGGCATCATCTGGAGCATGCCCGTCTCGTCGGGGCTGCGGGCACCCACCGGCTTGAGCGGCCCACGGCCCGGAGGCGGCGCGGGCCCGCGAGACGGCGGGGGCGGCGGAGCAGCGGCCCGGGGCGGCGGGGCGGCGACCGGGGCGCGCGGCACCGAGGGGGCACGGGGCGCCGCCGGGGCACGGGGCGCCGCCGGGGCACGGGGCGCAGCGGGGGCACGGGGGGCCGCCGGCGCACGCGGGGCCGGTGCCGGGGCAGCGGGCGCAAAGGGGGTGGCGCGGCTGGCCCCCCCGCCCACCGGCGGCCGGACCGGGGCGCGGCCGCCGGTCACCGGGTTGCCGGCGCCCCCACCCGAGACATCGCTGGCGTGCTTGTCACGGGCCATGGACCGCCGGAGGCGCTCTTCGATGGACAGCCGCCCAGGAGGCTTCGACATGCCGGCTCCAATGTCTTCGAGCTTGGGGGGGTCTCCGATGTCGGAGATCTGGCCAAAGTAGAACTCACAGAACTCTCTGAGGTCGGCCCCGCGCTCGCGGTAGAGCGTGCGCCGCAGGTCGACCATCATGTCTTGGGCCGTCGGGTAGCGGTCGGCGGGGCGCGGGCGCAGGGCCCGGGTGAGCACCGGCCCGATCTGGGGCAGCCGCTTGACCACCTCGGCGCAGCGGGCGGCCGTGTCGCCGGTCTCGATGGCCCGCATCACCTCGGAGAGGGGGTCGCGGGCGCGCTCGTTGACCAGGTAGAGCGGCTCCCGCATGAGCATCTCGAAGAGGATCAGCCCGAGCGAGAAGACGTCAGAGCGGTGGTCGACCGCGTCGCCGCGGGCCTGCTCGGGGGCCATGTAGAGCAGGGTGCCCTTGATGCGGTCGGGGTCGCTGCCGCGGAAGTCGGTGTTGTCGACCCGGGCGAGCCCCCAGTCCAGCACCTTCACCTCGCCCTGGCGGGTGAGCATGATGTTGTCGGGCTTGAGGTCGCGGTGGACGAGCTGGAGGGGCTCGCCGTTGTCGCCGGGGGTCGTGTAGGCCTGGTAGAGGGCGTCGGCGATCTCGCAGCCGATCTCGACCGCTGCCTCGGTGAAGACCTGCTCGCGGGCCCGGTTCAGGGCGTCGAGCATGTTGCGCAGGGTCGAGCCGTGGATGTACTCCATGACGACCGAGTGCTCGTTCTCGACATAGTCGAAGACCCGGACGATGCCCCGGTGCTTCACCTGGTCGAGCAGCGAGAACTCGCGGGTGAGCTGGGCGACCGACTCGTCGTCCGCGGTGTTCCGCAGCTTCTTGATGGCCACCAGTCGGCGCCGGGGCGGGCGGCGGCCGCGGGCAGGGACCTCGCCGGCGGCCAGATAGACCGTGCCGTACTGGCCCGCACCAAGCTCGTCGACAATCTCGTATTGACCGATGTAGCGAGGCAACGCGTCGTCTCACGGAAGGGGCGGATCGGGCGGGGCACCGACCAGGCCAGGGAGCAGCAGCACCACCACGCCAACGCCGGCGGCCCTGCCCAGCTTACAGTCCCGGGGCAAGAGCGCCCCGGCCACGGCCCGGAGTGTACGGGAGCCCACCGGGGGGCAGCAAGCGGGGCCCGGCGCTCAGGCGGAGGGCGGCGGCGGGTCGGTCGGCGGCGGCGCTGCGCTCGCAGCGACCTGGCGGGGCATGGCCTTCGGGCGCAGCCGGCCCCGCAGCATGCGGCCCAGGTTGAAGGCCGCGGCGCCGAGGAAGCTCAGCGAGACGAGCAGGCCGAGCAGGGGCATCACCCGGGTCAGGGTGTGGCGGTAGGACTGGGCGAGGTGCCAGCCGTCCTTGTCGGCGACGCCCGGCGGCGCGTCGAGCCACGCGCTCGGGTGGATGTCGATGGAGGCGCCCGCCGTGGCGATGCCCGTCAGCTCGAGCTGGGTCGTGAACATCCGCCGCAGGTAGTGGGCGTCCGTCCGGTAGCGCACCTCGAACCAGCGGTAGCGCAGGGCCGCCGTGCCCCGGAAGGCCTCGCCCAGGCCCTCGCGGCCCCGGCGCACATAGGACGAGCCGCCGCCGGCCCGGGCGATGAGGTCGAGGCTGGTCTTGTCGATGCCCCGCAGCTCGAGATCGCCGTCGATGCGCCGATCCTTGTACTTGGCGCCGCAGAGCACCTCGGGCCGCACGGCGACCGTCTTGGCGTTGAGCTCCTTGTTCTTCCGGCGGAAGGGCTTGCCCAGGCCGACGGTGTGGACCGTGGGCCGGCGGCGCAGGTCGACCCCTTCTCCGCTGCGGGCCATGCGCAGCTGGCCGAGGAGCTGCTCGAGGCGGGGCGCGTTGTCGGCGCAGGTGTCGGACGCCTTCAGGTTGTTGAAGCCGTCGGTCAGCACCACGACGGTGATGCCCATGCCCCGGTCGTCCACGGCGGAGTTGACCGTCTCGGTCTGGAGCAGCGGGCCGCTCGCGTAGGCCACGGCGTCGTAGAGGTGGGTGAAGCCGCCGAGGGGGCGCAGCTTGCGCACCGCCTTCTTGTACTCGCGCCGGTTGTTGAGGAGGGTGAGGCTGCCGCCGACGGGCTGGGGCTCGCCCTCGGTGAACTGCATCAGCAGCACGGCGTTGTTCTTGCCCGCCTGGCCGTCCGGGAAGAAGGCGCTGACGACCGAGTCGAGCTGGAGGGCCTGCTTGACCTGCTGCATGCGGGTCGGGCCGCCGTCCCGGTTGGTCAGCTTCATCGAGCCCGAGCCGTCGATGACGAGCACGTAGAGCGTGCCCTTCTCGAGCTCGGGATCGTGCGGCACGACGACGTACTGCATGGCCCCGGAGCCGTCGACGATGGAGGTGCCCTGGTGGATGACCTTGAGCTGCTCCTTGAAGCGGGGCAGGTCGTAGGTGACGTTGCCGTCCTTGAGCCGGAAGCCGAGGCGCACCTCGCCCGAGGCCCGGTCGACGTGGGGCAGGCAGAGGTGGCGCTCGTCGTCGGGCACCGAGGCCTGGGTGCACTGGTCGGGCTCGACGAAGATCTCCATCTGGAGCTCTTTGTCTTTGGCCAGCTCGGGGCGCTTCACCCGGGTCGTCGTGCCCGGGATGGGGATGAGCTCGTCCTGGCAGCCGCCGAGGATCAGCAGCAGCGGCAGCAGCAGGGACCAGAGGCCGGCACGGCGGCGACCTGGTGCGGGGACGGCGCCCATCAGATCTCTTCCTTGGGCAGGAGCAGGAACTCCAGCTCGGTGGCCGTGGCGCCGTCGCCGATGACGATGCGGTCGCCCGAGGCGATGCGGGTCTCGAGGGGGGCCGGGCGCCGGGGGTCGTAGCGCAGGTCGACCCGCTCGAGGAAGCGGTGGACGGTCGTGGGGTAGAGGCTCAGGCCGCGGGCGGCGAAGCGGCGGTTCTTGTCGACGGCGACCGAGAGGTGCATCTCCTGCACCCCCTCCTCGACGGGGATGAACAGGTCGAGGCCCCGGGGGAAGTGGCCGAGGAAGCGCTCCTTCGGCGCCCCGTCCAGGGCGTCGACCGGGATGCGCCGGGGGAAGCGGCTGCCCGAGAGCACGCGCACCCAGCCGGCGTAGAGATCGTCGGGGATCGGCCAGGCGAGCAGCCCGTAGGCAAAGCCCCAGACGAGGCCGAGCGCCAGCCCCGAGTGGTAGAGATCGGTGCCCAGCTCGGTCGAGCAGAGCAGGTACCAGCAGGCCCCCCCGAGCATGCCCGCGGCCATGCCGCCGACCGTGTGGCCCACCGGCGACTGGAGCTTGCGCACGAACATCGCCGACATGCCCGAGGCCATGCCCCCCATCGCGAAGGCCCCGGCCCGGAAGCTCAGGCTGACGAGGGAGGCGTCGCCGGCGTCCTCGGCGTTGCGGGCCCCGTCCGATCCGTCGATGATCACGTCGTAGAGGCCATAGAGGACCTTGGCGAAGAGCCCCGTCCACAGGAAGTACCAGGCCAGGGTCAGTGCGACCGAGACCGCCGCCGTCAGCAGCACCAGCAGGCCCGTGCGCACGAGGGGCCGCCGCCGCAGGGTCGACTCGCCGAGGATGCTCGCGCAGGCCACGGCGCCCGAGATCGTGCACATCAGGACGGGCCCGTCCCAGCTCGGGGGCCAGTACACGCCGAACTGCACGATGATCGTCAGGACCACCCACCACGCGAGCAGCCCTGCACCGCCGCACCAGAAGGCCATCGCGAGGTGGCGCACCCAGGTGTAGGGGAGGAGGAAGATGTTCACGGGGTCGCGGCTCCGGAGCAGGACGGCGGGGACGGGCCCCGGACAGGCCACCGAAAGAGGCCGCCCGGGCGCTGGCAGCCTACAACAGCCTGCGCCTTGGTAGCATCCCGGCACAGGAGGACAGCCCATGGCCCTCGAAGAGCTCGCCGTCTATCTCCGGCTCACCCCCGAGTTCGGCGGGACCCGCTTCGGCCCCTTCGAGGGGCTGGAGATCCGTCTCGGCTCGAACCCGGACCGCTGCCACATCGTGATCCCCGAGACCCTGGGCGTGCTCGGCGAGCACCTCCGGGTGATCCGCCAGGGGCCCCAGAACCTGATCATCACCCCCGCCGAGCGGGCGGCGACGGTCTACCTCTGGAAGCAGGGCAGCCGCAGCCCGACCCAGATCCAGACCCCCACCGCCGTGCGCCCCGGGGACGCAGTCGCGCTGGTCACCCCCGACGGCCCGCGCTTCGTGGTCGAGCTCGACGAGCTGCCCGAAGAGGTCAAGGCCCAGCGGGAAGAGGCGGCCAAGCGCCGCGGCACGGGCCGGTCCCGGCTGAGCAAGGAGTCGATGGCCGCCGAGGCCAAGCGCCAGGCCTGGACCACCCTGCTCACCAAGGGCCCCATGCAGATGGTGCAGCGGGCCGCCACCTTCGTGAAGTCGGGCGCCATCTACCAGCCCCGGAACATCATCCTCGGGGTGACCCTCCTCGGTGGCTACATCTTCGGCGGCGCGATGATGTGCTCCCGGGGCCGCACGGCCGACAAGCTCCAGACCACCCAGGAGCGGAGCGACAACTGCGAGGAGCGCCTCGCCTACTGCGAAGACAACTCGGGCGACTCCGAGGAGCAGACCTTCGACCAGCTCGTCGGCAGCATCGTGCGCGAGGTCGCCATCGGCAACGCCCTCGAGCGGGACGACGCCCTGCGCGAAGAGGTCAAGAAGCGCACCAAGCTCTACCTGAGCGACCCCTCCCAGTTCGACTGGATCGTCAAGAACACCCGCGCCAAGGCCCGCAACGTCATCTCCTGGCGCGAGGCGGTCATGAAGTCGGACGAGCTCGACAACCCCACCCGCAAGCTCATGGTCTGGCTGGCGGCCGACCCGCGCCGGGGCCGGGGCGAGTTCACCAACGTGCTCGACTCGTCCGAGGACGACGCCTGCGCCCGCGGGCCCCTCGGCATCACCTGGCGCCAGGCCCGCAACCTGGGCCTGACCCCCCAGCTCGACGCCTTCCACCGGGGCAATGCCGAAGACATCCGCGAGGACAAGGTGCGGGCCGAGCTCTTCGTGAAGACCCTCCAGGAGGGCGGTCTCGGCGAGGAAGACCTGCCGGAGTCCTTCGAGTCCGACATCCAGGCCCTCGAGATCGGAAGAGCGTCGTGTAGGGAAAGAGTGTCTTAAGACGTGTAGATCTCGGTGGTCGCCGTATCATTAAAAAAAG
>CAXQUZ010000411.1:0-7444 GCA_964226865.1 Myxococcota bacterium | reverse complement strand
CCCCGGCCCAGGTAGAGCACCAGCCGCCCCCCACCCTCACCACCGTCGCCCCCGCCTCCCGGCGCAGCACCGAACCCTCGGTCTCGGGCCAGGCCAGGGCGCCGCCCCAGGCACAGCCCGGATCCGTGGCCGCGAGCACATGCACGGCCTCGCTGTCGCGGGCAGCCCGGAGCGGGTCGCCGGCGCCGGCGAGGGCGAACTGGGCCCCGCCGGCGCCGGCCACGAACCAGCCCCGGCGGAGCTGCCCGGCGTCCTCCATCGCCCGCAGCACCGGGTAGATCGCCGCGAAGCCCCCGGGCACCCCCTCGGCCAGCACGGCCTCGCGGGTCAGCACGCCGTAGCGATCCAGCAGCAGGCTGGTGATCGTGTGGGCGCGGGTGGTGGGGTCGAGCGGCACGAGGGCCGGACCAGCGACCCGCCACCAGCGGCCCCCAGACCCAGAGGCCCCCCGTGCCCGCAGGCCCCGGAGGCCGGTCCGGCGGCGCAGGGGCGCCCGGCGTCCGCTCCCGCGGCGGGGGCGCGCGAGGGCCCGCAGCGGCTGGAGGGTGTCGTTGCTGACGTGGCCGCGCCAGGCGAGGTCCCACAGGGCATCGCCCACATCCGCGGCCGCCACCCCGCCGCCCACGGCCGCCTGGAGCTCGGCCAGGAAGCAGGCCCCACGCGCATCGAGCACGTCGAGAAGGGCCTTGTGGATGTCGTCTTCGGGAAGCTCGGCCGGCGCGATGTGGACCGCCAGCTCGTCCCGGGCCACGAGGCGCACCCGGCCGTCCCGGGGCCCGAGCGCGCCCGCACCGAGCCACGCGAGGGTGCCCTGGGCACAGAGCGCGTCGAGCTCCTGGGGGCGCACCGTGCCGAGGCGAGCGGGAAGCACCCGGGACTCGAGCTCGGACCAGGGCACGGGGCAGCCCTCGAGCTGGCCGAGAACGTCGAGGAGCGCGCCCCCCCGGGGTCGCTCCCCGTCGGGGCTGCAGCCCGTCCACTCCGCCAGGAAGGCGGCGTAGGCTGGCCCGTCCACCGGCTCGACCTCGCCCCGCAGCCGGGCCAGCGCCTGGCGCTTGATCCGGCGGAGCACGTCTCGATCGCACCAGGCGACACCGGCGGGCCCGAACACCCCCGAGACCAGGGGGCCCGGCTCCGCCATGCCGCGCAGCACGGGCGCCACCTGGGCGGGAAGCAGGGCGTAGCGGGCGGCCAGCGCCGCCGCCGTGAAGGGCCCGTGGGTGCGGGCATGGCGCCGAAACAGCGCCTCGAGGGGCCGGGCGACCGGCTGGAGGAAGGCCGCGGGCACCCCACGGGGCGGGATGACGCCGAGGGCATCGCGGTACAGCGCCACGTCCGCCAGATCGATCCAGCGCTCGTCCCCGCCCACCCGCACCGCTGCCGCCCGGCCCTCGGCAGCCAAGGTCGCCAGCCAGTCCCCGACGGGGGCCCCCTCCACGGCCCGTGCCTGCAGCTCGTCCACGTCGAGATCGCCCAGCCGGCGGAGCAGATCGTGCAGCCCGTCGAGAGAGCGCACGCGGCGCTCGGGCGTGCAGCACTGGAGCGCCGCCTCGACGGCCGCGAGGTCGCCCGGGTCGAGCAGCTCGCGGAGCTCGTCCTCGCCCAGCAGCTCTCGGAGCAGGGCCCGATCGAGGGACAGCGCGGCCGCCCGGCGCTCGGCGACCGGTGCGTCGCCCTCGTAGAGCCAGGTCGCGACGAAGGCGAAGACCAGCGAGCGGGCGAAGGGCGAGGGCGCGGGGGTCTCGACCTCGACCACCCGGATGCGGCGCGCACGGATGTCGTGGAGCACCTCGAGGAAGCCCGGCAGATCGAAGACGTCCTGCAGGCACTCCCGGTAGGTCTCGAGCACGAGAGGAAAGGACGGGAACTGGAGCGCCGTGTGGAGCAGGGACTGGGCGCGCATGCGCTGGACCCAGAGGGGGGTGCGCTGGCCCGGGCGCCGCCGCGGCAGCATGAGGGCGCGGCCGGCGGCCTCCCGGAAGCGGGCGGCAAAGAGGCTCGAGCCGGCGAGCTCGTCCACCAGCAGCTCGCGGACCTCTTCGGGATCGGGGATGAGCTCCTCGAGGCTCGGGAGCTGATCCGCGTCGACCTCGGAGTAGCGCAGCACGACGCCGTCGTCGGTCCAGAGCACCTGGAGCTCGATGCCCGTGCGGGCCTGGATGGCGGCCCGGAGGGCCATGCCCCAGGGGGCCGTGATCCGAGAGCCCAGCGGGCAGAGCAGGCAGATGCGCCAGTCGCCGAACTCGTCGCGGAAGCGCTCGATGACCACGCAGCGGTCGGAGGGGGCCACCCCCGTCGCGGCCCGCTGGTCGTGGACGTGGGACCAGAGGTTGCCCGCAGCGAGGGGATCGAGGTGGCAGCGCGCGGCCAAGGCCGCAGCCGCCGCCTCCTCGGGCAGGGCCTCGATCTCGCGGACGAGGGCCCCCAGCGCCCGGCCCAGCGGCAGGGGCCGCCCCGGGCCCTGGCCCCGCCAGAAGGGCATGCGCCCCGGCTCGCCCGGTGCCGGCACCACCAGCACCCGGTCGCGCTTGATCTCGACGATGCGCCAGGTGGAAGCGCCGAGCAGGAAGGTGTCGCCCTTGCGGGACTCGTGCACCATCTCTTCGTCGAGCTCGCCGATGCGCGCGCCCTCTGGCGCGGGGAACACGCCGTAGGTGCCCCGGTCGGGAATGGTGCCGGCATTGGAGAGGACCACCAGCCGGGCCCCCTTGCGCGCGCGCAGCAGCCCCGTGCTGCGGTCCCAGATGAGCAGCGGGCGCAGGGCATCGAAGCCCCCCTCGTCTGCCGCCACCGGAGCCGCGGGCGCGCCCACCTGGGGCGCGATGCGGAAGTGGCCCGAGAGCATGTCGAGCACGGCGGTGAGCAGGTCGTCGGCGAGGCTCGCGTAGGGGCTGGCCCGCCGGACGATCGCCCCCACCTCGTCGACCGTGCGGTCTTGGACCACACACATGGCGGCGATCTGCTGGCAGAGCACGTCGAGCGGGTTCTGGGGCACCGCCGTGGACTCGATGGCCCCCTCTGACATGCCGGCCGCCACGGCCGCCGCGACGAGCAGCTCTCCCTTGAAGCGCGGGAGGATGCGGCCCACCGACAGCTCCCCCACGCCGTGACCGGCCCGCCCCACCCGCTGGAGGCCCGAGGCGACCGAGTGGGGCGCCGCCACCTGGATGACGAGGTCGACCGTGCCCATGTCGATGCCCAGCTCGAGGGAGCTGGTGGCCACGATGCAGGGGATGCGGCCCGACTTGAGGGCCTCCTCGATCTCGGTGCGCTGGGCGTGGCTGACCGAGCCGTGGTGGGCCCGGCAGAGGGGGCCGGGATCGCCCCGGAGGGCCGCCAGCTCGTTGAGGCGCTGGCAGAGCCGCTCACAGACGCGCCGGGAGTTGGCGAAGACGATGGTGGTGCGGTGGGCGTCGATGAGCGCGAGGATGCGCTCCTGGAGGGCCGGCCAGACGCCCGCCCGGTCCATGCCCGGCGACGACATCGGGTGGACCGCCTCGCCCAGGGGCTCGAGCATGTCGTGGGCGGGCGGGGCCACCGGCGGGGGCCGGTCGAGATCGGGAATGGGGACCACCACCTCGAGATCGAGGGCCGGCGGCGCGCTGGCGTCGACCACCCGCACGGGACGGTCACCGCCGAGAAAGCGCGCGATGGTCGACAGCGGGCGCTGGGTGGCGCTCAGGCCGATGCGCTGGGGATCGACATCGCAGAGGGCCGAGAGGCGCTCGAGGCTCAGGGCGAGGTGGGTGCCGCGCTTCGAGCCGGCGACGGCGTGGATCTCATCAATGATGACCGTGTGGACGGTCTTCAGGACCTCGCGGGCCCGACTCGTGAGCAGCAGGAAGAGCGACTCGGGGGTCGTGACGAGGATGTCGGCCGGATCGCGGAGCAGCCGCTGGCGCTCGCGCTGGGGGGTGTCGCCCGTGCGGATGGCGACCTGGACGGTCGGCGGGGCCTCGCCGGCCTGCTGGGCGGCCCGACAGAGCCCGGCGAGGGGGGCCCGCAGGTTTCGCTCGACGTCGTAGACCAGCGCCTTGAGCGGCGAGATGTAGAGCACCCCCACCCCCCGCTCTGGGGCCGCATCCGCCGGCGGGGGCTGGTGGACCACCCGATCGAGGGCCCAGAGGAAGGCCGCCAGGGTCTTGCCGCTGCCCGTGGGCGCCAGCAACAGGGCGTGGGCACCCGTCGAGATCGCGTCCCAGCCCCGGATCTGGACCGGCGTGGGGGCCGCGAAGGCGGCACCGAACCACCGGCGGGTCGCGGGGCTGAAGCGCGCGAGCACCTCGGATGCAGCGGGGGTGGCCACAGCGGACCTCGGGGGTACGGGAGGGGCCCGACCGACAACGGGACCGGTCGGGTTCAAGACGCAGCAGGGAGCAGCGAACTGAACCCTTGGCCAGAAATCAACCCCGCGTCAAGGACACAAACTGTCCGCACCCGGGTCCCCTGCCCCGCTACCAGTTGCGCACCCCGAGGAAGAGCGCAGTCTGCTCGGTGCCGGGCAGGGACACGACGAAGTCATGGTAGCCGTCCCCGTTCAGATCCACGTCCCCCAGCACGGTCTCGCCAGCCCGTGCGGTCGGCTCGTCCGCCGTGAGCTGGTAGGCCACGAGCTCGAGGGTGCCCTCGGTGCCCGACGGGAGGGGTCCGATGACCACGTCGGCGCGGCCTCCCGCGGCCCCCGGCGTGCCCACGACCAGGTCCTCGCTGCCGTCCTGGTTGAGGTCGCCGATGCGGGCCAGCGCGGTGCCGGCGGCGCCGCCCGTGGGGCCGTCCATGCGGGCGTGCACCGTGCCGTCCGCCAGCACGACGAAGACCGCACCCCGACCGTCGCCGTGGCGGGGCGCACCCACGACCAGATCGGCGAGTCCGTCGCCGTCCACGTCGGCCACCGGTGCGAGCGCCGCGCCGAAGCCCCCCGACTCGGTCAGGGTGCGACCGCCGTCCAGCTCGCCGTCGTCGACCACGGAGACCACCACCACCGAGTCGTCCCCCGGGGCGCCGATCGCGAGCTCGTCCACCCCGTCGCCGTCCAGATCGCCCAGGGCCGCGATGGCCGCCCCCAGCCCGGCGAGGCTGTGGCTCTCCAGCGCCGGCCGGGCCACCCGATCGACCACCAGCGCCACACTGCTCGTGCCGGCCGTGTCGCCCGGCCTCCCCACAAGCAGCTCGGCGCCCGCTTCGTCGGCGTCCAGCTCTCCGGCCCAGACCGCCGCCACGGACGCCCCCGAGCCGAGGCTCGCGTGGGCCCCGAGCGCGGGGGCCCCGGGGATCGGGCCGCTGGCCAGCCACAGCTCGGGCGCGGCGCCGGCCCCCGCCACCACGAGATCGTCCTGTCCGTCACCGTCCACGTCGCCGATCGCCAGCGCGCCGACCGTGTCACCGGTGAGGGTGGCCTCGCTCCCCGCCCCGCTCATGGGCGCCGACCAGACCGACACGCCCGCCCCCCCGCCGATGACGAGGGTCGCGGTGCCGTCGCCCTGGAGGTCTCCGCTGGCGAGGGCCGTCGTCGGGCCGTCGATGAGCCGCTGGGCGCAGGACAGCTCGCCGTCCCCCGCAAAGCGGCCGAGCCCGTCGGAGCCATCGCAGTCGGCGTCGATGCCGTCGCCGCAGCTCTCGACGGCATCCGGGTGGATGGCGGCGTCCCGATCGTCGCAGTCCAGGGCGTTCTCGACGTAGCCCTCTCCTGGCGAGGAACAGCTCCGGAAGCCCGCCTCGGCGTCCCCATAGCCGTCACCGTCGAGATCCTGGGACCAGGTCGGGATGGCAATGGCGTCGGTGTCGTCGCCGTCGATCAGGCCGTCGCAGTCGTTGTCTTCGCCGTCGCAGATCTCGTTGCCCGCAGGGTTGATGGCGTCGTCGCGATCATCGCAGTCATCGGCATTGTCGGCAATGTTCGCCGGCGGGTCACCCGCGCAGTAGTCGGCGCTGCGGCCCGGGTCGCCGTAGCCGTCCCCGTCGCTGTCGATGGGGCCGGTCTCGACCCCCACCACGTCGGCGTCCGCCAGATCGACGGCGCCGTCGCAGTCGTTGTCCTTGCCGTCGCAGGCCTCGGGCGCACCGGGGTAGACCGCGGCGTCGGTGTCGTCGCAGTCCTCCGATGCGGGGACGCCGTCCCCGTCGGCGTCGGGGTCCGCCGTCCCCTCGCTGCTGCCCTTGTCCCCCGCACAGCCCACCAGCAGGGCCACCAGCGACGTCGTCCACCACATCCTGCGCATCTCGCCTCCAAGGCGGGGGCCAGCTTAGCCGCCCCGGCCCGCCCGGAGGTCCGGGATGCGTCAGGAGCACCGCCCTCAGAGCGGGATGTTGCCGTGCTTCTTTGGCGGGTTGCGGTCGCGCTTGTTCTCGAGCGCGTCGAAGGCATCGCAGAGCCGCGCGCGGGTCTCGCGGGGCAGCATCACCTCGTCGACGTAGCCGAGCTGGGCGGCGCGGTAGGGGTTGGCGAACTTGTCCTTGTACTCGGCCACCAGCTCGTCCTTGGCAGCCACGGCGTCGTCGGCCTGGGCGAGCTCTCGCCGGAAGATGATGTTGACCGCCCCGTCTGCCCCCATCACGGCGATCTCCGCCGTGGGCCAGGCGAGGTTCAGATCTGCGCGGATGTGCTTCGAGTTCATCACGCAGTAGGCGCCGCCGTAGGCCTTCCGGGTCACGAGGGTGACCTTGGGCACGGTCGCCTCACAGAAGGCGTAGAGCAGCTTGGCTCCGTGCTGGATGATGCCGCCGTGCTCCTGGTCGACGCCCGGCAGGAAGCCCGGCACGTCCTCGATGACCCACAGGGGGATGTTGAAGGCGTCGCAGAAGCGCACGAAGCGGGCGCCCTTGAGCGAGGCGTCGATGTCGAGCACGCCGGCGAGGTGGGCGGGCTGGTTGGCCACGACGCCGACGCTGCGCCCGTTGAGGCGACAGAATCCGACCACGATGTTGGGCGCGTACTCGGGCTGGACCTCGAAGAAGACCCCGTCGTCCGCCACGGCCGTCACGACGTCCTTGATGTCGTAGGGCTTGTTGCTCTCGACCGGCACCAGCTCATCGAGGGTGGGCACGAGGCGGCCCGGGTCGTCGGTGGTGGGGCGGCGGGGGGCCTGCTCCATGTTGTTCTGGGGCAGGTAGGAGAGGAGCTCGCGCAGCAGCGCGAGGCAGGCCATCTCGTCGGGCACCGTGAAGTGGGCCACGCCCGAGGTGACGGCGTGGGCCTCGGCGCCGCCCAGCTCTTCCTTGGTCACGTCCTCGTGGGTCACGGTCTTGATGACGTCGGGGCCCGTGATGAACATGAAGCTGGTCTTCTGGACCATGCAGATGAAGTCGGTGATGGCCGGGCTGTAGACAGCCCCGCCGGCGCAGGGCCCCATGATGGCGCTGAGCTGGGGCACCACACCGCTCGCGAGGGTGTTGCGCAGGAAGATGTCGGCGTAGCCGCCGAGGCTCACCACGCCCTCCTGGATCC
>CAXQUZ010000410.1:0-11944 GCA_964226865.1 Myxococcota bacterium | reverse complement strand
CCGGCTCCCGCCCCCGAGGCCAAGGCCGAGCCCGCCCCCGCGCCGGCTCCCGCCCCCGAGCCTGCGCCGGCGCCCGCCCCCTCCACCGCGGCCAACCTCGCCCGGGCCCTGCCCCGCGCCGATGGCTCCGGTCCTCCGGGACAGGGCGGCCCCGCCGACAAGAACTTCCCCGGCCTCGGCAGCGCCGTCGTCCGTCCTCCGCCGGGCTACGACCCGAACGACCCGATGGGCAACAAGCGCCGCGCCCAGGCTGCTGCGGCCGCCTCGACCCGCGGTCGCCGCCAGCCGGCCCGCCCCGCCGCGGCCCCCGCTGCGGCCGGTGCACCTCCCGCTGGCGAGCGCCGCGAGCGCACCTGGCGCGACCAGTCCACCCCCGCCCGTCCGGGCGCCGACGCCCGCCCCACCCGTGACCGCCGCAGCCGCCGCGGTCGCCGCGGAGCGGATCGGGGTGGTCGCTACAACATGATGGGCATGGACGGCATGCCCGGTCGCCGTCCCCGTCGCGGCAAGAAGCGCTCCGGTCCGAAGCGCTCCTCGCCCCAGGCGAAGGCCATCAAGCGTCGCGTCGAGGTCCAGGGCACCATCACGGTCGCCCAGCTCGCCCACGCCATGAGCACCAAGTCCGGTGCGGTCATCAAGACCCTCATCGGCATGGGCCAGATGGCCACCGCCAACGACGTGCTCGACTACGACACCGCCACCCTCGTGGCCGCCGAGTTCGAGTTCGAGGTCGTCAACGCTTCCTTCCAGGAAGAGAAGCTGATGATCGACGTCGAGGACGACCCGGAGCAGATGGAGACCCGCCCGCCGGTCGTCACCATCATGGGCCACGTCGACCACGGCAAGACCACCCTGCTCGACACCATCCGGCGCGCCAACGTCGCCGGTGGCGAGGCGGGCGGCATCACCCAGCACATCACCTCCTACCAGGTGGTGCACGAGGGCGAGCCCATCACCTTCATCGACACCCCCGGCCACGCCGCCTTCACGGCGATGCGGGCCCGCGGTGCCGAGGTGACCGACATCGTGGTCCTCGTGGTCGCGGCCGACGACGGCGTCATGCCGCAGACGGTCGAGGTCATCAACCACGCCAAGGCGGCCGATGTCGAGATCATCGTCGCGGTGAACAAGTGCGACAAGCCCGACGCGCGGCCCGACCGGGTCCGCCAGGAGCTCATGCAGCACGGCCTCGTCCCCGATGAGTACGGCGGCGAGACCATGTTCGTCAACGTCTCCGCGCTCGCTGGTGAGGGCATCGAAGACCTCCTCGAGGCCATCAACCTCGCGGCCGAGGTCGGCGACTACCAGGCCAACCCCGACCGCCACGCCGAGGGCACCGTCCTCGAGGCGCGGCTCGAGCGCGGCAAGGGCCCCGTGGCCGTCGTGCTCATCCAGGCCGGCACGCTCAAGCGCGGTGACCACTTCGTCGTGGGCACCACCTGGGGCCGCATCCGCGCGGTCACCGACCACCGCGGCAAGAAGGTGAAGACGGCCGGTCCGTCCTCCCCCGTCGAGATCATGGGCATCTCTGACGTGCCCCAGGCGGGCGACAGCTTCGTGGTCGTGAGCTCCGACAAGGACGCCAAGACCCTCGCCGAGCACCGCATCGAGGAGGCGCGCCAGAGCGCCCTCGGCCAGCACAAGCGCATGACGCTCGAAGAGCTCATGAAGCGCGGCACGGCCGAGGAGAAGGTCACCCTCAACCTCATCGTCAAGGCGGACGTGGGCGGCTCGCTCGAGGCCCTCAAGGCCTCCTTCGCCAAGATCGAGGTGGACGGCACCGAGATCAAGATCCTCCACGACGGCGTCGGTGCGGTCACCGAGTCGGACGTCACCCTGGCCCACACCAACCAGGGCGTCATCATCGCCTTCAACGTGCGGCCGGACGCCAACGCCCGCCGCATCGTCGACGGCTTCGGCGTCGAGGTCCGGACCTACAAGGTCATCTACGAGGCCATCGAAGACGTCGAGAAGGCGCTCAAGGGCCTGCTCGGCCCCGAGTACCAGGAGGTCGTCCAGGGCACCGCGGAGATCCGCCAGACCTTCTCCGTGCCCAAGGTCGGCACCGTCGCGGGCTGCTTCGTCCAGGACGGCAAGATCGCCCGCAGCCACTCCATCCGCCTCATCCGCCAGGGCAAGATCATCTGGGAAGGCCGGCTGGGCTCGCTCCGCCGCTTCAAGGACGACGTCCGCGAGGTCTCGGGCGGCTACGAGTGCGGCATGAACCTCGATGGCTACAACGACATCAAGGTCGGCGACATCATCGAGGCCTTCACCGACGAAGAGGTCGCCACCGACTGAGTCGGTGGCCCCCATGCACTTCCTGCCCGCCCCAGACGAGTCTCTGTGGGCGGGTGTCTTGCGTCTTGAGCTCACGATTCCGGGCGCACGGAGCCTCAAGGACCGGCGCCGCGCCGTCGCCCACGTGCGCGACCGCATCCGCGCCCGGGGCGGCCTCTCGGTCGCCGAGGTGGGCCACCTCGAGAGCCACAGCCGCGCGGTGGTCGCGGTCGGCATGGTCTCCAGCGACCAGCGGCTCATCCACAGCACCCTCGACGCCCTCTCGCACGAGGTCGAGCAGTGGGGGCGGGTGCGCGTCGACAGCCGGGCCCTCAGCGTGCTGCGGCCCTTCGCAGGCCCGAGCGGCGGCGACGAGGGGCCCGGCGACGACGGCGAGGACTGGGACGCCCCCTGGGCGCTGCCCTGAGCCTCCAGGCCGCGGGGCCCGTGGAGTCCTGCGCGAAATTTGTGCCCAGCTTGGGGCGGCCTGTGGAGTGCTTCCGAGCTATGCTGTTGACATGTCAGAGCGCAGCGCCACCGATGCCATCGTCCCCATGGACGACGACCTCTTCGAGCTGAGCCGCGGCCACGTCGCCGCGCTCGGTCTCGGCACGTTCTTCTTCGGCGTCCTCGCCTTTCTCGTCGGGCTCCAGGTGGGCCGGACGGGCACGGCAGAGGCGACGACCGCGCCGGTGGCCTCGGCCCACTTCGTGCCGGATGCCGCGCGCATCGACGAGCTGGATCGGCTGCTCCGCGAGGTCGAGCTCGCCCGCAGCGCCCTGCCGCCCCAGATCGCCACCGACGAGGTGCCGCTGCGCTTCCCCGCGGCCCTGACGGCGGCACCGGTCCCGGTGGCCCCGGCGCAGGACAGCGGCGAGGGGGCAGCCGCCCTCGTGCCGCCCGCCCTGGACGCGCCCCCGACCCGGCCCGCAGCGCCGCCGCCCCCGGGCAGCGGCTGGTCGGTCCAGCTCGCCACCCACCCGACGCTCGCCGAGGCCGAGGCCCACGTCGCCCGCCTCAAGGACGACCACCCCACGGCCCACGCGGTGGCGGCCCTCATCGACGGCCAGACCTGGTACCGGGTGCGCGTCGGCGGCTTCGACGACCAGGCCAGCGCCGAGGCGGAGCTGCGGGTGCTTGCCCAGCTCCCCACTGCGACCGACCTCCGAGTCGCCCTGACGCCATGAGCGGCGCCAAGCCGCGGATCGTCCCCAAGCCCTGGGGGCACGAAGAGATCTGGGCCGAGACCCCACAGTACGTGGGCAAGCTGCTCCGGATCCACCGTGGCCACCGGCTGTCTCTCCAGCACCACCGCCGCAAGGTCGAGAGCCTGCGGGTGATGGAGGGCCGGCTGCGGCTGACGGTCGGTCTCTCTCTGGATGCCCTCAGCGAGAGCATTCTCGGGGCGGGCGAGGCCTTCCACCTGGCGCCCGGCACCATCCACCGGATGGAGGCCATCGAGGACGTGCTGCTGGTCGAGGTGTCGACCCCAGAGCTCGACGATGTGGTGCGCCACCACGACGACTACGGCCGGGTGCCACCGGCGGCCGGCCCCACCGAGCCGGCTTGACATGCGGGTTCCCACCTGCGAAGGTCGCCCCTGTTGAGCGGAGCGAAGATGCGCGCGCTGTGTTGTCTGTCCATCGCCCTCCTGGGCGCTGCCGTGGGGTCTGCCCCGGCCCATGCCCAGGATCCTGGCTTCGGCGATTCTTTTGGCTTCGGCGCCGAGTACGGGCCCCCGGACTACTACGTGGTCCAGCCCGGTGACACCCTGTGGGACATCTCCCAGCGGTTCCTCGGCAACCCGTACTACTGGCCCCGGCTGTGGTCGATCAACGACTACGTCACCAACCCCCACTGGATCTACCCGGGCAACCGGATCGTGTTCCGGATGGGCACCGACATCGACCCGCCCTCGGTGTCGATCGACGGCAACAACAACGACCGCGGGCCCGAGATTCCGACCATCGAGCAGGTCGCGGCCGAGTGTGGCCCCGACATCCGCTTCGACCGGTCGCGCCCCCTGCGCAGCTACCTTGCGACGGGCTTCATCGCCGACAAGGGCGATGTCGAGGTCTACGGCACGGTCGAGAAGGCGCGCGGCGAGCAGACCATGCTCTCCGAGACGGATCTGGTCTACCTCAAGGTCGACGACCCGGATGCCTTCGGCTGTGGCGACGTGGTCAGCATCTTCCGCCAGGTCCGCAAGAAGGTGAAGCACCCCACCAGCCGCGGCCAGCGCTTCGGCAGCCTCTACCGCATCGTCGCCGAGGCCAAGGTGGTGCACCGCCACGAGGACTACCTGACGGCCGTGGTCCGCCAGAGCTGGTCCGAGGTCGCCCGCGGCGATCTCGTGGGCCCCTCGGTGCCCGTCATGGTCGAGATCGAGGTCCAGCCGCCCCGCGGCGACCTGGACGGCACCATCGTCGACCGGGTGGACGTGGACTCGAGCCTGATGGCCAACGGCGAGACGGTCTTCATCGACCGCGGCCGGGCAGACGGCGTGCGCGTGGGCAACAGCTTCTACGTCGTCGAGCAGCGCGATCCCCAGGTCGACATCAAGAAGGAAGACGAGGACCTGCCCTACTCGGTCGTCGGCCGGGTGGTCATCGTGCGGGTCGACGAGTACTCGTCGACGGCCGTGGTCACCGACTCCGACCGCAGCCTCCAGATCGGCCACCGGCTGCGCCAGACCGTCGAGTAGCTTGACGCACTGCGGCCAGGCGGCATAGCCCTCTGGGGCCAGCGCCGCCGACCGCGGCACACATGGATCGCACTGCCTTCTGGATGCGCGCCGCCCACATGTCGGGCCGGCTCGACCTCTCGTCTTTTGTGCGCGACCATCGCGACCCGTCCGATCACTGCGCCGACGCCCCCGCGCTCGTCCGGGCCGGCCTGCGTCTCGACCAGGCGGCCCGTCTCTGCGCCGGCCCCGTCCCGCGCACCGTGCGCCCACACCTGCGGGTGGTGGCGCCGCCCTACCCCGCGCGCCTCGCCCGCCAGCCCCATGCGCCCCCGGTCCTGTTCCACGAGGGCGCGCTGTCGCTGCTGGAGCGGCCGGCGGTCGCGGTCGTCGGCACCCGTCGCTGCACCCCCGAGGGACGCCAGCACGCCCGGGCCCTGGGCCGGGCCGTGGCCGCTGCGGGGGGCGTGGTGGTGAGCGGCGGGGCCTGGGGCATCGACGCCGAGGCCCACCGCGCCGCCGAGGGCGCGACCATCGCCGTGCTGGGCCAGGGCATCGCGGCGCCCATGACCCGGCGGCTCCGGGCGCTCTGTGACCACATCCTCGAGGCCGGGGGGCTGCTCCTCTCGGAGTTTCCGCCCGAGACCCCCGCCCAGGCCTGGACCTTTCCGCTGCGCAACCGGGTCGTGGCGGGACTCTCTGCGGGCGTGGTCGTGGTCGAGGCCGCCCAGCGCTCCGGGGCGCTCATCACGGCCCGCGACGCCGCCGAGCTGGGCCGCGAGGTCTGGGCCGTGCCGGGGGATCCCCGCGACCCGGCCCGCGCGGGCTGCCTGCGCCTGATCCGAGACGGCGCCCGGGTCTACCTGTCGCCGGGAGAGCTGCTCGACGAGCTGGGCCTCGACGGCGGGGCTGCTCCGGCGCCCGCCGACGCGACCGGGCTGGTGGCCCAGCTGGCGGATGCACCGACCATCGAGGCCCTCGTGGCCCGCACAGGCAAGCCGCTGCCCGCCCTGCTCCGGGCCCTCGCTGGCCTCCAGCTCGCGGGTATCGTGGAGCGCACGGCCGACGATCGCTACCGCGCCGCCACAGGGGGATAGACCATGGTGCTCCCCCTCTCCCTGCGAGTCCGCGATGTCCCCGGCCCCCGTCCACACCGCCCTCAGCCGCGACGCCAGCATCTTTCTCGACATGATCGTCGAGATGGGCCACCTCGACGAGGCGGGGCTCGAGGCGCTCAACGACGCGCTGCTCGATGCCCGCTCCGACGGCGAGGGCTTGGTGCCCCTCCAGACGGTGCGGGCCATCGCGGCCATGATCCTGGTGGACGCGGGCGGCCGCATGCCCGAAGAGGCCCAGAAGACCCTCGACCTCGAGTGGTCGCTGCTCATGCACTGAGCGGGCCTGCCGCGCCGGTGGCGACCACGCGTGGGCGGGACCGCACGCGCGCGGCCCCGTCCCGTCGTGCCCGCGGAGCCTCAGGCGCTCGACTTCGCCGCGGCGGTGGTCGGGCTCTCGGCCGTGGCCGTCTTTGCAGCGGTCGCCTTCTTGGCCGGCGCCTTCTTCGCCGGCGTCTTCTTCGCGGCCGGCGTCTTCTTCGCGGTGGGCGCCTTCTTCGCCGGTGCCTTCTTCGCCGCCGTCGTCTTCTTTGCGGTGGTCGCCTTCTTGGCCGGCGCCTTCTTCGCGGCCGTCGTCTTCTTCGCGGTGGTCGCCTTCTTCGCCGGCGCCTTCTTCGCGGCCGTCGTCTTCTTCGCCGGCGCCTTCTTCGCGGTCGTCTTCTTCGCGGTGGTCGCCTTCTTCGCCGGTGCCTTCTTGGCCGGCGCCTTCTTCCGGGGGGCCCGCTTCGGTGCGGCCTCCTTCTTCCGGATGAGGGCCACCGCCTCCTCGAGGCTCAGGGCCTCGGGGTCGACCTCACGGGGCAGGGTCGCGTTGGTCTCGCCGTCGGTGACATAGGGCCCGAAGCGGCCGTCCATCACCCGCAGCTGGCGCTCGGTCTTGGGATCGGGGCCGAGCTGCTTGATGGGCTCGCGGCCGCGACGACGGGCCGGCGCGGCGAGCAGCTCGAGGGCCTGCTCGAGGGTGATGTCGAGCACCGAGAGCTCGCGCGGGATCGAGCGGCTCTGGGTGCCGGCCTTCACATAGGGGCCGAAGCGGCCGTTGGCAGCCACGACGACGTCCTCGGTGTCGGGCATGGGCCCCAGCTCGCGCGGCAGCGACAGCAGCTTGAGGGCCAGGTCGAGGTCGAGCTCGGCGGCGACCATGCCCCGGAGGAGGCTGCTGCGCTTCGGCTTGGACTTCTTCTTGCCGCCCCGGGGACCGATGATCTCCTCGACCTCACCCAGCTGGACGTAGTGGCCGTAGGGGCCGACCTGGCCGGAGACCTCCTTGCCGGTCTCGGGGTCGGTCCCCAGCACCCGGGGCCCCTGGGCACGCTCCTCGATGAGCTTGCGGGCCACGTCGAGGGTGAGCTCGTCGGGCGCGAGGTCCTTCGGAAGGTCGGCGCGCACGTCGCCCGCGCTCAGGAAGGGCCCGTAGCGCCCCACCCGCAGCTCGATCTTCGTGCCGTCGGCGTCGGCCATGGCGACGGGGATGGTGCAGACCGTGCGGGGATCGATCTCGTCGCCGGCCTCGGAGAGGCGGTCCTTGAGGCCCGTGTCGCCGCGGTAGAACCGGTTCAGGAAGGCGAGGTACTCCTCCTGGCCCAGCGCGATCTCGTCGAGCTGGTCTTCCATGTTGGCCGTGAAGCCGTAGTCCACGAGCCAGGTGAGGTGGCTCTCGAGCAGGGCCGTCACGGCGAAGGCCGTGAACGTCGGCACGAGGGCCGAGCCCTTCTTGAAGACGTACTGGCGGCGCTGGATGGTGTCGATGATCGAGGCGTAGGTCGAGGGACGACCGATGCCGCGGGCCTCGAGCTCCTTGACCAGGGTCGCTTCGGTGAGCCGCGCCGGGGGCTTGGTCTCGTGGCCCTTGTGCTCGAGCTCCGTGACCTCGGCGGTCTCGTCGACCGCCATCGGCGGCAGCAGCTTCTCCTGCTGGGCGATCTCGGCCTCGGGGTCGTCCGAGCCCTCGACATAGGCCCGCCGATAGCCCGGGAACTCGACCGTGCGGCCCCGGGCGACGAAGCGCAGGTCCTCGATGTCGAGGCCCACCTTGAGGGTGCGGCCCCGGGCGTCGGCCATCTGGCAGGCGACCGTGCGCTTCCAGATGAGCTCGTAGAGCCGCAGGGTGTCGCCCTGGAGCTGGGCGCCCGCCTCTTCGAGCGAGCGGAACTGCTGGCCGGCGGGCCGGATGGCCTCGTGGGCCTCCTGGGCGTTCTTCGACTTGTTCTTGTAGATGCGGGGGGCGTCGGGCAGGTACTCGCTGCCGAACTGCTCGGCGATGAGGGTGCGCGCCGCCTGGACCGCCTCGGTCGACAGGGTCGTCGAGTCGGTTCGCATGTAGGTGATCCACCCGTTCTCGTAGAGGGCCTGGGCGGCGCCCATGGCGCGCCGGGCCGTCCACCGCAGCTTGCGGTTGGCTTCCTGCTGGAGGGTGCTCGTGGTGAAGGGGGCGGCCGGGCGGTCGGTGTAGGGCCGCTCCTCGACGGTCGCGATGCGGGCCGTGCCGTTCTCGAGCTTCTTGACGGCGGCGGCGGCCCGGTCCTGGTCCATGACGACGACGTCACGGCCGGCGATGAGCTTGCCGTCCTCCCCGAAGTCGCGCCCCGAGGCGAGGCGCTTGCCGCCCACCGTGTAGAGGTCGGCGTCGAACTCGCCCTTGTCGTGGGCGAAGCGGGCCTTCACATCCCACCAGGAGGCGGGGGTGAAGGCCATGCGCCGGCGCTCGCGCTCGACCACCAGGCGCACAGCCACCGACTGGACCCGGCCCGCCGAGAGGCCCCGGCGGATCTTCTTCCAGAGCAGGGGCGAGACCTCGTAGCCATAGAGGCGATCCAGGACCCGGCGGGTCTCCTGGGCACGCACGAGGTCGAGGTCGACCTCACGGGGCTTCTCGAGGGCCTTCTGGATGGCCGTCTTCGTGATCTCGTTGAAGACGAGGCGGCGCACGGGGACCTTGGGCTTGAGCACCTCCATGAGGTGCCAGGCAATGCTCTCCCCCTCGCGGTCTTCATCTGTCGCGAGGTAGAGCTCGTCGGCCTCCTTGAGTGCGTCCTTGAGCAGGCGCACCTGGGCCTTCTTCGCCGGAGGCACCACATAGATCGGCTCGAAGCCCGACTCGACGTTCACCCCGAGGCGCGCCCAGGGCTGGCCCTTGTACTTCTGGGGGATCTCCGCCGCGTTGCCGGGAAGGTCTCGGATGTGGCCCACCGAAGCCTCGACCCGAAAGCCCTTCCCCAGGTACTTCTCGATGGTCCGTGCCTTTGCGGGCGACTCGACGATGACCAGGGCGTTTCCCATGACTCTCTCTCGGGGCCGATGAGGCGGGTCCGCCCGCCCACAGCAGCGGGGCGAGACCGGTCCGGGGGTTCGGTGCGCCCGCTCGACGGCGGCGCCCGGCCCGGGCAGCTGCCCCTGGGACAGGGACAGGACGGAGGAACGGCCACGACCTCCGCTACGATGTCTGCAGTGGTGCGCCGGGGCCGCCGAGGTCTTCGGACCGCTCCCCACCACCCCACAAGGGCCAATGGGTACACCGATGCCACCGCGGAAGCAAGCCAGCCCTTCTTCGGGCCCCCCAGCAGCGCCCCCCGCCCGCGACCCCGATCTCGCAGGATGGCTGCGCCACCTGCGGGTGGAGCGCGAGCTCTCGCCCCACACCCTGCGGGCCTACGCCAGCGACCTCGGGGCCCTCTCCGACCACCTCGAGGGGCGCGCGCTGCGCCTCGCCACGGCCGACCGCAGCGCGCTGCGGGGCTGGCTCGCCCAGCTCCGCGACCGCCGGGGCCAGCGGGCTCGCCCGAGCAGCGTCGCCCGGCGCCTCGCTGCCGTCCGGGCCTTCTACCGCTGGCTGCACGACCAGGGCCGCATCGCCGCAGACCCGGCCGCACGGCTGCGGGCGCCCCGGGTGCCCCGCCGGGTGCCGCGCTTCCTCGAGGTCGACGAGGCCGCCGCCCTGGTCGAGGCGCCCGCCCAGTCCGGGTGGTTTCACGTCCGCAACCGGGCCCTGCTCGAGCTGGCCTATGGCGCGGGGCTGCGGGTCGGCGAGGTGGTCGCCCTCGACTGGGCGGCCCTCGACCTCGACGCCCGGCTCGTGCGGGTGGTCGGCAAGGGCAGCAAGACCCGCATCGTGCCCTTCGGGCCCCCGGCTGCGGAGGCGCTCGCGGCCTGGGCGGCGACGAGCCCCGACGCGGCCGCGGGCGACCGGCCCGTCTTCCGCAACAAGAACGGCGGCCGCCTGAGCGCGCGCTCCGCCCACCGCATCGTGCGCGAGGCCGGAGCCAACAACGGCATCGCAGAGGCCCACCCCCACATGCTGCGCCACTCCTGCGCGACGCACCTGCTCGGCTCTGGCGCCGACCTGCGGGCCATCCAGGAACAGCTCGGCCACAGCTCTCTCAGCACCACCCAGCGCTACACCCAGGCCGACGCCGCCCACCTGCTCCGGGTCTACCGGTCGGCCCACCCCCGGGCGCGCCGCGACGAGGCCGGCGGGGGCTCCGACGAGAGCCGCTGAAGTGCGGCCTGGGCGCATGCGAGCGACCACGCCCGCGGCCGCGTCCGCTACCATCACGGCCCATCCCCACCGACCGGGAGACTCGGGTGCCCGAGACCGACCCCCAGACCAACGCTGGCGATCTCAGCCCAGAAGAGAAGACGGCCATCGACGCCCTCTGGGACGTGTCCCGCAGCGGCGACCACTACGAGATGCTCGGCATCGCCGAAGACGCCGACCGTCGGGACGTGCAGCGGGCCTTCTACGACCTGTCGCGGCAGTGGCACCCCGACCGCTACTTCAGGCGCGAGATCGGCGAGTACCAGGAGCGCATCGAGACGGTCTTCGTCGCGATCACCGAAGCCTACCGCACCCTCAGCAACGACGCCGCCCGCTTCACCTACGACATGGAGCGAGAAAAGGACCCGGCCCGCCACCGGCGCCGGGCCGCCCGCATCCAGCGCGAGGGCGCGAGCACGGGCGGCGACGCAGCGACCAGCGCCGACGCTCCAGCCCCGGCCCGCCGCCGGACCACCCCCGATCCCACCAAGCGCCGCAACGACGCCCGGCGCAAGCGCGCCCTCAAGGCCGCCCGCGAGCAGCTGCGCTCTGAGGTTCGGGTGCGCAAGCTGCGGGCGCGCAAGCTCCACGCCGAGGGCATGGAGGCGCTCGAGGCCGGCCAGATCATGAAGGCCGCCAGCTCGCTCGGCCTCGCCTGCACCTACGACCCGAAGAACGAGACCTACAAGGCCGACGCCGCCAACGCCAAGCGCGAGGCCCGCAAGCTCCAGTCCAAGCAGTTCCTCGGTCTGGCCGAGACCGCCGAGAGCTACGGCAACTGGCGCGAGGCCCTCAACAACTGGCAGAAGGCCATCGAGTGCGGCACGACCGAGGCGCGCGCCCACTACCGGGCCGGGGTGCTGGTCAAGCGGGTCGACGAAGACAACCGGGCCGCGCTCAACGCGATGCGCGAGGCCGTGCGGCTCGCTCCGGCCGAGGCCGAGTACCGGCTCGCGCTGGGCGAGCTCTACCTCGAGCTGGGACTGGGGCTGAACGCCCGCCGCCAGGCCGAGGCGGTGCTCAAGACAGATCGCACCAACGAGAAGGCGAAGGAACTGTTGAAGTCGGCGAAGTAGGCCCGGTCCCGCCCACCCGACTCGTTAGGTGGGCCCGCCCCGCCACGGAGCACCGATGCCAAGCCCCTCCCTGAACACCGTCGTCGTCGGACTCCAGTGGGGAGACGAGGGCAAGGGCAAGGCGGTCGACATGCTCGCCCGGGATGCGGCCTACGCCGTGCGCTTCCAGGGCGGCAACAACGCCGGCCACACCCTCGTCGTCAACGAGATCGGAAGAGCGTCGTGTAGGGACAGAGTGTCTTAAGACGTGTAGATC
>CAXQUZ010000409.1:0-2015 GCA_964226865.1 Myxococcota bacterium | reverse complement strand
GTCGGCGTCAATGGTCTCGCTGGCGGCCTTCAGGGGCCCTTCGTGGTCGGCGATGTCCCACAGGGCGATGAGGTGGAAGCCGGGCGCGTGGCCGGCCTGGACCGCCATCCAGGGGTTCCAGGGGGCGAGCACGGGGCCCTCGTAGGCGGCGAGCTGCTCGAGGATGCGGTCGCCGGCCTCGACGTCGGCGGGGCCGGGCGAGACGGCCGCGAGAGACCAGCCGCTGGTGGCGAGCTGGCCGCCGAGGGCCAGGGCGGCGAGGGCGGGCCCGGCCAGGGGCACGCGACCCACCAGGAGGGGGTCCTGGGACAGGCGGCCGA
Source organism: Myxococcota bacterium (assembly GCA_964226865.1). Classification (GTDB taxonomy): domain Bacteria; phylum Myxococcota_A; class UBA796; order UBA796; family UBA2385; genus CAXQUZ01. Next base: position 1,695 of record CAXQUZ010000409.1, on the reverse strand, counting down.
GGGCGCAGGCCACGCCCAGGCTCAGGGCCCAGAGCCCGGGAATGAGCACGTTGAGGTAGCCGCCGTGGTGGCCGCGCATGATGGCCGAGAGCACGACCGCGAGCCCCCCGGTGACGACCCAGTAGTGGCCGCCCCGGGGGCGGCGCAGGGCGAGCCAGCTGCGGTCGCGCAGGGCCGCCACCCCGACCAGCGCCGTGCCCAGCGGCAGGGCCAGGGTGAGCTCCCAGGGGGTCTTGGCGATGCGCGGGCCCACCAGCGGGTGGGCGCCGGGCACGCCGAGCAGGTAGGTCAGGAAGAGGCCGTCGCCCTCGAGCAGCATGAGGCCGGTGAAGACCAGGGCCGGCAGCACGCTCCAGGCGGCGAAGCGCTGGGCCGCCGGCCGCCCGCCCTGGGTCCAGGCCCACCACAGCATGGGCAGCCCGAAGGCCGCGGCCGAGTGCTTGGTGGCATAGGCGGCCACCAGCAGCAGGCCGGCGCTGCGCCACGAGGCGCCCCGGGCGGCCACGAGGGCCCAGCCCAGCAGCCCGATGAAGAGCCCGTCGATGCGGACCAGATCCAGGAACTGGCCGGCGTCCTCGTAGGTGCTCAGGAACAGCGCGCCCGCGCCCGCGGCGAGGGGCCAGCGCAGCCCCTCCTGGCGTCCCGCGGCGACCAGGGCCCCGGCAGCGGCGAGGCTGCCCACCACGGAGATGGCGCGACCGAGGGCATAGTCGAGGGGCAGCACCGTGCCGAGGGCGCCCAGCAGCCACGAGTAGAGCGGCGGGTAGATGTAGGGGATGAAGTCGCTGGACGGGGTCACGTAGAGGGGCTGGCCCTGCAGCACGCGCAGCCCGTGCACGAGCATGCCCCCCTCCATCCACTCGAGGTCGAAGGGGTGGGCGAGGCGGGCCGCCACCGTGAGGGCGAAGAGGCCGAGCACGTAGGCGATGCCGGCCCAGGCGGGCAGGCTGGCGAGGGTGGCGGCGGTCCCCGGGGCGGTCTCGGCGCGGCTCACGGGCGTCCGAGGCTCCGCAAGACCTCGGCCACCACAGCATCCTCGACGACGCTGGTGCCGCCGCGGACCGGCGGCCGGTCACAGACCCGGGCCATGCGCAGGTCGGCCACGGGCGCGATGCCCGAGGGGCGGGGGCTCGCGCAGCCGGAGCAGTCGGTGCAGGCCGGGGGCAGGTCGTGGCCGCCCTCCTGGGCCTTGGCGACGGCGTCGGGCGGGCCGCCGTAGCGCAGCAGGCCCTTGGTGCGGAGCTTCGCGGCCTCGTCGGCGGGCATCTCCTTCACGGCGCCCAGGTCCCGGGCGGTCTTCGTGATGAGCGCCGTGTGCTCCATGGTCTCGAGGTTGCAGAAGGCCGTCAGCAGGTCGGCCCCGACGCAGACCGCGCCGTGGCGGTCCATCAAGATGGCGTCGTGGTCGCGGATCCAGGGGCGGATGGCCGCCGCCAGGGCGTCCGTGCCCGTGGTCTGGTAGTCGACGGTCGGGATGGTGCCGAGGGTGAGCACCACCTCGGGCAGCACGCAGCGGGCCATGCTGATGTCGGCGATCGTGAAGGCCACCGAGATGGGCGGGTGGGCGTGCACGACCGCGCCCACGTCGGGCCGCACGTCGTAGCAGGCGAGGTGCATCTTGAGCTCGGCGGTGGGCTGGCCAGCCCCCCGGAGCTTGCGGCCGCGCCGGTCCACCACGAGCAGGTCGTCGTCGGT
>CAXQUZ010000408.1:0-5603 GCA_964226865.1 Myxococcota bacterium | reverse complement strand
GACGTGTGCTCTTCCGATCTCTCCGGTTGGACCCAGAGGCTGTAGCGGTAGTTCTCGCCGATGGGCATGTAGCCCCAGTTCATGCCCCGGACGAAGAAGGGCGCCCCGTCCACGATGAGCTGGCCCGCCTCCGCGTCGACGCGGACCGACGGCGCCTCGGCGGCGGCGGCCCGGGGGGCGGCTGCACCGAGGAGCAGCGCCACCAGCGGCCGGGTCGTGGACAGGGCGCGCGGCATGGAGCTACTCGACCGCAGTGAGGAGCATGTCGTCGATGTAGACGCCGCCGGCATCGTAGCAGTCGCCCTCTGCTTCCCCGACACAGTGCCAGTAGCTCACGCCGGCCTGGACCTTCGTGGCCCCCGCGGGCACGGTGCCCGTGGCGCTGAGCAGGATCCAGCTGCCGGTCGCCGAGCTCATGTCGACGGTCATGGCCGACTCTTCGATGCCGTAGAAGGTGTAGCTGTCGTCGAAGTACTTGAGCCAGACGCTCGCGTGGGTGGTCTCACCGGCGATGGCGTCGGGGCCGTGCATGTAGAGCGAGCCCTCGACGGCGTACTGCTCGCCCTCGGCGGCCGGGAACTCCTGGTAGAGCGGCGTCTCGTTCTCCCAGCCGGTGAACTGGCCGTAGAGCTTCATGGCGTTGCTACCCTCGAGGGCCGTGAAGCTCGCGTCGTCCGGGTACATCGCGTCACCGGTGGCGAGCACGGCCCAGTTGGCCAGCTCCGGCGGGAACATCAGCCAGTCCTCGGGGAAGCCCGAGCTGGCGTCGACCGCCTCGAAGCCGCCGTTGGCGAACAGGTTGACGGGGTCGGCGTCCGCATCGGCGTCGGCATCCGCGTCTGCATCGGCGTCGGCGTCGGCGTCTGCATCGGCGTCGGCGTCTGCATCGGCGTCGGCGTCGGCGTCGGCGTCGGCGTCGGCATCCGCGTCTGCATCGGCGTCGGCGTCCGCGTCGGCGTCGGCATCCGCGTCGGTGTCCGCATCGGCGTCGGCGTCGGCGTCGGCGTCGGCGTCGGCCTCTTCAGTCGTGGCGTCGGTCTCCTTGTCCCCGCAGGCAGCCAGGGGCCCCGCGCAGAGCAGGCCGAGCAGGAAGGGGAGGGCAGTCGGGCTTCGGGTCATGTCGCCTCCAGCGGCGGGGGTCAGGCCAGCTGCGGCCGAGGGGTCGCGAGAGCAGCGGGCACGTCGTCATTGAGGAAGGCTTCAGGCCGCGAGAGCAGCGCCTGGAGCAGGAGGGTCGCGGCGCCGAGCGCGATGGGCTCGCCCGGCAGGGTGCTCACGGTCACGCGGGTCTCGGAGACCGAGCTCCACAGGGCGCGCTCCGCCATGGCGGCACGGAGGGGGCGCAGGAGCAGGCCGCCGGCGCGGGTGAGGCGCCCCCCCAGCACGATGCAGCTGGGGTTGATGAGGTTGAGCAGGTTGGCGATGGCGATGCCCAGCCAGTGGCCGGTGCGCTCGATGAGCACGGCCGCCAGCGGGTCGCCGGCATGGGCGGCCTCGATGAGGGCCGACAGGCGGGGGGTCGGCTGGGCCCAGGGCGGCGGTGCCGGCGCCTGGGTGGCGGCCTCGGCGGCCCGCTCGAGGAGCGACTGGGTGCCCACGAGGGACTCGAGGCAGCCCGACAGGCCGCAGCGGCAGCGGGGCCCGTTCGGGTCGATGGCCGTGTGGCCGATCTCCCCCGCGATGCCCCCTGCGCCCCGGTAGATGTCGCCGTTGATGATGATGCCCGCGCCCACCCCGGTCGCGACCTTGATGTAGGCGAAGTCGGTCCGGCCGCGTCCCTCGCCCCACCAGTGCTCGGCCAGCGCGCCGAGGTTGGCGTCGTTGTCGATCATGACGGGGAGCCCGGTGCGGGCTTGCAGCCAGGCGGCCAGGTCGACCTCGGCCCAGCGCGGGAAGAGGTCGGCCGAGAGGCGGCCGGGGTTCTCGACCAGGATGGGCGAGGGCACCCCCATGCCGAGGCCCATGACCGGAGCCGGGGCCGCCGCACGCAGCCGGGCGACCTGGGCCTCGATGGTGGCCAGCGTGCCCTCGGGATCCGCCTGAACATCGTGCTCGACGCGGTCTTCGGCGACGACACGCCCCCGCAGGTCGGTGCACACGGCCGAGACGTGGCTCGCACCCAGCTCGATGCCGAGCAAGCAGCGGGCCCCGTCGTGAAAGCGGAGCACCCGGGCCAGGCGACCGCCGCGAGAGGCCCGGCGGGCCCCCTCGACGACGAGCGTGCCGTCGAGCAGGTCACCGACGATGCTCGACACCGTGGCCCGGCTCAGCCCCGTCTGGGCCGCGAGGTCGGTGCGCGCTGCGCCCTCCGGAGAGGCCCACAGCGTGCGCAGCAAGAGCGCCGAGTTGTGGGCCCGCAGGTCGTCCCGGCGGGCCGGGCTCGGTGCGCCTGCGCTTTGTTTGGTCGGTGAATAAACAAACATGTGGGTAGCTTGCTCGGGTCAGGCCGGGCCGTCAAGGCTCTGCACGAGAAAATGTGGCAGCTCTGTGTCGGCTGGCCCCCTGGTGGATCTTGGCCCAGTCCGTGGCCTCCGCCAGCTCGTCGGTGCCCGCCCTGGCGCGTGGCAGCGCAGCCCCCCTCCGACTCCCGCCCGTGCGCAGGTGAGGGACGCCCGGGGCCCGCCCGCATGGGGTAGGCTCCCCGGGCTGCCCCCAACCTGGGAAGGACCTGCCGTGAACGACGACTTGATCGAGATCCATGCCCTGCTGCGGGTCGAGCAGGAGCTCGAGGCCCTCAAGGCCGAGGCCGGCGATCTGGCCGCCGCCGTGAAGAAGCGGCGCGACCGGGTGGCCCAGCGAGAGGCGGAGCGCAGCGCGGCCGAGGCCGAGCTCGTGACCGCCCGCGAGGCCGAGCGTGCCCTCTCGCGCCAGGTCGACGACTACACCCGCAAGCGCGACAAGACCCGCCAGCTCATCGACAGCGGCACGGCCCCCGACTACCACGCCGCCGAGCGCCAGCTGGTCGGCTGCCAGGAGGTGCTCGACCGGCTCGAGGGCGAGCTGCTCGAGGCCATGGACGCCCGCGAGATCATCGAGGCCCGCATCGAGGCCGCACGCGAAGGCGCCGGCATCGAGCAGGCCCGGGTCCGCGACGCGCTGACCCGCCAGTCCACCCGCCGGCCCGGGGTCGAGGCCCGGTGGAAGGAGCTCGCCCCCGAGCGCAAGGCCAAGCGGGCCGCCATGCCCCGCGACCTGCTCCGGCGCTACGACGACCTCCGCGGCCGCCAGCGCCCGGTGCTCGTGACCGTCACCGACGGCAGCTGCGAGCACTGCCACATGCGGGTGCCGCCCCACGTCATCCAGAACTTCGACCGGGGGCGCCTCGTGACCTGCTCGGGCTGTGGCTGCTGGGTGCGCACCGTGGTCGAGACCGATCCGGAGGCCGGGGCCGACGAGGACGAAGACTGAAGGCCCGGGGGCCCTTGCCGCCCAGGCCGCCTGCCGATAGGCGCGCGCCGTTCCAGAGGAACAGACGATCGCCGGTGGTGCGGCTGGAGCGCGGGGGAGTCCCCGCTCTGGCGGCCACGGGAGGAAAGTCCGAGCACCACAGGGCAGGGTGCCGGGTAATTCCCGGTCGGGGCGACCCGGAGGAAAGCGCAACAGAGAGCAGACCGCCACCCACGGGTCCGCACGCCGCACTCCTCGGAGTGAGCGTCGGGGAGCGGCTCGCCGCTTCGGTAAGGTTGAAAGGGTGAGGCAAGAGCTCACCGGCGGCCCGGGAGACCGGGTCGGCCAGGCAAACCCCACTTGGTGCAAGCTCGACAATGGAGCGCTCGAGGGCGGCCCGCCCGATGCTCCTGGGTAGAGTGCTGGAGCCCGTCGGCAACGGCGGGCCTAGAGGAATGATCGTCACCGGGACGCGCGGCGACGCCGCCCGGGACAGAACTCGGCTTACGGTCCCCTGGAACCCACCCCGCATCCCCCGTGGCTGCGGGGTGGCGCCGTCTTGGGGGGGACGGCCCGAAGGCGCCCGCCAGGTGCGCAAGACGCTTCGCATTGGAGGGGACGCGGGGCCCGGGGTACTGGACCCTGGGGCGGAGCCGCACCACGCCGTCCGGGGAGAGTCACATGGCGATGAAAGAGGACGCACTGGAGTACCACGCCCGCGGACGCCGCGGGAAGCTCGAGGTGGTGGCCACCAAGCCCCTCCTCACCCAGCGCGACCTGACCCTGGCCTACTCGCCGGGGGTCGCCGAGCCCTGCCGCATCATCGCGAACCGCCCCGACGCGGCCTACGACTACACGGCCAAGGGCAACCTCGTGGCCGTCGTCACCAACGGCACGGCGGTGCTCGGTCTGGGCAACATCGGCTCGCTGGCCGGCAAGCCCGTGATGGAGGGCAAGGCCAACCTCTTCAAGAAGTTCGCCGACATCGACTGCTTCGACATCGAGCTCGACGCCGAGACCCCCGAAGAGGTCATCGCCGCCGTCAAGGCCATCGCCCCGACCTTCGGCGGCATCAACCTCGAAGACATCCGCGCGCCCGAGTGCTTCGTCATCGAGCGCGAGCTCAAAGAGGCCCTCGACATCCCCGTCTTCCACGACGACCAGCACGGCACGGCCATCATCGCCGGCGCCGCCCTGCGCAACGCCTGTGTCGTGACCGAGCGCGACCTCTCGGCCGTGCGCTGTGTCTTCTCGGGTGCCGGCGCCGCCGCCATCGCCACGGCCCGCCTCTTCGTCGAGATGGGCGTGAAGCGCGAACACATCTGGATGTTCGACAGCAGCGGCCTGGTCTACAAGGGCCGCACCGAGCAGATGTTCCCCGAGAAGGAGGTCTTCGCCCAGGACGGCGGGCCCGCCAGCCTCGGCGAGGTGCTCGCCGGCGCCGACGTCTTCGTGGGCCTCTCGGTGGGCGGGCTGCTCAAGGGCGACATGGTCAAGCGCATGGCCCCCCGGCCCATCGTCTTCGCCATGGCGAACCCCGATCCCGAGATCACCTACGACGAGGCCAAGTCCGCCGTGCCCGACGCCATCGTCGCCACGGGCCGCTCCGACTTCCCCAACCAGGTCAACAACGTCCTCGGCTTCCCCTTCCTGTTCCGGGGCGCCCTCGACTGCCGCGCCAAGGGCATCAACGAGGCCATGAAGGTGGCCGCCGTCGACGCCCTCGCCCAGCTCGCCCGGGAGGACGTGCCCGACTCGGTGCTCAGCGCCTACGGCCTCGACGCGATGAGCTTCGGCCCCGACTACCTCATCCCCAAGCCCTTCGACCCCCGGGTGCTGCTGTGGGTGGCGCCGGCGGTGGCGCGGGCGGCCGAAGACTCGGGCATCGCCCGGGCCCCCATCGCCGACTACGACGCCTACCAGCAGAAGCTCGAGCAGATGATCGAGCGCTCGAAGGAGCTCATCCGGCCGCTGATGAACCGGGCCCGCCTCGACCCGGCGCGCATCGTCTTCACCGACGGCACCCACCCCAAGGTGCTGCGCGCGGCCCAGATCATGGTGGACGAGGGCATCTGCCGGCCGGTGCTCGTCGGCGAGGAGTGGAAGATCCTCCAGCGGGCCACCCGGGCCAACGTCGACCTCACAGATCGGAAGAGCGTCGTGGAGGGACAGAGTGTCTTAAGACGTGTAGATCTCGGTGGTCGCCGGATCATTAA
>CAXQUZ010000407.1:0-5809 GCA_964226865.1 Myxococcota bacterium | reverse complement strand
GACGTGTGCTCTTCCGATCTCGAGGCGCGCGGCCATGGCCCCGAGGGACGACCGGGGGAGGTCCCAGCGCCAGCCAGGCAGCCGCCAGCGGGGCGAGAAGCCGGCCCGGGCGAGCTGGTCGCCGTAGTCCGGGGGGTTGTAGGGGGTGCCGGGGGTGGGCGCGTGGACGAAGCCGTGGGTGAGCACGCCCGCGGCGTCCTGGGCGCCGATGCCGACGGGGCCCTGGAGGCGCCGGGCCCCCGCCTCGGCCGCCCAGCGCGCGGCCTCGGCGAAGAGGGCGACCGCCACCGCGGCGTCGCCGGCGTTCTCGAAGTGGGAGAAGGTGGCGAGGCCATCGGGCCCCACCCGCACCACCACCCGGGCCACGGGACGCCCGGCAACCTGCGCCAGGAAGCCCCGGAGCTGCATGCCCTGGAGCAGGGCGTTGCGCTTGGGGTCGAGAGCGTAGAGCTGCTCGCGCAGGAGCGGCATCACGAAGTTCTGGTCGCCAGCGTAGCGGTCGAGGCCGGCCCGCAGCAGGCGCAGGCGCTGCCAGGCCGTCGCGAGGGGCAGGGACGCGACCACCGGGGTGTGGAGCAGGGCGGCCACCGCCGCGTCGCCCGGGGACCGGGACGGCGGGGCAGCGGGGCGCGGCGGGGAGGACGGCGGCATGGCGGGCACCTACCCGACCTGGGCGGCCGCGAGAAGTGGCAGCCCCGGCGCTGCCGGCTACGTGAGGCCTCGTGTCCCCTTCCCTCCCCAGCCCCGACCGCGCCCGCGCCCGCGTCCGGGCCCTGGCGGCGCGCTGCCCGGCCCTCGCCGTGCTCGACTTCGAGACCACGGGGCTCGACCAGCCCGCGGTCATCGAGGTGGCCGTGGTGGGTCCTGGCGGCCCGCTCTACGACGCCCTCGTGGCCCCCGGGCGTCCGGTGCCTCCCGAGAGCACGGCGGTCCACGGCATCACCGCCGCCGAGCTCGCTGGCGCGGCGCCCTGGGCGGTCCACGTCCCGCGGCTCCAGCGGGCCCTCGACGCAGCCGGCGCCACCGTGCTCGCGACCTGGAGCGGCTTCGAGGCCGAGGTGCTCGCCTTCGAGGCCCACCGGGGGGCCCCTGCCCTCGAGATCGAGCTGGTCGACCTCAAGCGCCTCTACGCCGAGCTCCGGGGCCTGCCCCTGCCCCCGCCCCCGGCCCGCATCCGCGGCGCCTCGCTCTGGCAGGCCGCCGCCCACTACGGCGTGCCCGCGGGGACCCACCGGGCGCGCCAGGACTGTGAGGCCACCCTCGCCGTGTGGGCGGGCATGGTGGCCGAGGCGGCGGGGGGGTGAGGTGGCGGGGGGAGCACGGCCCCGACCAAATGCCCGAGAAGCCCCTGTTCATGGGGCTGTGGTGCCCCTCGGTTTCCTGGACCGTTCGGTTGGGGGATTCAGGCCGCTTGGGCAGCCGGCGGAGAGAGTCGCGCGCGGACCTGACTGGGTGTGCGGTGGCCGTGCTTCTGGACGAGCCACCCGTCGTCGTAGCGCTGACCAAATCGATGGAGCGCCTCGTTGAGAGCCTCGACCGACGCGAAGGTCTCGACCCAGAGCAGCGGCTCCTTGAGGGTGCGGATGAACCGCTCGGCGACGCCGTTGCGCTCGGGCTCGGCGCCGAAGGCGGGTGTGGAGCGGATGCCGAGAAACTTCAGCTCGGCCTGGACGTCGTGGCCCATGGACTGGCTGCCGTGGTCGTGGCGGATGGAGAGGCTCGCAGCGACGTCTCTGTCGGTGTGATCAAAGCCCTGGCGGACGGCCTGTCGGATGGGCTCGAGGGCCTCGAAGTGGGTGCCGCGTCGGGCGGCGTGGCTGCCAACGCACGCGGCGGTGCAGTGGTCCACGGCGACGAAGATGGTGGCCGTGCCCTCGTGGGGGAGGGTCTGGGTCGCCTGCTCCACAGCGGATCGTGCACCACAGCTCGTCGGGCGCGCAGTCGACGGAGAGCAGGTCTCGCTCACCGCCGGGACCGCCGACGGCCCAGAGGGACGCCAGCCTGCAACGACTCGACCGTCTGCTTCAGAAGCTCGCAGCTCGAGGATGCGCCCATCGCGACCGTCTCGCGCGCGAGACCGAAGAGAGCCGAGACCACCCTCCAAGAAGGCCTCTCGCCAGCCAGACAGGGTCGCGCCCTTCACGCCGAGCTCGCGAGAGAGGAGGTCGAGGGACTCGCCTCGGCGGAGGCGGAGGACTGCTTTGCGCTTCGCCGAGGAGCGGGCGCGGGTGGACTTGGGCATGGGGACTCCTGAGGGTTCTTGTCAGGTGTCCAGGATTTCTCTGGGGCACCCCACGACCGACTGCGTGGTGGAGCGCATCCTCTCCCAGGGCAGCGTCGCAACGGCCCTGGACACCAGCCGCGGCGTGTTGTCGCTGGGCGACGCGAAGCTTGTGTTGGCCATGGGCACCCTTCCGCCCACGACCCTGGTTCGCAACTCGTTCCCAGCAGCCACCAATCTCGGAGAGCGCTTCTCGGCCCACTTCATCAGCTCCATCGTGGCACGGGTTCCGCGCAGTGAGCTGGACCACGACGGCCGGCTGGGCGAGCTCGAGCTTGCAGCCTGCTATGTCGCCGGTGTCGATGGCGACGACTACACCCGCCAGTACCACATTCAGCTCAGCGCGTTGAGCGACCGGTGCCCGGAGAAAAACGCCGGCACCGCGCTTCGCTACATGCCCGACGTGGTGGCAACCGCCTCGGAGCCGCAGCTCAAGAGCAGCACCGAGCACGTCGTGTTCGTGTGTGCTGTGTTGGGTGAACTCGACTACCGCAACGCAGAAAGCTGGTTCCGGCAGAACTCCGCTGATGCGGACCTGACCACCAACTCGTTGCTGCAGGTGGTGTCGAACAGCACCTCCGACCTCGCGACGTGGGAAGCGATGGACGCGGCCACGTTCGGCGTTCTCGAGCGGGTGCTGTCTCCCGAGGGGGCCGGCTCGGTGGAGTACTGGCACGGCTCCCCCAACGAAGGCGCGTGGTGTTCGGACCGGCCTGCTCCGGAGGCACGTCGGGTGGACGCCCTTGTCCACGAGAGCTCCACCATGCACATCGGGGAGGACGAGCATGCTCCCGTTGGGCTCGACTACCGCGTGCGCGGCACCGACAACGTCTACCTGACCGGAGGGGCGCTGTGGCCGCAGGGTGGGTCGTGGAACCCGACGATGGTCATGGTGGCGCTGTCACTCGATTTGGCCGACCGACTGGTTCCTCCCGAGGGCGAGCCGGCGAATCCAGGCTCCGAGTGCCCCTGAGAACCGTCAGAGCGGGGGGGGCGTCGAAGGCGTGCCCTGCAACGCGGCGTTCTCGGCAGACAGAGCCGCATCGATGCGCGCCAGCGCCACCAGCCGACGCCCCTCGATCCAGGCGGCGTGCCCCTCGAGGATCCTTGCCTGCAGCAGTGATGCACGCAGAAGGTCCAGCTCGCCCCGGTCGAAGCCCAGCTCGACGCTGTGGAGCGCCGCGCGGGCCTGCTCGGCCAGGTCGGCGGGCTGGTCCAGGATTGCTGCGTCAACAGCCGCGAGCGTGCGGTGGGCCGCGGCCTGCTCGGCGCCCACTTGTCGGGCGGTGGCGTCGGCGCGGGCTTCGGCTGCCGCCAGGTCGGCCACCGCGCCCGCTCGGCCGTCAGTGTTGGCCCGCCACAGGGGCAGGGTGACCGAGACGGTGGGGCCCGCGCGAAGGTCCGGCCCCTCCTCCTCAACGAAGGCCCCGACGGCGACGGGGGCCAAGGTCGCAGCCCTGGCGCGACCAAGCGCGGACCGCGCGGCGTCGACCTCCGCCCGGGCCGCGGCGAGGTCCGACCGGGGGGATGCACCCGAGGCGGTCACGTCCTCTGCCGGCGCCCCTGCGAGGGGATCGGAGGGCAGGACCAAGGCGTCCAGGCGCACGCCGGTGGCGGGGGCGAGCGCCTGGAGCCGGTCGCCCTCCGCGATGGCGGCGGCGATCCAGGCAGAGCGCGCCTGCTCCACAGTGAGGACGGCGAGCTGCAGGTCGAGCTTGGAGGCCTCGCCCACCTCGTGGCGCCGGCGGGCCGCCCGCTCGATGTCGACTGCCACCTCCAGGGCATGGGCCGCCAGCTCGGCGCGCGCCGAGGCAGCGACAGCATCCACCCAGGCGCGCCGCGCGGAAGCCGCCACCTCGAGCCGCTGACGGATCAGGCGGGCGCGGGTGGCCACCGAGGTCTGGCGAGCCGAGGCGCAGGCCGCGCGGCCCTCGCCAGTGAGCGACAGCGGCTGGGAGGCCTGCACGGACCAGGCCTCGCCGACGAGGGCGGCGGAGGCCTGAACCGTCGGGTCGAACCGGAGGCCACACTGGGCGCGACGGACGCCATCGGCCCGCTGGACCTCGGCCTCGGCTTCAGCCACCGCGGGCGAGCGCTCGAGCGTCGCGGACACGCTTGCTTCCACCGAGAGCGGCCGGGTTGCGGCCGAGGCCGCGGCGAGGAGGGACAGCATGGCGAGCATCACGGCATCACCTCCCGGAGGAAACGTCGGGCACTGGGCGTGGACCAGTCGCGCGGTCCGCCCATCCTCCCGACGAGCCGCCCCTCGGCGACGACGAAGGTCTCGGGCAGACCGGAGATCCGCCATGTGGCGGCGGCCTCCCCCGAGGGATCGCGCACGACCCCCGGCGGCACCTCGCCGCCGAACCAGGCCTCGACAACCGGCCAGGGCTCGTCGGTCACCGCGAGCAGGGGCACGACCTCTGCCTGTGTGGCAGCGAGCTGCCCGGGCAGCTCCTCGACGCAAGGAGCGCACCAGGTCGCCCAGAAGTGAACGAGGTGCGGGCCCTCCGGGGCCGGATGCGTCTCGCCGGCCCGCTCTACCACCAACGCGGGCGCGAACTTGTCGAGGTCCTCGACGGCGAAGGGGGTCGGATCCCCTCGTCCGCGCTCGACCAGCAGGTAGATGACGACGAGCGCGCCCTGGAGCGCCGCCAGTGCGAGCAGAGCCCGGACGCCGCGGCTCATGCTTCCCTCCGGGTCAGGGTGAACAGCACGGGCAGGACGAGCAGTGTGAGCGCGGTGGACGAGAGCAGCCCGCCGACAACGACGGTGGCCAGGGGCCGCTGTACCTCTGCCCCAACCCCGGTGTTGAGCGCCATGGGCAGGAAGCCCAGAGCCGCGACGAGACCGGTCATGAGCACCGGCCGCAGGCGCTCGTGGGCGGCCTGTTCGACCGCCTGCCGCACGGGCACGCCAGCGTCGAGGTGCCGCCGGATGGTGGAGACCAGGACCATGTCCCCCAGCACCGCCACGCCGGAGAGCGCCACGAAGCCCACGGCGGCCGACACGCTGAAGGGAAGATCCCGCAGCCACAGCGCCGTGATACCGCCCACCGCCGCAAAGGGCACGCCAGTGAAGACCCGCAGGGCGTCGACCGCCCGGCCGTAGGTGGCATACAGCAGCAAGGCGACGAGCCCGAGCGAGAGCGGCACCACCACGAGGAGCCGGTCCCGCGCCCGCTCGTAGTGCTCGAACTGGCCACCATAGCGGACGTACCAGCCCTCGGGGAGGGTGACCTCGCGCTGGACGCGCTCCTGGACCTCGGCGACAAAGCTGCCCAGGTCACGGTCGCGGACGTTGGCCTGGACGATGAGCCGCCTGCGACCCCACTCACGCTGGATGGCGCTCGGCCCCTCCTGGCGCTCCACCGCCGCCAGTGTGCCCAGCGGCAGCCGGGTGCCGTTCGGGCCGGTCACGAGCAGGCGCGCAACCTGCTCAGGGTCGCGCCTCGTCTCCTCCGATAGGCGGAGAACAATGGGGAACCGCCGCTCGCCTTCCTGGAACTCGCCGACCTCGATGCCGCCG
>CAXQUZ010000406.1:0-6010 GCA_964226865.1 Myxococcota bacterium | reverse complement strand
ATCGGGACTCGCGTGCTCGGGCGCGACGCTGAGCTGACCGGGCGTGTGATGAGCGGCGAGCTCTTCCACGAACTCGTCGTCGAGCGCGGCGAGGTCGTAGCGGATGCCGGAGTTGATGTAGACCCGCTTGATTCCAGGAATCTGACGGACTTCCCGCAGCAGGTTCAGGTAGGGCTTGTGGTCGGTGCCGTAGTGCTTGCAGCGCACCGGGTGGAGGCAGCTCACCCGGCGGCAGACCTTGTTGGCGGCCTCGCTCTGGCAGTCCATGTGAAACATGTTGGCCGTCGGGCCGCCGAGGTCGGAGATGGTGCCCGTGAAGTCGGGACGGCTCGTGAGCTGGCGGGCCTCGCGCACGACGCTCTCGTGGCTGCGCGACACCACGTCCTTGCCCTGGTGGATGGTGAGGGCGCAGAAGCTGCAGCCGCCGGAGCAGCCCCGGTTGACCGTGATGGTGCCCGCGATGCTGCGCAGGGCCGGGATGTCTTCGCGGTAGCAGGGGTGGGGGGCGAAGCGGAAGGGCAGCTCGTGGAGGCGGTCGAGCTCGGCGGTCTGGAGGGGCAGGGCCGGGCGGTTCTGGACGACCCAGCGCGAGCCGTGGCGCTGGATCAGGGTGCGGCCGCAGTGGGGGTTCGACTCGCGGTACATCAGCTTCGTGACGTGGTTGAAGGCGAGCGGATCGGCGCGGCAGGTCTTGAGATCGGGCAGCTCGAAGACGTCGTCGCCGCTCGGGGGCGTCTCGCTGGCACCGAGCGGGTAGGCGATGCCCGGGATGTGGCGGCAGTCGCGCACGCTGCCCCCCTCGTCGAGGATGCGCGCGATGTCGACGATCTGGCGCTCGCCCATGCCGTAGACGAGGAGGTCGGCCTTCGCCTCGATGAGCAGCGAGCCGCGGATCTTGTCTTGCCAGAAGTCGTAGTGGACGAAGCGGCGCAGGCTCGCCTCGATGCCGCCGGCGATGACGGGCACCCCCTTGTAGGCCTGCTTGGCGAGGCTCGTGTAGGGGATGGTGGCCCGGTCGGGACGCAGCCCGGGCTCGCCGCCGGGGGCGTAGGCGTCGTTGGTGCGGATCTTGCGCGAGGCCGTGTACTTGTTGACCATCGAGTCCATGTTGCCGGCCGACACCCCGAAGAAGAGCCGGGGCCGCCCGAGCACCCGCAGGGCCTCGACGTCGCGCCAGTCGGGCTGGGCGATGACGCCGACCGAGTAGCCGTGGGCCTCGAGCCAGCGGCCGATGGCGGCGATGCCCCAGCTCGGGTGGTCGACGTAGGCGTCGCCGGTGACGAGGATGACGTCGAGCGGGCCGCCCGCCTCTTCGGCGGTCATGGGCAGGAAGGGCCGGTGGTGGGCCGTGCCGGCGCGAGACGGGGGAGGGGTGGCGGACATGGGGGCCTTCGGGGCGGGTGCGGGAGGAGTGCGTGGGCTACCACTATCCGGCGACCTCGGCCGGGTCGCCACCGGGAGGACGGATGGCGGGGAGTGGCGTCTGGGACCGCATCACAGAGCAGGCCATGCCCTCGACGGGCGTGACCCACCTCCACCTCTTCCGCCACGGCAAGCCCGACACGGGGGCCGAGCGCCGCTGCTACGGCCACCTCGACCTCCCCCTGCGGCCCCGGGGCGTCGCCCAGCACGCGGCCCTGGCCCGCCTCGCCGCCGCGGGCACGACCCTGCCCCGTCCGGACGTGGTGCTGGCCTCGGATCTGGCCCGCTGCCGGCTCCTCGGGGAGGCCCTCGCCGACGCCTGGCAGGTGCCGCTCATCGTCGACCCGCGCCTGCGCGAGCAGCACATGGGCGCCTGGGAGGGGCGGAGCTGGGCCGAGCTCACCGCCGAGGACGTGCAGGGGGTGCGGGCCTTCTGGACGGACTACGCCACGACCCGGCCGCCGGGCGGCGAGTCGCTGGAGGACGTGCAGGCCCGGGTGGCCGGCGCCATGGCCGACCACTGGCCCCGCATGGTCGGCGGACGCTGGGCGCTCAGCAGCCACGCCGGCGTGCTGCGGGTGATGCTCTGCGGGGCGCTGGGGGTGGGCCTCGGCGATGCCCTGCGCTTCTCGCCCCTGCCGGGCTCCCACAGCTGGCTGATGCTCGCCCAGGCGGGCGCGGTGCTCCAGGTGATGGGCGAGCGGCCCCTCGGCGATGACGCCGGCGTCGCCGCCCAGGCCCGGGCCCCCGTGGCCGCCGACCGGGACCGCCCGCCCCGGCTCGCCCTCTCCGGCAGCGCCGGCACCGGCAAGTCGACCCTCGCCCGGGCGCTGGCCGCCCACTTCGGGGTGCCCTA
Organism: Myxococcota bacterium; assembly: GCA_964226865.1. Classification (GTDB taxonomy): domain Bacteria; phylum Myxococcota_A; class UBA796; order UBA796; family UBA2385; genus CAXQUZ01. The sequence continues at coordinate 3,732 of CAXQUZ010000406.1, read as the reverse complement.
CCTGCCCGAGGGCATGTGCGAGCGCATCGAGGGGGGCTTGGACGTCCACGCGCTCGGCCACGATGGCCTCAAGCGGCTCGTTGTCGAGCTCTGGCACGAGCAGCGGGCCCGCCAGGCGGCCGCCCTCGCCAGCCACGGGGGCTTCGTCGCCGACCGCAGCCCCATCGACTACGCGGCCTTCTGGTACAGCTACCACTTCGCCGCCGACGACGACCAGACCCGCGCCCTCTTCGACGAGCTGCGCGAGGCGGCCCTCGGGCTCGACCGGGTGGTGGTGCTGCCCTTCGGGGTGCTGCCCCTCGAGGCCGACGGCGTGCGCAGCCCGAGCCCGGTGGTCCAGCGGCGCTTCCAGGCGCTGCTCGAGGGGCTGCTGCTGCGAGAGCTGCCGGCGGGCAAGGTGGCCTGGATGCCCGCCCTCCGCGACCTCGACCGGCGGCGGGCGTGGGTCGACGACCTCTGGACCGAGGCGGGGGTGGACCGCGCGGCCTCACCACCCGACCCAGGGGCTGGCGCCGCTCCAGTGGGCGCGGGTCGCTGATCCCGCGCAGGAAAACCGACGTTTCGTGTGCAAACCGGGTGGCCAACCCTGTGCGTGGGGGCCCGGCGTTCAGGTTTGACAGGGGCCCGACCGTGGGCGACATCCGGTGACAGTCTTCGACATCCGCACACAGTACAACCAGCGCCTCCCCCCCCAAGGACCGGAGCGTCGATGCGCTGGTGGGCCACCTTCCCGATCCTGGCCACCGCCTGTGTGGGCCCCGTCGACGCTGCGCGCTGCGCCGATGAGACCGGCGAGCTCGCCGACGCCTGCTGGATGGCGACCCTCGGCGACACCGGGCAGGGCGCCACGGGAGCCCAGGCCCACTGCGCCCACGTCGACGACCCCACCAGCCGTGACCACTGCCTCGTCGCCGCCGCGACCACCCTCGGCTTCCCCTACGCCGAGGCGCGCCAGGTCTGCGAGCAGGTGGCGGCCCCCCTCTGGCGGGACGAGTGCCACTTCCAGGCGCTGGAGCAGGGCAACGGCGAGCTGGACCCGGTGCGCTACGTCACGGCCTGCCGGGCGGACGCGGGGCGCTTCGCGGCGTCCTGCATCGACCACGGCAGCTGCTACTGGGCCGAGAACCTGCTGCGGCCCGACGCGCCCCACTGGTTTCGGCCCGACGGCCTCGATGCCCAGCTCCAGGCCGTCCAGGCGGCCGGCGCCCGCAGCCACAACATGGGCCAGCTCGCCCAGGTGCTGCGGTGGCGGGTGCGGGGCGGCCGGCCCCCGCGGGCAGCGAGCGCCGGGGCCGGCGCGCTGGCCGGCGCGGCCCCCGTCTCCTGGGCCGACGCGGCGGCGACCCCGTGGTGGTGATCTGGCTGCTCGCCCTCGCCGGCTGCGCGGGCACGGCCTGCGACGACCGCTGCCACGCCGACCAGGCCCGGGCGCGCCTCGCCACCGACATGGACGCGGCCATCACCGAGGTGGAGGCGGTCGCGGATCCGGTGGTGCGCACGGCGGTCATCATGGAGGCCCTGCGGCGGCCCGACCTCCACCCGACCCCACCCCAGGCGACCCGGCTCTGTGAGGCGGCCCCCAACGACGCGACGCGGGTGCACTGCCAGAACAGCTTCCTGCGGCCCCACCTCCAGGGGCCCGCGGCCCACGGGGGCTGAGCGGCCCCGGCCTCAGCGGCGCAGCTGGTCGTCGCTGAAGCGGAGCTCGTCGAGCTGGACACTGTCGGCCCGGGCGGTCGTGCTGTCGCCCCGGGTGGAGGCCTGGAGGCCGCTGGCGGTGGCGGGGCCGGTCGACAGGGCGGTCGAGCCCGTGTCGAGGCGGGCCGAGCGGGCCAGGAAGCGGCGCACGGCCACGTCCATGCCCCCGGGACCGAAGGTCGCGTCGACCTGGTTGTCGCCGGCGCGCTGGGCGTGGTCGAGGGTGACCCCACCGGCCCGCCCGGCGTCGATCTCGCCGCCGTAGAGCCCGACGCTGGCGCTGCCGCGCAGGTTCTGGAGCGGAGAGCCCCCGCCGCTGTCGCCAGAGGAGGGCTGGCGCATGATGCCGGCGACGCCGCTGCCGATCTGGCCCACCGAGGGCATGGCCTCGCCGCGCAGGCCGAGCGACTCGTTGATGGTGCCCGTGACGTCCTGGTCGAACCAGCCGCTGACGTCGGCCTCGACCCGGCCGTCGCGGTTCTGGGCGACGCCGTTGACCCCCGTCCAGAGCGGGCCCTGGAGCGGCTGGTTGAAGCGGGCAGCGTTGGCGCCCGGGACGAACTGGTTGTTGCGGACCTGGAGGTTGGCGTCGACCGTCGTGCCGCGCCGGGCCTTGAGGCCCCCGCCGAGCTCGCCGGCCGCGAGATCGCCCTGGAGGCGGGCATCGGCGTACTGGACCCGGGGGGCCAGGGTCTCGACCAGTCGCGCCGTGTCGAGGCCGGGCAGACCGCCGCCGCCGCTGGTGCCGCCGCTGCTGCGGAGGTCGAGGCCCGTCGCCGCCACCCGCTGGGCGCCGCCGGTCGTGCCCGGGCCGTCCATGGCGAGGCCGAGGCCCGCCACGTCGACGCTGCCGACCCGGGCCTGGCTGCCGCCGCCCCGGGCGAGGATGCCGTCGCCGCCGACCGAGGTGGCCGTGGCGTTCAGCCGGTCGGCCGAGGTCGTGGCGGCGAGGCCCCGGGCGCGCAGGGTGTCGGCCGCGAGCTGGTCGCCCACAGCGAGGCCCGCGGCGTCGGCGCGGTCGACGCCCCCGGACCAGTCCCGGCCCTGGCCCTGGGCGCGCAGCCCCGCCGCGTCGAGGGAGGCGAGGCGCCGGTCGCCCTGGGCCAGCCCCCGGGCCGCGAGGCTGTCGAGGGAGGCGTCGAGGTGGTCGCCGGTGAGGGTGGCCTGGCCGCCGCCGAGGCGCAGCGAGGCCGCCTGGGCGCCCGTCTCCCGGTCGGAGAGGCCGGTGGCCGTGGCCTGGCCGAGCTGGGCGCGGTGGCGGGTGCCGTCGGTGTCGCCGCGCAGGCCCGACGCCTCGAGGCTGTCGATGCGGGCGCGGCCGCCGACCGTGAGGCCCGTCGCCGACACGGTGTCGAGGCCGCCCCGGGTGGTGCCGTCGGCGCGGCTGGCGCTGGCGCCCGTCACGGCCGCCTGGGCGACGGAGAGCTCGGCGGAGCGCAGGTCGGTGAGCGCGGCGCTGTCGATGGTGGTCTCGAAGGCCTGGGGATCGCCAGCCGTGCGGGCGCCCGACAGCTCGGCGGCGCCGAGGGTGGTGCCCGTCGTGTCGTCCGTCACTCCGGCGACCGAGGCATGGTCGATGGAGACGGTGTTCATCCCGGCGTCGTGGGTGGCCTGGAGCCCGTCGACCGCGCCCTCCTGGACCGAGAGGCGGTCGGCGATGCGCGCGTCGGCCACCCGCGCCCGGTCGAGGCTCAGCGCGGCGGCCCCCGTGCCCATCGTGGCGTCGAGGCCCCAGCCGTTGAGCTCGCCCGCGGTGAACTGGTGGGCGGCGATGCCCGTGCCGCGGATGTGGTCGGCCTGGGTCGCCACCCGGCGGGCGTCGCCCTGGAAGGCCGCGTTGGTGCCCGAGAGGCTGTCGGCTTGGAGCAGGGCGTGGTCGACGTCGTCGACGGCCATCGTGGCGGCCCGGGCGCCGTAGGTGGAGCGGGCACCGTCGGCCCGCCCGGCGGCGTGGAGCTGCTGGGCCCGGGCGCCGCCGATGCGCGCGCCGGCGGCCTGGGGGTCGGTCATGGCGACCTCGCCCACGTCCGCCGA
>CAXQUZ010000405.1:0-2621 GCA_964226865.1 Myxococcota bacterium | reverse complement strand
GGTAGATACGCTGATCGTCACCGGAGTGAGCACGAGTCACTGCGTCTACGCGACCTGTCGCGACGCGGCGCACACCTTTCGCGTGGTATTCGCTGCCGATCCCAAGGGGAGCACGGCGAAGAAGTGGGTGAAGTCGGCCCTGCGGCACCTGGGGCTCGGCAAGCCGGCGAGCGTGACCGGGCGGAAGCGGCCGATGGACGGGACGGTCGCTGTGCGGCTGTCCTTCGATGGGGCGAGCTCGCAGGAGAGTGAGCGCAAGCTCGGGCTCCTGCAGCAAGCGGCACCGGCGGGGCTCACGGTGGAGGACTGGCTGTTCTACGGCGATGCGCCGGTCGAGGCCCCGCCTGCGCCGACGCCCGTGGTCGCGGCACCGGAGCCTGACGCGGGCGTAGACGCGGCCAAGGACAAGCTGCTGCTGGACGCCTTCAGCGCGGCGATTGCGGCGGCGATGGGCGGGGCTGCGGTCTGACCCCAAATGGAGCCGGGACGCCGTCTGGAAGCAACCACACCGATTGCTCTGGCGTCCAAGTGCGCGTCACGTCGAGGCGGTCCACCCTGATCAGCGCAGTCTCTCGACTCTCTGTCGGGTGTACCACCACAAAAGGAGCATTGATCTGCAGGTCCAGGACACTGTCGGATGCGACTTCAACAACCTTGCGTCGTCGGCAGGACGCGTCGCACACAACCACCGGCCCGCGAAGATAGCTACCGCTGTGGGGGTAGTACTCCCGCGCCCAGAAGGCGAAACCCGACTCTCCCATGCCGCGGCCCTCAAGCTCGCTGGCGTCTTCATGGGAGGTCCAATCGATGGAGCTGGATGGATTCGCACTGATGTTGAGCGTCTTGAGCAGGGAGGGATCGGACTGCAGTGGGGTGGGGACCGGTGTGGATTCTTCCCAGCCTTGCTTCAACATCATGTGCCGGATGATCTTTGAGCTGTACAATCCCCCTGCCGGCGCGGTCGGCGCGGCAAGGGGGCCGACAATGCCCATCGAGATGCGTCCGCAGTCGCCTGCCTCGTTGCAGTCAGCATAGGTGTCGACATGCCTCCAGGCTTGGTCTGCCGATAGCTCGAAGTCTTTGATGGTCACCGGGGTGCCGAATGACGAAATGGGCGAGTCATCGTCCACACACGCCGATCCGATGCAGTTTCTGAAGACCTCTGAGCGCTGACTATCGCGCCCAACCTCGAGGACTTCAAAGGTCTCCGACTCACCCCAGCATGCCCACCGAATCTCGCCACTTCCGGCGTCCAGTCGCGGTTCCAGCCAGTGCTCGTCCTCTCCCGAGCAGTAGTGCTCGCTGGTGATCCCGCAGTGAGGGTCGCGGGGGCGATTCACGACCTCTGCCTGGAGCTTTCCCGAGCGAAGCATGTATAGGGCGTCCCCATCTCGGTAATAGAGCTCATCCCCTCCGTCCCAGACCATCTCGGTCGGGCAGGTCGACGAGGCGAACAGACTCGCGCTCTCTCCGGACTGCAAGTCCTCGACAGCCCACTCGCACGAGCCTCCTCGCTCGGTGAACACGATGGCGAGGGGACCTGTTGCTTTCGGCACAGAGGGCGGCTTCGCCTCGTCCTGCGCGTGAGCGACCGCGGGCGGCGCGGGAGCCAGATCCGGAGCTGCACCCATCGCGAGCAGTTCGTTCAGCGGCACCGTGCGGTAGCCGACGCCCACCGGCTCGAGGGACGCCTGCATGCAGGCCGCGCTGAGCTCGGCGTCAGCCTCTCCAAGCCCGACCATGCGCCCTTCGGCGTCGAGGCGCCCGCAGGTCTGCTCGGCGATCTCGGCCCGGAGCAGCTCGCGGACCACATAGGCGCTGTCCCGCTGGGCCTCCGGCAGGGACTCCAGGCGCTCTAAGCAGGCAGCCGTGAGCTGGAGGTCGATGATGGGTACCGAAAGCTGAACCGGCGTGCTGAATTTCATCTTCTTTACGATGCCGCCGGAGATCTCCGCCTTGCCCAGCCCCGCGCGGACCGACACGCCCGCCTGCATCAAGGAGACCATCTCGGCGCTCGTGTAGTTGTTCTCCTGCGGCTCTTTGGAGATGCAGCCCTCGGCGAGGAGAGCATGGGAGTCTCCCATCACAGCAAAGATCGACCCCGGCCGAAACACCCCAGACAACTCAGGCGTCGGTGTCCACCCTGCCTTCTCCAGTAGCTTGCTCAGCGCCGGGATCTCGGCAGCGCTAGTGGCTGGGCCCCGATCGGTTGCATCTTCGATGGCGGACCGCGCTGCGTCGCTGGCCTCTTTCCGCGCCCCCGCCTGAGCAGGGGAGTGCTGAGAAAGAACAAGTAGCAGCGAAGCAGCGGTCAGCATGAGTCCCTCATCAGCGTGTGGACACTCGCGCAGTCCACGATTGCACCGCCCGTATCTCGGCCTTTTGGCGGTCGGGCGGATTTGTTGGGAAGCCGCGTCGGACAAGTCTGGCTTCAGGCGGCCCATACCAAGGCAGCCCCCTGGAGCCGCCGATGCAGGCCACGGCCCTCTTCGACCGCATGTCCGCCCTCGTCGCCGCCAACCTGCCCCCCGGCATCTCGCCCACCTACTACCAGGGCTTCGTCCGCCGGAACCGCTCGGCCCTCGTGGCCATCCTCGACCGCCAACTCCGCGCCAGCGGGT
>CAXQUZ010000404.1:0-4967 GCA_964226865.1 Myxococcota bacterium | reverse complement strand
CTGAACTGCTCCACCTGGTACACCGACGCCGACGGCGACGACCACGGCGCGGTCGGCGCCGACTCGGCCTGTCTCTGCTTCCCCGACGACACCTACCTCGCGCCGGTGGCCGACGACTGCGATGACGCCGACGACAGCGTCAACCCGGACGAGGCCGAGGTCTGCAACGACGGCATCGACAACAACTGCGACGACGGCTGGGACGAGTGCCGCCACAGCCGCATGGCGCCGGTCTCCGAGCGCGGCGTCGAGCTCTACGGCCTCACCGAAGACTCGATGGTGGGCAGCATGCTCTCCATGGACGGCGACATCACGGGCGACGGCCGGGCCGACCTCGTGGTCAGCGCCCCGGGCGACAGCTCCGGCGCCGGCCTCATCTACATCATCAGCGGCGCGCCCACCGCCGGCACCACCCTCGCGAACGCCGCCGACGCGGTCATCGAGCCCGACGTGGCCTCCCAGGTCGTCCAGGCCGTCATCGGCGGCGACATGGACGGCGACGGCAACGCGGATCTCGTGCTGGTCGGCTCGACCCCCTACGACAACCACAGCGAGCTGTCGGTCTTCGCGGGCCCCATCACGGGCGACGTCGACCCCGGCGACGCCATCCTCCGGGTGAGCCCCTTTGAAGAGCTCGACCTCTGGGGCGACGTGGTGGTCGGCGACTGGGACGGCGACAGCAAGGACGAGGCGCTGGTCCTCACCCGCGACGGCACGGGCTTCTCCGGCTTCGACAACCTCGCGGGCCCGACGGCCCTGCTCCACGGCGACGCGGGCGGCTACGTCTCGGCCGCCGACATCGGCGACGTGGACGGCGACGGGGACGACGATCTGCTCTTCGCCAACCCGAACACCGGCGCCGGCGCCGTGGGCCTCTGGCAGGCGGACGGGGCCACCCCGACCGACATCGCCACCGAGGTCACCAGCCTCGCCGGCGAGGACGACGGCGACCTGGCCGGCCAGACCATCGCGCCGGCCGGCGACCAGAACGCCGACGGCTACGCCGACTTCCTCATCGGCGCGCCCTACCACGAGACCGACGAGTACCGCCAGGGCGTCGTCTACGTCTTCGAGGGCGGCGCCGCCCTGTCTCCGAGCGGCCTGACCGACGCGAGCTTCGAGCTCGTCGGCAAGCTGCGGAACGACCACGCCGGCATGGGCGCGGCGGGCCTCGGCGACATGGACGGCGACGGCCACGCCGACCTCGCGGTGGCCTCCACGGGCTGGGACACGGCCTCCTACAACAACGCCGGCACGGTCTACTTCGTCCACGGGCCCTTCGCGGGCTCGGTGGCCCTCACCGACGAGCGCGGCCGGGTCGAGGGCGGCCACAGCAGCGGCATGCTGGGCAGCACCATGGTCGGCAACGCCGACCTCGACGGCGACGGCTTCATGGACATGGTCATGGCCGAGCTGGGCAACGACACCGGCGCCTCGGACGCCGGCGCGGTCTGGCTGATGTACGGCCAGGGCCTCTGAGCCCCGCGCCTGTGCGTCCCTCGAGCGGGGCCCCCTCGGCGGGGGCCCCGTCTTCGTCTTGGGCCTCAGGGCGCCGGCGCGGCCGGGGCGTTGGCGAGCTGCCAGGCGAGGCCGGCCATGGCGGCGGTGGCCTCGCGGAGCGAGCGCTCGTCGACCTTGTCGAGGGTGTCGGCGTGGGTGTGGTGGACGTCGAAGTAGTGGCGGTCGTCCGGCCGCAGCCCCACCAGCAGGGTGCCGCTGGCCTTGAGCGGTCCGATGTCTGCCCCGCCGCCCCCCTCAGCCACCGGCAGCCCCAGCGGCGCGGCGGCGGTGCGCAGCCAGGCGAGCTGGTCTGCCGAGCCCGTCGCCGAGAAGCCCAGCGGCCAGCCGCCGCCCAGGTCGCTCTCGATGGCCGCGACGTGGCGCTCGCCGGCATGGGCCTCGGCGTAGCCCCGCCCCCCCCGCAGCCCGTTCTCTTCGTTGGCGAAGAGCACGGCCCGGATGGTGCGCTTGGGCGGCACCCCGAGGGCGCGGATGAGGCGCAGAGCCTCGATGCTCTCGACGATGCCCGCCCCGTCGTCGTGGGCGCCCTGGCCCACGTCCCACGAGTCGAGGTGGCCGCCGATGAGCACGATCTCGTCCGGGCGCTCGCTGCCGCGGATCTCGGCGACGATGTTGCGGCCGGGGACGTCCGGCAGGGTCTCGGCGCCGAGGGCCAGCCGCACCCGCACCGTCTCGCCGCTCTCGACGAGACGGGCCATCATGTCGGCGTTCTCGGTCGAGACCGCCACGGCCGGGATGGGGGCCAGGTCGTCGGGAAAGTCGCGCATGGCGCCCGTGTGGGGGGTGGCCAGCGAGCGGGTGGTCATCGAGCGGACCATGGCGCCCACCGCCCCGTGGGCCGCGGCCTTGGCGGGCCCCTGGCTGCGGGCGTGCACGGCGCCGGCGTAGCCCAGGAAGGCGGGGCGGTGCTCCTCCATCTCGACGGCCCAGAGAACCACCTTGCCGGCGAGGTGGGGGCCGAGGTCGCCGTCGTCGCGCACCACCGCCACCTCGGCCTCGAGCACCCCGCCCGGGGCCTGCTGGGTGCCGATGGACCGGCCCAGGGTCAGGATCTGCAGCGGGGCCGCCCAGGGGGCGACCATGTCGGCCTGCTCCGCGCCCCGCACCCAGTGGGGCACCATGACCTCTTCGCCGCGAACGCCCTCCTGGCCGTCATCCTGGAAGGTCTTGAGGCCCCAGTCCTCGGCGGCCCGCATGCCGGGCGAGCCGGCGAGGCGGGGCCCGACGCCGTCGCAGAGCTGGGCGAGGCGGGCGAAGGTCGTCCGGCTCTGGCGGGCGGAGGCGACCAGCTGCTGGAGCTGGGGATCCTGGGCCCCTGGCGCGACGGTCGGGCGCTGGTCGGGGGCCGCGACGGGCAGCACGACGGGCGCGGCGGGGGGCACGGACGGCGGGGCGCAGCCGAGCAGGGCCAGCACGGCGAGCTGCGGCAGGGGGCGGGGCATGGACTCTCCCAGGGTTCTCGCGCGGGGCCCTATCCCCATTTCGTCGCCCCCCCACGCCCGGGGCCCGCGCCGCCAGGCACGCCGGGATAGGCGCTTCGTCCCCGCCTGTCGTCCGAGGAGACGCCCCTGGTCCCGCCCTCTGCCATGCTGCCCCTGGTGTTGGCCGCGCTGCCCGCCTGGGCCGGTCCGCGCTACCAGGGCATCGACCTCGCCGCCCTCGGCGACACCCTCGAGGCGCCCCGCTACGACAGCTCCTCCACCGGCTACACGGTCGACATGAAGGGGGGCATCGCACGGGTCTTCGTCGCGCCAGACGAGACGGCAGCCCAGTGGTGGGTCCAGTGGATGGCCGAGCTGCGGGCCCGCAAGAAGCCCACCGCGCCCGAGGGCCCCCTGCCCTTCGGTGCGGACGAGGCCCTGGCCGGCGGCGACGATCTGCTGATCCTGCGCTTCGGCAACCTGGGGCTCATGGTCGAGGCCGCCGGCGGCGCCCTGCCCTGGGTCGAGAAGCTCCACCCGCTGCTGCTGCCCGAGACCGACCCCTGGCCCGAGGCCCCGGCGCTGGCGCCCGGCCCGGGCGGCTGGACGGTGGCGCTCGGCTTCTCGCCCGCCCACCTGAGCTACGTGGGGGCGCGCCCCCTCCCGGGCCCGGCGCTGGTCTTCGCCACCCCGCCCCGGGCGGTGGTCGCCTGGGACGCGCTGGGCCGGGCCGTGCGCCAGGACTTCGACGCCTCCGGCGCGCCCGTCACGGCCGCGCCCCCCTGGGCCGACTTCACGCCCCCACCCCCTGTGAGCGAGCCGCGGCATGATTGAGGCCCTCTCGAACCCCGACATCTGGCTGGCCCTGCTCTCGCTGACGGCCCTCGAGATCATCCTCGGGATCGACAACATCGTCTTCATTGCGATCCTGTCCAGCCGCCTGCCCAAGGAACAGCAGGGCACCTCCTACAAGCTCGGGCTGGGCGCGGCCCTGATCAGCCGCCTGGGACTGCTCGGGGCCATCAACTGGGTCATGGGCCTCACCGCCGAGCTGTTCAGCGTGGCGGGCCACAGCGTCAGCGGCCGCGACCTCATCCTGCTCGGGGGCGGCCTCTTCCTGATGGGCAAGTCGACCCACGAGATCTACGAGAAGGTCGAGGGCGAAGAGGAAGACGACGCCCCCAGCGGCAAGGGCGCGACCCTCGTGTCGACCGTGCTCCAGATCATGGTGCTCGACATCGTGTTCAGCCTCGACTCGGTCATCACCGCGGTCGGCATGGCGAGCGAGTTCTGGGTCATGGCCACGGCGATGATCACCGCCGTCGTCATCATGCTCTTCTTCGCCCAGCGCATCGGTGACTTCGTCAACGCCCACCCCTCGATGAAGGTGCTGGCGCTCAGCTTCCTGCTGCTCATCGGGGTGCTGCTGACGGCCGAGGCCCTCGGCCAGCACATCGACAAGGGCTACATCTACTTTGCGATGGGCTTCTCGCTGATGGTCGAGCTGGTCAACATGCGGCTGCGCAAGCAGGCACGCGCCGAGCGGGCCGCCGCCAAGGCCGCTGCCGAGGCTGCCGAGGGCTGAGCGGCAAGCTCGGCGGCCCCCGGTGCGCTCAGGCCCGGGGGGCGACCGGGTTGCGCAGCACCAGCGAGATGCCCACCAGCAGCGGCACAGCCTGCTCGTAGCGGGGGCCGAGCGCGCTGTTGAGGGTGAGCAGGGCGAGGCCGATGCCGAGGGGGGTGCTGACGGCGGCGACCGCACCGGCGCCGTTGCGCACCCAGAACACCTTTGATTCTCTTTTGAGAGATTGGGGTGAAGTTCATAATTCAATGAATACAAATTTTCCACCTTATAATTTAAGAAAAGATGGAGATTTTAAGTATGTCATTGAACTTGCGGTAGCAGGGTTTTCAAAAGATGATATAAAAGTTAATCTTGAAGATGGTGTTCTTACTGTAGAATCAACAGATTCTAAAAATGATGATGATAGAGAATATGTGCATCAAGGAATTGCAAAAAGATCT
>CAXQUZ010000403.1:0-3755 GCA_964226865.1 Myxococcota bacterium | reverse complement strand
CGGGGACCGGGGGTGAGCCGTGGACCTGTTTCCCGCAGGCAAGGCGGCCCGGCTGGATGCCGGCGCGCGACAGGTCGTCCTCCAGGCGGAGGGCTCCTGCGCGGGCTGGCGGCTGGTCACCGTCTCGGCAGACGCCCCGGTGGACGTGGTGATGACGTGGGCGGGGCGGGGCAGTCCCGGCCTCCCGGCGCGCTTCTCGGTGTGCCGGTCGGGCCAGGCGCTCGTCTGGGCACGGTCGCTCTTCGTGGAAGCCGTGGGCCGCACTCCGGCACCGGTCGAGCTGTTCGTCTCGGCCGTCGAGGTCCACGAGCACCGCGAGGTGTGGCCCGTCCTCGACGAAGCCCACCCCTCACACGTCATCGCCGCGTCCTTCCCCATCCCCGCGTGGGCCGAGGCCGTTCGCCTGGACACCGCCGAAGCCGCCCAAGCCGCCGCCCGCCTCGAGCTGCTCGACAGCGACGGCATCGTGCGCGCCGCCGTCCCCGGCAACCGCCAGCCCGACTGGCTGCCCCTCGGGGCCGCCGCCACCGTCCGCCTCACCTGCGAGGCCCCCTCCCGCCTGCTCTACCGCCTGCGTCTCGTTTGATTCCTCAGAATCGGGTCCTACCCGATTCCTCGAAATCCGCGTCTTCTCAGCGATGTCCGGGATTCTCCCTCCCATCGCCCACGCTCGGAGTCCCCGATGCTCTGCCGCTCCACCCACACCCTGCTCGCCCTCACCAGCGCCGTGACCGTGGCCACCGAGGGCACGTCGTGGAAGATCCGGGGCCGCAACGACGACACCTCGGACGCCACCCAGCCCTTCCACGCGGTCTTCGAGCTCACGGCGGCAGACGGCACCAGCCCCACCCTCGACGCGACCGTCGAGACGTCCTGGGACGGGTCCACCTGGCACACCGTCGCGACGATGACCCAGCTCTCGGGCGCGGGCACGAAGAAGCAGATCCTCACGGCCGACCTCATCGGCCTCTACGTCCGCGCGACCGTCACGCCCGGCGGCACGGCCAACCCGAGCGTCACCGGCACCGTCCGCCTCGTCTCGGGGGCCGGCTTCAAGTGCGAGGCCGCCTGATGGTCACGCCCACGCCGCTGGCGCTGTCGGCCCGGCCGCTCGCCATCGAGCTCCGCGTCACGAAGACCGAGGTGGGCTTCGTGGAGCTGCTCAACTGGCTGGCCCGCCACAACGCGCGGCTGCTGGCCGAGCGCCCCGACCTGCCGGGCGTCTACGACAGTGGCGTGGTCTACGAGCGCGAGACCACCGAGGTCTGGTGCGACTACCTGTCGATGCTGGAGCAGGGCCACGAGGACTGCGACGGACTCGCGGCCGCGCGTGCCGGGGAGCTGATGGCGCGGGGACACCTCGCCATGGGCCCCGAGGACGGCGGCTTTGCGCTGTCGCAGCACACCCGACCCGAGAACATCGACGCCTGGGTCATCCTGCGCACGCGGGGCGAGCGAGGCTTCCCGAACCTCTACCACTGCCTCGTGCTCTACCGGCTCTGGGACCCGGGCCGCAGCCGGTGGACCTGGTGGCGAGACGACCCGTCAGCGCGGCTGGGCATGTACCCAGAAGGCCGACGACACCCGTACAACCAGGGCCAGGCCGCCCCGCTGCCCGACGGGCTGGCGGTGGCCGGCGTGGCCCGCCGTCGTTCCCCGCGACCTCGGCCGGCCTCGCGCCACTGGGGACGCCACCACCGCCGCGCGATGGCTCGGTGAGGAGACCGCCATGTCGAAGGCCGTCCGCAAGTACCGCCGGAACAAGCGCCGCAACCAGCGGCAGGCCCGGCGCGACTACAACAAGAAGCTGAAGAGCAAGGGCTACTCGTGGGCCCAGCGGCGGCGCATGGTCCGCAACCGGCGCCGGTACGACCGCAACGTGCGCAAGAAGGGCGTCGCCAACCGCCGCATGCGCAAGCTCGACCGCAACGTGGAGTCGCCGCGCGAGCGCCGGATGCTCGCACAACGGGGGCAGCAGCAGGCCTCGGCCCCGCCGCCACCTCCCCCGTCGCCATCGCGCGCCTTCCCGCCCACGCCCCGGTGGGGACCGTCGTCGTCTGCGATGGTGCCCGGTCGCGGCCGTCCGATGCCCCTACCTAGTCCACCCCTGCTGCCCGGCCCCGTCGCGCCCCCGCGCGGTCCGTCCATCGTGCGCGCCCGGCCCGGTCCGTCCGTGGTCCCCGCCTGGGACGTGCCCGAGCGCGCCCTCGAGGTGGACGCCTACGACACCTACGAGCCCTACGACCCGTACTACGACGCCATGGAGAACGCGGTCCTCGTCGACGAGGGCTACTGGGACAACGACCCCGTCGAGTACGACTACGACGTGGCCGATGTCGCGGGCGAGATCGCGGGCATGGCCTACGAGGCCCTGTCGGGCGGGCACTTCGGCGCCGACGACGACGTCGAGTCGGTCATCGACAACACGGGGCTGCGGCTGCTGGCCGAGATCAAGCTCTACGCGGTCGAGGACGGCTGGACGCCGGAAGAGCTCGCCGTCGAGTCGGCCAAGGTCATCGACGCCACCAACGCGGTCGAGCAGGCCGTGGAGGTCTCGGGCGGGCTGGACGGCATCGGCGCCGCTGGTGCGCTCATGGCCATTCCGGCGCTGGCATCACTGGCCACGCCCTTTCTGGAGATGAAGGCGAAGGCCAACGAGCGGCGTGCGGCCCGTGGTGGTCGCCGCAACGACCGCCGCCGAAAGCGCCAGGACCGGCGCGCCGCCGAGCTGGAGGAGCGCATCGAAGAGCTGGAACGCCTCGGGCCCGGTTCCGGGGTGCTCGACGTGAACGCCGAGGACTGGGGACCGTCCGCGAAGACCGACAACGTCCTCGTGCGGGCCCGTCACGGCAAGCGCGCGGCCCTCGCCAGCCTGGGCAACGGCTACTACCTCGTGCGCGAGGTCGGGCCCGAGGAGCCTCAGGCGGATGTGCAGACCGAGATGTCGCGCGCGGCCACGCTGGCAGCCCCGGCCCTGTCGGCCATCCAGGTGGTGAGCGGCGACACCTACCCGCGCTGTAAGTGCCAGGGAGGGTGGCATGGCTGAGCTGGAGCCCAAGTGGGTGGTGTCGGTGCGAGGGTGGTGGGAAGACCTCCTGGGACCGCTGCTCACCACCATGGTCGACGAGGTCCGGCGCAAGGCCGGCAACTCCGCGCTGGCAGAGAAGACCTACGGCGGGACCGTGCGCCGCTTCGAGGCGGAGCTCGCCGCGCTGGAGGCCGACGTCACGGCCTTCCAGGCGCAGGCGCTGGGCTCGGAGTGGTCGCCCTACGCCGACCGGGCCGCCGAGATCCTGTCCAACATCAAGGGCCAGTGGCTCGACCCCGCCGCGACCCAGCCCCTCGAGGGTGGGGTGGCCGGTGTGGCGTCGGTGCTGCGCGGCATCAACGTGGCGGTCACCGCCATCGGCATCGCCTGGGCGGCCGTGTCCATCGGCGAGGTGCTGCGGGCGCGGAAGCTGCTGCGGAGCTGGTCGGCCGACCTGTCGGAGGGCGTACATCCCACCAAGCGCACCGCCAAGCGGGCGGGTCTGGCCGGGGAGGTCGTGGGGCGGCGGCGGTTCCGTCGTCGGCGGCCCCATCGTCGTCGGCGTCGCCGGATGCATCGCCCCGGACCGATGCTGCCGCCGGGCGTGGAGCTCGACGAGCCCGACTTCGACGAGGGCCTGCCGCCGGACGGCCCTCCGTGGCAGATCGGAAGAGACACGTCTGAACTCCAGTCACCGCATGCTATCGCGTATGCCGTCTTCTGCTTG
>CAXQUZ010000402.1:0-3013 GCA_964226865.1 Myxococcota bacterium | reverse complement strand
CCTGAGCCGCGGGCGCCGGGCGGACGCTCCACCGCCGGCCGGCCGGGCGCCAACTGCATATGCGGGCCCCGATGCCCCGCACCTCCCCCCCGTCGCCCAAGTCCGCCGCCCTCGCCGCGGCGGTTGCCGGTCCGCTGCTCTGCGCCGCGGTGTGGTTCGCCCCCACGCCGGCCGGCCTGACGGCACCGGGCCAGGCGGCCCTCGCCGTGCTGCTGCTCTGCATGTGCTGGTGGCTCTTCGCGCCGGTGGCCCTGCCCGTCACCAGCCTCGTGGGCCTCGCCCTGCTGCCCGTGCTCGGGGCCCTTCCCGCCGACGAGGCCCTGGCCCTCTTCGGGAACCCCGCCGTCTTCTTCGTCATCGGCGTGTTCCTCGTGGCCGTCGTGCTCCAGCGCACCGGCCTCTCCGCGCGCCTCAGCCTGCTCGGGCTGCGCCGGATCTCGGGCAGCGAAGACAGCCTCTGCATGGGCGTGATGGCCCTGTCCTGGGGCCTGTGCTGCGTCATCGTGAGCCACGCCGTCGCGGCCATCATGCTGCCCGTCGTGCTCGAGCTCATCCGCGCCCTCGACCTCAGCCCCCGCTCGCGCACGGCCCGCCGGCTGCTGCTGAGCATGGCCTGGGGCACGGTCGCCGGCTCGAACCTGACCCTGCTGTCGAGCGCCCGGGCCACCCTCGCCCTCCAGCTCTACGGCGACTACCGGGCCGCGGGGGGCATGGCGCCCGATCCCATCGGCTTCGTGGCCTACATGGCCGGCGCGGCGCCCGTCTCCCTGGCCAGCCTGCTCGTCGGCATGCTGGTGCTGCGCCTCTCCCTGCCCCCCGAGGGCCTCGACATCGCCCCGGCCGTGGCCCGCCTCGACGAGAAGGTCCGGCGCCTCGGCCCCGTGTCGCCCGCCGAGAAGCGCACGGTGGTGATCGTGGCCCTGATGGTGCTCACGATGGTGCTCGCCGGGCCGAGCTGGCTGGGCATCGTGGCCCTGATCGGCAGCGGCGTGCTCTTCCTCTTCCAGGTGCTGCGCTGGGAGGACGCCGAGCGCGAGGTGAACTGGGGGGTGGCCCTGATGTACGGCGGCGCCATCGCCGTGGGCGGCGCGCTCTACCGGACGGGGGCCACGGCCTGGCTCGCCGGGGCCCTGCTGTCCGAAGAGGTGGGGGCGACCGGCGCGACGGTGATGGTCGGCCTGCTGTCGGCGGCCTTCACCGAGCTGGTGAGCAACGCCGCGGTCATCGCCGTGGTGCTCCCCGTCGCCCTGCCCATCGGCGCCCAGGCCGGCCTCGACGGCCACATCCTCGCCTGGACCGTGCCCCTGAGCGCCGGCTTCGCCTTCCTCCTCCCCACCTCGACCCCCGCCATGGCCATGGTCTTCGGCACCGGCTACCTCCGCATCCGCGACACCCTGCCGGGACTGGCCATCACGGCGGTCTCCCTGGCCGTTCTCCTGCTACTCTCCCAGACCCTGTGGCCCCTGCTGGGCCTCGCTCGCCTCGCCGGAGGGGCCGGATGAGCCTGCGCCGCATCCTCCTCGCGGTCAGCACCAGCCGCTACTCGCGCAAGCTGGTGGGCCTCGCCATGCGCGAGGCCGAGGCCTTCCTGGCGGCGGGCGACACGGTCGAGATCGACGTGCTGACGGTCATCGAAGACGATGCCCTCGCCCGGGCGGCCGCGAGTGTCGGCGACAGCGGGCTGCTCGGCCTCGAGGCCCAGGAGCAGGTGCTGGCCACGCTGGGCGCCGAGCACGATCGCATGGCCCGCCGGCGGGTCGACCAGGTCCGCCGGGCCGCCGCCGCCCGCGAGATCCCCGTGCTGCTCCACGAAGAGCGGGGGGCCTTCGCCGATCTCGTCGTCCAGAAGGCCGAGGCCATCGAGGCGGACGTCATCCTGCTGGTGCGGGCCGAGCGCCCCTTCATCAGCCGCATCCTCTTCGGCAGCGAAGCCGACAAGGTCGCCCGCCTCGCCCGCGAAGAGGGGCTGGGCCGGGTCATCATCCACCAGGGCTGAGCCCGCTGGCCCCGAGCAAGCCCGTGCCCTTGTTCTCCCTCTATGCCCCGCTGATGCGCATCTTCGGCCAGCACCAGTGGGTGCTCTGCTGGCCCCGCCGGGGCGCCATGGGCACGACCCTGCGCCACATCCAAGACCTCGGCGCCCCGCCGCCCCACCTCGTGGCCCTCGCAGACGGCCCGCCCCTCGACGCGGCCCTGCGCCACCGGGGCACGACCTGGCTCGCGCCGGTCGGCGCCCCGCCCGCCGACCTCTACGGCGAGTTCCTGGCCTGGGAGCGAGCGGCGGCGGCCGTCGCGCCCGCGGCCCTCGACGGCATCGATCCCGCGCGCCAGGCCCAGGTGCTCGCCCCGGCGGGCACGGCGCTGGCGGCGGTCGGGGGCCGGCCGGTCTGGGGGGCGGCCCCCCTCGCCCTGCGCCACCGGCTCGAAGACAAGACCCTCGTCGGCGCGGTGCTCGACGCCGCCGGGGTCGCGCGGGCACCGGACCGGGTCGTGCCCCTCTCGGCAGCGGCCGACGCGGCGGCGGCGCTCGACCAGGGCCAGGGCACGGTGTGGGCCGGCGACGCCCGGGACGGCATCGAGGGCGGCGCCGTGGCGACCCGCTGGGTCCACGACGCCCGCTCCCAGGCCGCCGCGGTCGCCGCCCTCGGCGCCCCCACCCGGCAGGTGCGCGTGATGCCCTTCCTCGCCGGGGTGCCCTGCGCCGTCCAGGGCTTCTGCACCCCCACGGGCACGGCCGTCTTCGAGCCGATGGAGATGGGCGTGCTCGCCACCCGCGAGACCGGCCAGTTCCACTTCTGCGGCATGGCCACCCTCTGGGACGCGCCCCCGGCCCTCCGCGACGCGATGCGCGCCGCCACCCGCCGGGTCGGCGACCACATCCGGCGGGCGCACGGCTGGCGGGGGGGCTTCTCCCTCGACGGCATCGCGACCCTCGACGGCCCACCGGGCCCCCGCTGCTGGCCCCCCGAGCTCCACGCGCGCGTCAGCTCGGCCGAGCCCACGGCTGAACTCC
>CAXQUZ010000401.1:0-3690 GCA_964226865.1 Myxococcota bacterium | reverse complement strand
TCCGATCTGGTCAGGGTCAGGGGCGGATCGACCCAGCGCAGGCTGCCCACCAGCACGAGGTGGGCGACCAGCACGAGCAGCACGAGCCGGCGCAGGCGGCGCATCACCGGTGGTTGGCCACCGTCGGGGGCAGCACATCGCCCCGGGCCTGGAGCGCCAGGGCCTCGGGGTGGGCCCGGTAGAAGCCCCGGACGGCGGCCGCGAGGGCCCGCTTCGCCGCCACGTCCACGGTCGCGGGGCCCGTGGTGCCCAGCACGGCGATCAGGGCGTCGACGAGGCGCTCCTGGGGGGCCGGCACCTGGGCCCGCCACTGGGCGAGCAGGGCCGGGTCGACCGTGCTCGGCAGCGAGCCGAGGATGCCCACGTCGTTCTGGTCGTGGACCAGCAGCCCCGAGGTCGTGCCCCGGTCGAGGGTGAGCACCTGGAACAGGTAGAGGGTGTGGTAGGCGCGCTGGGCCGCCCGCTCCTCGGCGGTGGGGGGGCTGGTCGGCGTCTCGTCGAGGATGTCGCAGTAGACGTTGATCACGGCGTCGCCAAAGGCCTCGACCAGGGCGGCGTCCGCGGCCCAGTCGCCCGTGTTGTGGCCCTCGAGGTAGAAGTGGGCCACGCCGCGGGTGCGGCCGAGGGCGGGGATCGAGAAGTAGCGGTCGCCCTGGGCCCGGCCGCGGGGGGCGTGGGGGCCGGCGGCCGCGTCGAGCACGGCGCTGAAGCGGGCGGTCTGGGCCGGATCGGGCAGGCACGGGTTCAGGTCGGCCATGAGCCGCCAGTAGCCGCTGCCGTCGCGCAGCTCGGTCCAGGAGAGGTGCATGTGCATCGAGGGGGCCCGGGGGTGGGCCGGGTGGACGATGCAGGACAGGGCCGTGGCCGAGGAGAGGCGCTTGTCGGGTAGGTCGTCGTAGTGGACCCCCGAGACGTTGAGGCTGGCCCGGTCGAAGGTGGGGCTGTCGGCCACCCCCCGGCGCATGCCGCCGCCGTGGCGGCCGCCGTCCCGCAGCCAGCGCACGGGCGCCAGGGGCGCCGGGTCTCCGCGGCGGGCGGCGACGGCCTCGAGGCGGGCGGCAAAGCGGGACTGGAGCCCGTCGACGAGGACGCGGGCCTGGCGGCCCTGGGGCGAGGCGGGGGGGCGCTCGGCCGGGGCGGCCGCAGGGGCGGGGGGCGCGGGGGTCATGGCACGCTCGGGGACGGGGCTCAGCGGGTGGTGTAGTCGTGGACGGCGAGGCCCAGCTGGCCGCCGTCGGAGAGGGTCACGGTGCGGGCGCCGCCCCGGGGCGGGCGGGCCGACACCTGGAGCGGCGGGGTCTCGGTCTCGATGACCACATAGCGGAGGGCGCCCGTCTCGCGATCGACGGCGAGGAGCACGGTCTCGCCGTCCATCCAGTCGAAGGGCAGCGTCAGCTCGGCCCAGGCGGCGTCGGCGGCGGGCCGCAGGGCCCCGACCCGGGGGGCCTCGATGGGCGCCCAGTGGGCGTGGGCCAGGCCGCTGCGCAGCTCGTCGAAGAGCTCGGCCCCCTCGTCGGCGAGGTCGACGAGGGGCACCTTCATCTCGGCCTCGAGCACCACCATGCTGCCGTCGGTCGAGATCGCCCCCGGCCGGCCCGAGACCCGGGCCTCCTCGGGGCGCAGCTTGACCTGGAGGTCGTGGGTGACGGGCAGCTCGGGATCGGGCCAAGACACCGTCATCGTGACCGTCTTGGGGCCGCTCAGATCCTGTTGGAGCCGGGCGAATTCGGGCGGCGCGGCGCCCCCGCAGGGGTTGGCGCAGGCCGGCAGCAGGCCGACGAGGAGCAGGCGGATGCGGGCGAAGGGCATGCTCTGGGGGTAGCACGGGAGGGCGCGCTGGGGGTGCCCGCGGCGCCGCTCCCCCCGTCCCAGAGTCGCCATGTCCGCCGCCGCCCCCCTCCACGTCGTCTGTGCCGCGGTCGTCCAGGACGGGCGGCTGCTCGCCGTCCAGCGGGGCCCCGGCGGGGCAGCCGCCCACTGCTGGGAGCTGGCGGGCGGCAAGGTCGAGCCCGGCGAAGACGAGCGGGCGGCCCTGGCCCGCGAGCTGGGCGAAGAGCTGGGCCTCCGCGTCGCGGTCGGCGCATGTCTCGGCGCCCACGTCCACCGCTACCCGAGCCTGGCGCTGCGCCTCGTGTGCTTCGCCTGCACCCTCGTGCCCGCCGACCAGCAGCCCGTGCTCCACGAGCATGTCGACCACCGCTGGCTCGACCGGGCGGCCCTCTCCAGCGTCGACTGGGCGGCGGCGGACGTGCCCCTGCTCGCGGCGGTGGCGCCCCTGCTGCGCTGAGGGGCGGCCGACTGGCGGCGGGCGCGACGGGGCCGAAACTTCGGTGCCGAGAACGGCGAACGCCGCCCGAAGGCGGCGTTCTGATGGGGTCGGGGGGAATCGAACCCCCACTCCGTTTAAGGAACTAGATCCTTAGTCTAGCGCGTCTGCCAATTCCGCCACGACCCCGTGGGGAAGCGCGAAGGTTTTTGTTCCCTCGCGAAGCCCCCGCCATTTAATGTGCGGGGCGGATGCTGCAAGGCCCTTCCGGCGAGAAAGTCCCACTTTTTTGGGCGTGGGCGCCGGAGTGCCGATGGCCAGGGCCCCCCCGCGCGAGGCGGCGGCAGGGGCCCGGCGGCGGCCCGCTCAGCTGGCGGCGGGCAGGAAGCGGAACACACACTCGGCGGCCACGGCGGGCTTGTCTTCGCCCTCGATCTGGATGGAGGCGTGGAAGAGGGCCTCGACCCAGCCGCCCTTCTTGTCGACGACCTCGCCGAGGTCGATGGCGAGGCGGAACCGGGCGTTCTCCTTGAGGGGGTTCGGGAAGCGCACCTTGTTCGTGCCGTAGTTGATGACCATGCCCATGCCGCGCAGGTCGAGCAGGTCGAAGAAGCGACCGGCCACCATCGAGAGGGTGAAGTAGCCGTGGGCGATGGGGGCGCCGAAGGGGGACTCCTTGGCGATGCGCTCGCGGTCGACGTGGATCCACTGGTGGTCGCCGGTGGCGTCGGCGAAGGCCTGGATGCGCTCGAAGGTCATGGTCTCCCACTCGGTGGTGCCGATGTGGGTGTTGGCCTTGGCCTTCAGGCCGTCGACGCCGTCGATGATCACGGGCATGGGGACTCCTCTCCGCGGCTGCGGGATGGTGGCTGGGCAGGGGCTGTAGCCCGCCGGGGGCAGCCGGTCACCGGGCGACCATGAGCAGGCTCTGGGCGGCCCGGCCCACGGCCCCGTGGCGGTCGCGCAGGGCGCTCTGGGCCAGCCCCATGCCCGTGTCGCTGGCCCCCGAGCGGATGTCGAAGCCGAGCCAGCCGTCGGCGGGGCTGCGCTCCAAGAAGACGTGCATGTCGGGGTTCACGAAGGTGTGGGTGGCCGGGTCGGCCGGCACCCCCATGCCCGACTGGGCGTCGGCGAGGATGACGAGGCGCTCGAGGGGCAGGGGCGTCTCGCCGGCCACCAGGGGCACGCGGGGCTGGCCCCAGAAGCCCACGGGGGTCGTGCCCCAGGCCCCGACGGCGCAGCGCAGGTCGACGGCCGTGTGGTAGGCGAGCTCGGCGGTGAAGAAGGGGAAGACGAAGGAGGGCGGGGTCTCGGGCGCGGGCCAGGGGACTCGAACAGAGAAAATACGTTCCTTCGCACGACTTTTTTCTTCGTCGCGGCGGGCACCGCCCATACAGACATCAAATCCAAACTCTTCAATTGCA
>CAXQUZ010000400.1:0-16913 GCA_964226865.1 Myxococcota bacterium | reverse complement strand
GGGGGGGGCGTCGGCGGTGGCGGGAGGGCTCTCGTGGGCCGGCAGCAGCAGCCGCAGGGTCGCCCCGCCGCCGGGCCGGGCCCGGGCCGTGAGGTCGCCCCCGTGGGCCTCGACCAGCCGGCGGCTGATGGCCAGGCCGAGGCCCGTGCCCGCCCGCTTGGTCGTGAAGAAGGGGATGAAGAGCTTCTGGAGATCGTCCGGTGCGATGCCCGGGCCCTCGTCCTCCACGACCAGCTCGAGGGCGGCGGCACCCCGGCGCGAGGGGGCGCTGAAGCGGGTGGCCCGGAGGGTGACCTGGACGGCGCCGGAGGTCTGGCGCTGCTGGGCCTCGATGGCGTTGCGCACGAGGTTCAGCAGCACCTGGACCAGCTTGTCGGGATCGGCCCGCACCTCGGGCAGCGGCGGCTCGCCCGGCCCGGGGGCCACACAGCGCAGCTCGACCCCGCCGACCCGCACGGCCCCCGTCTCGGGATCCGGCTCGCTGCCCTCCCGGCGGTCGATGCGCGCGAGGGCGAAGACGCGGGCGACGAGCTCCTCCATGTCGACGACCTCGGCCCGCACCTGGAGCGGCCGGGAGTAGTCGAGGAACTGGTTCACCACGCCGGCGAGGCGGTCGGTCTCGTCCACGATGACGTCGAGCAGGTCTTCCAGCTCGTCGGCCGCCTCCGGGTCGCCCCGGGTCTGGCGCACGAACTCGGCGGCGCCCTTGATGCCTGCCAGGGGGTTGCGGATCTCGTGGGCGAGGCCGGCGGCCATGGTGCCGAGGGCGGCGAGGCGGTGCTGTTCCTCGAGGGCCTCGAAGTTGTAGATGTTCTCGATGACCACGGCGGCGCGGTCGACCAGCTCGGTGAGGCGCCGGGTCTCCTCTCGGGAGAAGCCGTCGGACCACGGCGCGCTCTTGAGGTTGAGCCAGCCCAGCACCAGTTCGCCCGACATGACGGCGATGCTGAGGTCGGCGTCCATGGCCTCGAGGGTGCGCAGCCGCAGGGCCGCCTCCTCGTGGCCGTCCAGCCGGCGCCGCACCCGCCGCCGGAGCGTGACCGCGGCGTAGACCCGGTCGCCCCCGAGGAAGCCCTCGGTGAAGGGACGGGCGGCGATGGAGGGCATGAGGGGCTGGTTGACGGGCCCGCGGCTGAGGCGCAGGCGGTAGGAATTGCGCTCGGGGGTCCAGAGGTAGAGGCTCGCCAGGGGCACCCGCCCGCTGGCCTGGAGGCGGCCCAGCAGCTCGTCGCCGAGGCCGTCGAGACGGATGACCTTGGGCAGGGCCCGGTCGGCCTCGACCACGGCCTGCTCGAGGCGGCGCCCCTGGCGGTTGAAGTAGGCGAAGCCCCAGGCCTCGAGGCGGGCCCGCAGCGGGTCGAAGACCGACAGGAAGAGCGCGCTGGCCAGGAAGACCTGGAAGGCGACGTGGAGCCGGAAGTCGGTCAGGGCGCCGGAGCCGACGACCGTGAGCACGCCGAAGCTCAGCAGGATGAGGCTGGCGGTGCAGAGCACGAGGATGCGGACGAAGACCTCGTGCAGGTCGAGCAGCCGGTAGAGCTGCACGGTCTGGTAGAGGAAGTAGATGAAGGTGGCGCCGAGCACGGCCCCGGCCGGCGGCGCGGCCCCCTGGAGCAGGAAGCTGCGGCTCAGCGCGCCGGCCTGGTCGAGGGTCTCGGGCGGCGTGAGGCTGCGGATGAGCAGCTCCAGGCTCGTGCTGAGCACGGTCGCGCCCAGCAGGCCGAGCAGGTAGCGCACCCGCACCTGGTGCACGCGCTGGTCGGAGGCCTGGTGCTCGGTCCACAGCCGGTCCAGGCTCAGCCCCAGCCCGCCCAGGATGTAGAGCGCCAGGGCCACCTCGGGCCAGGTGGCCCCCAGGTGGTCGCGGTAGACCCCCAGGTCGAGCACGACGAATGCCGAGCCGAGCGCCATCGAGGCGAACCACAGGCGGCGCAGGCGGGCCCGGGCCCGGTGGTCGGGCGGGCCGAAGTACTCCTCGAGGAAGCCGAGCAGGGCGGGGGGCAGCATGGCGCCGGCGACGGCGTAGACGTAGCGGAGGGGGGTGAGGCCGGGCAGCAGGTAGAGCGTGAAGCTGCCGAAGCAGGCGCCGGTCAGCAGGGCCACGAGCAGGCAGGCGCGCCGGGCGGGGTGGGTGCGGTCCCCCGTCCAGCCCCGGACGCCCAGCACGGCGCAGGCGGCGGCGGCGAGGAGGTAGATGAGGGTGTTCACGCCGGATCCTCGCGCGCCCCGGGCCGCGGCCGGCGGTGGGGTGGGCGCCGACAGGCTACCCGGTCCCCTGCGATGCCGGCACGCCTGGAGCCCCCATGTCCCGCGCCCCGAGCCCCTACGCCCAGCTCCCCGCCGTCTCGGCCCTGCTGGCGGATCCGGCGCTGGCGGAGCTGCCCCACGGCCTCGTCGTCGAGCAGGCCCGCCGCGAGCTGGCCCACCAGCGGGCGCGCATCCAGGCGGGCGCGGCGGTCGAGCCCGGTCTGGCCGCGCGGGTGGCCGCGCGGGTCGAGGCGTGCCTCGCGCCCCGGCTGCGGCGGGTCATCAACGCCACCGGGGTCGTGCTCCACACCAACCTCGGCCGGGCCCCCCTCGCGCCCGCGGCGGCGGCGGCCGTGGCGGCGGTGGCCCAGGGCTACAGCAACGCCGAGCTCGAGCTCGAGACCGGCCAGCGCGGCGGGCGGCTGCGGGGCATCGAGGACCACGTGGTGGCGCTCACGGGGGCCGAGGCGGCCATCGCCGTCAACAACAACGCGGCCGCCGTGCTGCTCGTGCTCACGGCGCTCGCCCGGGGACGCGAGGTGGTGCTGAGCCGGGGCGAGCTGGTCGAGATCGGGGGCTCCTTCCGGGTGCCGGATGTGATCAGTGCCGGCGGCGCCACCCTGGTCGAGGTGGGCACCACCAACCGCACCCGGGCCGCCGACTACGCCGCCGCCGCCACCGAGCGCACGGCCATGTTCCTGCGCGTCCACCCCTCGAACTTCCGCATGGTCGGCTTCTCGGAGCGTCCCGACCGGGCGGCGCTCGCCCGCCACGCCCGGGCGGCCGGGGTGCCGCTCGTCGAAGACCTCGGCTCGGGCCTGCTCGGGACGCTGCCAGTGGCCGGGGCCGGGGCCGGGGCCGGGGCCGCGGCCGAGCTCGCGGGCGAGCGGGTCGACCGGGCCCTCGCGGAGGGGGTCGACCTCGCCTGCTTCTCGGGCGACAAGCTGCTCGGGGGGCCCCAGGCGGGCATCATCGCCGGCCGGGCTGCGCTCGTCGGCCGGCTGCGCCGCCACCCGCTCTACCGCGCCCTCCGCATGGACAAGCTCGGGCTTGCCGCCCTCGAGGCCACCCTCGCCCTCTACCGGGCCGGCCAGGCCGACGCCGTGCCCGCTCGGCGCGCCCTCGCCCACACCCCGGCCACCCTCCGGCCCCTCGCGGCGGCCCTCGCGGCGGCCGTGCCCGGCGCCACCCTCCACGACGACGAGGGGGTCACCGGCGGCGGCGCCCTGCCGGGCCGCGGCCTGCCCGGGGTGGTCGTGCGGCTGCCGGCGCGGCTGGGACGCCCCGACGCGGTGGCCCGGCGGCTGCGCCTGGGCACCCCGGCGGTGCTGCCCCGGATTGCCGACGGCGCGGTCGTGCTCGACCCCCGCAGCCTGCTGCCGGGCGAGCTGGCCCTGGTGGTCGCCCGTCTTCGGGAGCTCGACCCTGCCGGTGCCGGCCCGGAGGCCGCGCCGCCCGAGGGCGCCCAGCACCGCGGGCTCGCGGGCGGGGCCCGCAAGGGTTAGGCGCGCCGTCTGTACCCCGCGAGGGGCGAACGACGAGGCGGTCCCTTGGCACAAGGCTTCTACGAGCTCCTCGGCGTGGATGAGGATGCCCCCATCGACGCCATCCGCGCGGCCTACCAGCGGCGGCTGGCCCAGCTGGTCCGGCGCCTGCGCGACGCCCGCCGCCAGGGGGCCGACGTCAGCATCCTCGAGTCCCAGGAGCGCGAGCTGCGGGGCGCCATGGACGTGCTGGCCGACCCGGTCCGCCGGCGCCGCTACGATGCCTTCCGCAGCGCCAGCCTGGGCGAGATGCCCACCGATGCCGAGAGCCTCTGGGAGACCGCCCGGGCCTCGATGATCGATCCGAGCAGCGCCCTGGCCCTGGCCCTCGTGCGCGCCCTGACGGCCCTGCCCGTGGGCGACCCCCTGCCGCTGCCCCCCGAGCACCGGGTGCAGCGGCTGCCCGAGCGGCCCGCCCCCGCCCCCCGGGCCCGCCCGGCCCTGGCGGCCACCTGGGATGCCGAGCGGCCGAGCATCGCCGAGGGCGAGGTGCGGCCCACGGCCGTGCCCCCCACCGATCCGGGCATCCCCGCCGTGCGCATCCCAGGCATGGGAGAGACCGCCGACGACTGGTTCTCGGCGAGCCACAGCGCCGACCCCTTCCCCGGCCGCGGCCCCGCCGTCGCCGGCGCCGAGGACTGGTCGGCCGAGGACTTCACCGACGACGTCTCGGTCGACGGGCCCCGCCCGCCCGCGCCCACGGCGGCCGACTTCGGCACCGACTTCGACGAAGACGATGACTTCGACCATCTCGACGACCCCCACCCGGGCGACGGCGGGCGCGCTGCCCTCGCCGACGACGACTGGGGTCGCCCGAGCCACAGCGGCCCCGCCCTCCAGGTCCAGATCGACGAGAGCGACTTCGACGACGTCTCTCTCGACATGCCGCGGTCGGGTGCGGGCCCCCGCTTCGAGATGCCCGCGCCCGCCATGCCCGCGCTGCCCACCGACCCCGTCGCCCGCCTCGCCAGCCAGCACGGCCTGACCGGCGCCTTCCTCCGGGCCGTGCGCGAGCACCAGGGCATGTCGGTCGATGAGATGTCGCGGGCCACCCGCATCTCGACCCGCTACCTCGCCGCCATCGAAGACGACGCCCACGACCGGCTGCCCTCGGCGACCTTCGTGCGCGGCTACCTCAAGCAGATCCAGCGGGTGCTGGAGCTGACCGAGCACGACGTGGTGGACGTCTTCATGGACGCCTACCGCGCCGCCCGCGGCTGAGCGTGTCCGCCGATCCCCGCCACCACCGGCTCCAGGTCACGGCCGCGGGCCGGCTCGACGCGGTGCTCTCGGGGGCCCTGTCCCTGAGCCGCTCGCGCCTCCAGGCCCTCATCAAGGCCGGCAAGGTGCGGGTGGACGGCGCCGTCGCGGCCCGCCCCCGCCAGCCGGTCCACCCCGGCCAGTGGGTCGAGGTGGACGAGCCGCCGCCCCCGCCGAGCGGTCTGGTGGCCGAAGACCTCGGGGTGCCGCTGCTCCACGTGGACGACGAGGTGGTGGTGGTCGACAAGCCGGCCGACATGGTGGTCCACCCCGCCAAGGGCCACCCCCGCGGCACCCTCGTCAACGCCCTGCTCCACCTCATCTCGGCGGCCCGGGTGGCGGCCGGCGACCACCCGACGCCCCCCAGCCGCCCCGGCATCGTGCACCGCCTCGACCGGGGCACCAGCGGCGTGATGGTGGCGGCCCGCACCCCGGACGCCCTCCAGCACCTCGCCGCCCAGTTCGCCGCCCGCACGGTCCAGCGCCGCTACGCCGCCCTGGTCTGGGGCGCGCCCCGCCAGCCCAAGGGCACGGTGGACGCGCCGCTCGCCCGCCACCCCAAGGACCGGCTGCGCATCGCCGTCCAGGACGGCGGCAAGCGGGCCGTGACCCACTACGAGGTGGTGGGCGAGGCCCGCCACGGCATCGCGGGGGACGCCCGGGGCGGCGTCATCAGCCTGGTCCAGTGCCGCCTCGAGACCGGGCGCACCCACCAGATCCGCGTCCACATGCACCACTTGGGGCTGCCCCTCGTCGGTGACCCCCTCTACGGACGCCGCCGGCCGGTGCCGGGCGCCCTGCGCCCCCTGCTCGGCGCCCTCGACCACCAGCTGCTCCACGCCGGCGTGCTCGGCTTCGCCCACCCCCGCACGGGTGCGCACTGTGCCCACCAGACCGCGCCCCCGCCCGACTTCGTCGCCGTGCTCGAGGGGCTGGGCATCCCGGTGCCCTTCCGCAGCTGAGCGGGGGAGGGCGGGGGCCTGAAGCGAGACGCCCCGCCGCGCTCAGTGAGCGGGCGGGGCGCCGGGCCGTCCCCGAGGGGAGGGCGGGCTCAGTCGCAG
The DNA here is from genome assembly GCA_964226865.1 of Myxococcota bacterium. Taxonomy (GTDB): domain Bacteria; phylum Myxococcota_A; class UBA796; order UBA796; family UBA2385; genus CAXQUZ01. The sequence continues at coordinate 10,801 of CAXQUZ010000400.1, read as the reverse complement.
GCGCAGGTGGTGAGACCGGCGTCGGCGCAGTTCTCGTGGCAGTCGGCGTCGGGCACGCACTCGACCGAGGAGGAGGCGTCAGAGCCGGCCTCGATCTCGTTGGCGATGATGGTGACGCAGAAGGGCTCGCCGTCCGAGGAGCAGGGGATGCAGGTCACGCCGAAGCCCTCGAGGGTGGCGCAGGCGACCGCGGGGTCGTCGGAGCCGGTCACGTCGGCCAGCAGGGGCGCGAGGTCGCGGGCGTCGAGCTCACCGGAGAGGGTGCCGCCGACGAAGGCGCTGCAGTCGGAGGCGAAGTCGCCGCCGAGCTCGAAGTTGCGGATGGTGACCTCGGTGCCGGCCGCCGAGATGGTGGTGTCGGCGGGGCCGATCTGGACCGAGGGGTTGTCGAAGGCCGCGGCCGGGAAGGGGATGGTCGGCTCGCAGTAGTCCTGACCGCTGCCGGCGGACTCGGAGATGGCACCGATGATGGCCAGCTCGCTGTCGGTCTGGGCCTCGACCGCGATGAGGATGTCCTGCTCGAGGACGCTGCCGATGAGGCCACCGAGGGCGGCGGGCTCGACGAAGTTCGCCTCGCCGAGGTTCACCCGGTAGCCGAGACCGGTGAGGTCACAGTCGATGGGGGTGCCGGCCTCGGAGGTCGTGAAGTCGTGGGAGGTGGTGCCCACGCCGTCGCAGAGCGAGATGGTCGTGGTGTAGGCCGTCGACGGGGTGAGGTTGTCGTCGGGGTCGAAGTAGATGGTGGTGCCGGCGTCGTCGGCGTAGGTGGTGCCGGAGACGGCCGCGCCGCTGGCGTCGGTCACGGTCACGGTGGCGCTGGCGTCGGCCGCCGAGATGGACCAGGCGATGTCGTCCTTGTAGTAGGCCGGAGCGTCGCCGGGGGCCGCGTTGGTCGCGACGATGTCGCAGGTGACCTCGCCACCGTCGTCGCCGCCGTCGGCGCCGTCGGCGCCATCCGAGCCGGAGGCGCCGGTGTCGCCCTTGCTGCTGGAGTCACAAGCCGCGAGGCTGAGGGCGGCCATGAGCCACAGGGTCTTCTTCATGAGGTTCCTCCATCGGGGCCCGCAGGGGGGACGCCGTCGGCAAGTCTTCGCCGGTGCGTTGCGGGAACTGCTTCGGGGCCGGTTCGGCACCGCGGGCGAACGGTAGTCCTGGCTTTCGAGGGTGTCAACGCGACCGTGCCCCTGCGTGGCAGGAATGTGGCAGCGCGACAACCCGGGGCCGGGGGGGGCGCCTCAGCTGGCGGGGCCGATCTTCTGGCCCAGCTCCTCGATGAGGGTGGCCAGCAGCTTGGCCTCGTCCTCGTCGAGGTTCCCGCGGGTCTTCTCTTCGAGGATGCGCAGGATGGCGAGGTTGTGGGCGGCGAGGGCCGGGTTGGGGCGGGTGGCGCCGCCAGGGCCCTTCGTCTCGCCGAGGGCGACGAAGGCGGACTGGCCGAGGCTCACGAGCAGGTGGGCGAAGTTGGCCGCGGGGGCCTGGCTGTCGGTCGGGGGCATGGGGGCTCCGCTGGGCACAGGGTCGAGACAGGCCTCTATATCGAGAAGAAGAAGGTGCCACCCCGGTCGCCGCGCCGGAGCGTGATGGTGGCCCGGTGGCGGTGGGCCGACTTCTCGGACTGGATGCGCCCCCGGAGGTCGGCCACCGTGTCGACCGAGACACCGTTGATCTCGACGATCACGTCCCCTGGGCGGAAGCCGGCTCGCCCCAGCTCGCCGTCGGGCCGCACCGCGTCGATCTGGATGCCGACCCCGGGCAGCTCGCGGCCGAGGGTGATGCCGAGCACCCGATTCAGGGAGTTGTCAACGATGGCGGGGGGCACCCGGCCCGTCTCCACCTCGGCGGCGCGGGGGGCGCCCTTGCGGCTGAGATCCAGGGCGACGGCGCTGCCGGGCTCGTGGGCCGAGAGCCAGGCATTGAGATCGGCCACCGACTGGACCTCGTGGCCGCCGACCGCCCGGATGAAGTCGCCCGGCTGGAGCCCGGCCGCCGCAGCGCCGCTGTCGGGATGGACCCGCAGCACCCGCACGCCGACCCGCCGCCCGGCGGGGCTGCGCTCGACCTGGTCGGCCAGATCCGCGCCCAGCCAGGGCAGCTGGACCGTGCCGAAGCGCACGAGGTCGCGGGCCACCTTGAGGGCCCGGTCGGCCGGAATGGCAAAGCCGATGCCCTCGGCGTCCTGGCGGATGGCCGTGTTGATGCCGATGAGCTTGCCCGTCACCGAGAGCAGGGGCCCGCCGCTGTTGCCGGGGTTGATGCTCGCGTCGGTCTGGATGAACTCCTGGTAGACGCGCTCGCTGGTCTCGAGGGGGCGGCTGACGGCGCTGACGACGCCGGTGGTCACGGTGTGGCCCAGGCCGTAGGGGTTGCCGATGGCGATGACCGGCTCGCCGAGCAGCAGGTCGCTGGAGGTGCCGAGGGGCACGGCCGGCAGGGCGTCGGCGCCGTCGAGGCGGAGCACGGCGAGGTCGAGCTCGGGGGCGCCGCCGATGAAGCGGGCCCGGTAGGTGCGGCCGTCGGAGGTGGTGGCCTCGATGCGCTGGGCCTGCTCGATGACGTGGTGGTTGGTGAGCACGATGCCCGCCTCGTCGATGATGACGCCGCTGCCGTCAGACGCGCTGGTCTGGGCCCGGCGGAAGAAGTCGACGAAGGTGGACTCGGTGCGGATCGAGACCACGGCCGGCGCGGCCCGCTCGGTGGCGTCGACCACGGCGGTGCGGCGGAGGGCGGCCTCTTCGGCGGCCGAGAGGGCCGGGGGACCGGCGCGCGTCTCGCCGTCGGGGGCGGGGGTCGGGGCCGCGGGCGGGGCGGGGACCGCGGGCGCCGCGCCGTCGAGGCGGGGCGGGGCCGTGGCGAAGGCGCCGGCGGCCACCGCGCCCAGCACGCCGATCAGGGCGCCGACAGCGAGGCCGTCCAGGCGGCGGGGACGGGGCGAGGGCATGGCCGCTCCGGGGCGAGGGGGGCGGGCGGGGACGCGGGACGGTCCCTCGCGGTATGCACGGGGGCCGCCGGGGCAATGCCCGACGCCCGGTCCGTCTTCCCTGCGGGCGCGGTGCTCCCGGCCCGCGGCGGGGGGCGCTGGGGCCGCTCCGCTGTGGACGGGGGACCGGCGCCCACGCTACAGCCCCCGCCGGCCCGCGCGCTCTGTCGCGTGCCTGCGCGCCACCGCGCCCCGTCTCGCTCTCCGGTGCCTGTCCATGCCCGCTCTCGTGCCGCCGCGTCTCCGCTCTCTCCCGGGCCACACCCGCGCCCTCGTCCTGGCTGCGCTGGTGCTCGCCGGGCTCGCCCTCCCGGCCGATGCCCGCGCCAAGCGCACGGCGCCGGCGGATCTGCCCGTCCAGGAGAAGTACGAGAAGGGCCTGAAGTACCTCAAGCGCGGCTACTACGTGCGCGCCCTCGAGATGTTCAACCTCATCCGGAACTTCCACCGCGACGACCCGCTCGCGGTGAAGGCCGAGCTGGCCATCGCCGACCTCCACTACAAGAAGGCCGACTGGGCCCAGGCGCGCCTCGCCTACGAAGACTTCATGCGCTGGCATCCCCGCAACGAAGACATGGACTACGTCGTCTGGCGCTTCGGCCTCACCATGTACAAGGACGCCAGCCGCTGGTCCCAGCGCGACCAGTCCTGGACCCGCGCCGCGGTCGACACCTGGTCGGGCTTCGAGCGCCGCTTCCCCGACTCGGAGCACCGCGCCGAGGTCACCGAGAAGCTCACCGAGTGTCGCGACCGCCTGGCCAAGAAAGAGCTCCAGATCGCGCGCTTCTACGAGCAGCGCAAGGCCTGGTCGGCGGTCGAGGACCGGGCCCACGGGCTCGTGACCGTCCACCCCACGAGCCGCCACGCCCCCGACGGGCTGGCCCTGCTCGCCGAGGCCTACGCCTGGCAGGGCCGGGCCGACGACGCCGAGAAGGTGCTGGGCCAGCTGGCGGAGACCAGCCCCGAGCTGGCGGGCCGGGCCCGGGCCCGGGTCGAGCGGGCCGATCCGGAGCAGCCGTGAGGCCCGCCGCGGTCGTGGTGCTGGCCGCGGGGGTCGCCCTGGCCGGAGGCTGCACGGCCCCGGCCAAAGACAGCAGCGCGCCTGCCGGCGACTCGGCAGCGGGGGCCGCGTCCCCGTCCACCCCCGGCCTGCGCGCGGCCCACGACGCCTGGGTGCGCCTCGAGGGGGCCGACGACCCCTACCACGACCCCGCCCGGGACGATCTGGAGTGCTCGCCCGTGGGCTGGGAGCCCGAGGACGCGGGCTTCTTCGAGATCGAGAGCGACCTCTGCTCGCTGGCCACCTGGGAGCAGCCCCTGCTGGGGGAGGTGAAGGCCGGCGAGACCCTCACCTTCGTCTTCTGGCACCTCGACCTCTGGGCCGACCCGCCAACCCTCGCGTCGGTCGAGCTGAGCATCGATGGGGTGCCCTTCTGGCGCTACGAGGTCCAGGTCCCCTCGGCCGAGTACGTCGAGCAGGTCGCGGTGCCGGCGCCGGCCGATGCGGCCGCCGGTGCGCCCGTGCGGCTCCACCTCGACAACCACGGCGTCAATTCCTGGCGCGTGGGCGAGCTGAGCCTGGAGTAGGGGCCCCGGCGGGCGGCCTACTCTTCGCTGGCCGGTGCCTGGCGGCTGCGGCGGCGGGCCTTGCGCAGGCCCTTCTCGAGGTTCTCCCGGAGAAAGCGGGGCAGCCCGCCCTTGTGGGCCTCGGCCGTCTCGGCGGCCGCGTCGGGGCTGACCGCCGCCCACTCCCGGAGCATGCGCCCGCAGACCCGCCGGACGTGGGGGTCTTCGTCGCGCATCCACAGCGCGAGGTGGGGGCCGACGGCCCGGTCGAGGGCGTGGTTGGCGAAGGCGATGCGCCGCTGGCCCACGCGCTCGCGCAGGGCGGCGGCGGAGGGGCCCTCGAGGGGCACGGGCAGGGCAGCCATGCCGGCGATGGCGGCAGCCCGGCGCACGGCGGGGGGGCCGCTGCGGTGGGCGGCGAGGGCCTCGGGCAGGTCGATGCGCTGGGCGAGCAGCGCGGGGCCGAGCATCATCCAGCCGATGGCGTCGGCGGTCTGGATGTCGTCGACCATCTCGAGCCAGCGCTCGGCGAGCTCCTGGACCGGCGCCGGGTCGTCGGGCAGCGTCACCGTGGCCAGGCCGATCGCCACGAGGCCGTCTTCAAAGGCGGTCGAGAACAGGCGCTGGAGGGCCGCGCTGTCGTCCGGCAGCGTGCACTGGCCGTCCTTCCAGCTCTCGACGAGGATGCGGGTGATGGCGGCGCCCGGAACCCCCCGCAGCCCGCGCAGGGGCGCGATCTGGCGGCCGAGGCGGCGGCCGTGGGCGGGGTCGGTGGCGGCGCTGAGGGCGGAGTGGATGGTGTCGACGGCGCGCATGCGGCCTCCGGTCGGGGCGCGCCCGGAGCGGGCGGCCCGCCGACGTAGCCGGGGCTCCCGCTGCCGCCCACCCCCGCGGGCCCCGCCGTGCCCGGCGCCCGGCGCGGCAGCGGGCTAGGAGCGCGCCCTGCCCGGAGAGTCCATGCCCCCCCGCGACGACGGTGCCCGCGCCCCGATCAACACCACCTCCTTCGTCCGCAAGGTGCTGCTGTGGTGGTTCCGCGGGCCCTGGGGCCACTCCCACGTCTCGGCGAACATTGCCGTCGAGATGACGCCGGCGCTCGACTACCTCGCCGCGCTCAACGCCCTCGACCCGAGCCTGCCCAAGGTGACCCTCCAGCACCTGCTGGCCGGCGCCGTGGGCCGCACCCTCGGGGCCTTTCCGGCGGCCAACGCCCGCATCGTGGCCAACCGCATCGTGCCCACGGCCCGGGTGGGGCTGGCCATGCCCGTCAACCTCGTGGGCTCGGCCCAGGGGGCCCACGGTGAGCTCGGCATGGCTCTCGTCCAAGATGCCCACCAGCAGAGTCTTCGCGCGCTGTCTGCCGCCACGCGCAGCGCCGTCGCCGGCGAGCGCGAGGGCCGGTCCACCAACCCGTTCATGCGGAGCCTGAAGTCGCTGGCCCAGGCCCTGCCCCAGCCCGCCCTCGACCGGGTGCTCGAGGGGCTCCACCGGGTGGGCCAGAACCCCGTGCTGGCCGAGCAGCTCCACCGTGCCTACCCGGCGACGGCGGCGCTCACGAACCCCGGCGCGGCCCTCTCCGATGTGCAGGGGGCCCGGGTCTTGGGCGCGGCCTTCCAGCTGCCCCAGAAGCTCGTCCACGTCGGCACCCTCTGGGGGGTCAGCCCCATCCACGAGGACGTGGTGGTCATCGACGGCAAGGCGGTGGTGGGGCCCGTGCTGCCGGTGCTGATGATGTTCGATCACCGGCTCGTGGACGGCGTCATGGCCGGCCGCATGCTCACCTTCTTCGCCCGCATCCTCCGCGACCCGGCGCCGGTCTTCGGCCCGGACGGGGGCCGCGAGGGGCCCGACCACGGCGCCTGAGCGCGGCGGGCTTCAGCCGAGCGCCGGCCACTCGCGGGCCGCCATCGCCCACTTCTCGTCCCGGGCCGGGGTGGGGAAGCTGAAGAAGGCCGAGAAGGCGGCGGGGCTCTGGTGGATGAGGGCCTGCAGCCGGGGGCTCGCGGGCGGCCGGATGACCCGGGCGAAGGGGTAGCGCGGGTGCCACTCGAGGGGGCCGTCGCGCCACTGGAGGTAGAGGGGCGAGCCGCCGAGGGGCACGACGTGGCCGATCTCGGGGTGGGCGCCGATGATCTGGGCGTGGAAGAAGGCCTGGACCGTGCCGAAGAAGTCGGCGAGGGTCTCCTGGGGGAAGCCCCAGAGAAAGAAGCAGCGGGTGTGCATGTGGGGCACGGCGCGGTCGATGCCCTGGAAGGCCGCCCGCAGGCTCAGGCCCTTCGAGATGCGCGCGAGCAGGGGATCGGCGCCGGACTCGATGCCGAAGGCCACGCTGCGCATGCCCCGGTCGGCCAGCCGTGCGATCCAGTCCGGGTCGACCCGCCCCGCCCGGGCGAAGCCCCCCCACTCGACCTCGACCCCCGCCGCTGCGAGGCCGTCGAGGATGGCCTCGGTGCGGGGGCGCGAGAGGAGGAAGACGTCGTCCTGGAAGCCCACCCGGCGCACCCCGCGGACGTGGTGGGCGTGGGCCAGCTCGGCGACCACCGCCGCGACGCTGCGCTTGCGCACCCGCCGCGACTCGTAGGAGGGGATCTCGCAGAAGCGGCAGGTGTAGGGGCAGCCCCGGGCGGTCACGCTGGTGTAGAGGGCGTAGTCGTCGAGGTCGAGGTCGTCGATGCGGGGGCTGGGCAGGGTGTCCTGGTCGACGACCAGGGCGCGGTCCGGTGCGTGGAAGGGCCCGTCCTGGTCGCGGCCCGACACCCCGTCCACCGCCCGTGGATCGCCGGCCCCGAGGGCCTGCATGAGCGCCACGATGGTGTGCTCGCCCTCGCCCCGGACGATGAGGTCGATCCAGGGGAAGTCGCGCACGAGCGCCCGGGCCACGGTGGTGGGGCCGGGGCCGCCGAGCACGACCCGGCGCTCGGGCCGGCGCTCCCGCAGCAGCCGCACGGTCTCGACCGCGAGGGGCAGGGCGTTCGACATGAGGCTCAGCCCGATGACCCCGGCGCTGTCGTCGAGCCGGGCCGCGAGGGCCTCGGGATCCTCCCGCTCGTCGGGGCCCAGGACCTGGAGATCCCGCAGCTCGACGCCGAAGCCCGCCGCCTCCAGCGAGGCCCGCAGCCAGAGCAGCCCGAGGGGCATGTAGCGCTGGTCGGGCTCGGTCATCCAGAGGTTGACCAGCGTGATCTCGCGGGGCCCGGTCATGTGGGGTGGCGGGCGCGCAGGGCGGCGACGGCGCCCGCGAGGGAGGGCTGGAGCTGGAGGCACCGGGCGAGGCTGGTGTCGGCCGCGGCACGGCGCCCGAGGTGGAGCTGGGCGGCGCCCCGGTTGAGCCAGCCGGCGGCCAGCCCCGGAGCGGCCTGGACGAGGGCATCGGCCCGGGCCAGGGCCTCCGCCGGGCGCCCCAGCCGACAGAGCAGGGCCACGGCGCTCGCGGCGAGCTCCGGGTGGGCGCTCTCGTCGCAGAGGGCGAGGGCCTCGGCGTGGCGCCCCTCCGCGTCGAGGGCCTGGAGCAGCTCGGTCGTGGCGCTGTGGTGCAGGGGCCCCCTGAGGGTGTCGCGGGCCTGCATGAGAACGCTGACTGCGAGAGGGTCTTGGGTGGTGCGCAGAAGGTGGCCCCGCCACAGCGCCAGCTCCGGGTGGCGGGCCGTGCGGGCGGCGAGGGCCGCGGCCACCCGGGGGGCGGCGCCGGTCGTGCGGGCCAGCGCCACCAGGGCGTTCATGAGCCAGGGCCCGGGCGCCGCGGTCGGTGCGTCGAGCGCGGCGAGCCAGGTGTCGAGCGCCCCCGCCGGATCGCCGGCGAGGCGCAGGGCCTGGCCGTGGGCATAGGCCAGGGCACAGGGCTCGAAGTCGTCGCCGATGCCCGCCCGGTAGTCCTGGATGGACTGGCGGGCGGCCGCGACGGTGGCGTCGGAGTCGGGGCGCATCGGGGCCAGCCTACCACTGCCGGCCCGGCGCTCTCCCTCAGCGAGCCCCGACGGGACCGCGGATCACCCGGGCGCCGTCGATGCGGATGGACTCGCCCACGTCTTCGACCGAAAACGCGAGATCGAGCTCGAAGGTGTCGCCCGCCATGGTCGCCAGGGGATCGACCCGCTCGTGGTCCTGCCAGCCCCAGTGGGTGCGCGGGGCGAAGGGGCCCGTGCTCAGGGTGGTCTGCTCGTCGAGGTGGATGTCGAACCACATCAGCACGTTTGTGATGGGGCCGTCGCGCCGGATGGGCAGCCGCACGGTGCAGCGCTCGGGGACCTGGGGATCGTAGAGATCGACCGTGTAGGCCTTCACCGCGTCCGTCAGGGCCCGCTCGGGGGACGGGGCCACGAAGGCGGGCGAGGGATGGACGAAGAAGCCGGCCTTCGCGGCGTGGCGCAGGGGACCGAGGTCGAGGCCCCAGCGAGAGGCGAGGCCGTCGATGCGCGCCCCCACGGCCGCCTCGCGCTTGGTGGCGGGGCCGAGGGCGATGGCCCAGACGCTGAAGGCGTGGGGCAGCAGCCGGCCGCCCGGGGCCAGCCAGCGCTCGCGGGCGTCGGCGATCGCGTTGAGGATGCCCTCGTCGAAGGGATCCAGGCCGAAGATCTCGTGGATGAGCAGATCCACCTCGTAGGTGGGGGCGTGCTCGTAGGACTCGCCGTGGGCGACCTCGACGGGCACCCCGTCCACGTTCGCGGCGATCATGCGCCGGGCGGTGTGGATGATCTCGGTCTCTTCGACGGCCCAGACGCTCTCGGCGCCGGCCCGGGCGGCGAGCACCGTGAGGATGCCGCTGCCGCAGCCCAGCTCGGCGACGGCCTTGCCGGGGGCGTGGCGGGCGATGGCCTGGGCATAGGCCTCGACCCGGGCCGTGTCGGCCACCATCGGGAAGTGGGGGTCGAGGCGCCCGAAGCCGTCGGTGAAGACGCGCTCGAGCGCGTCGACCATCAGCAGTCCATTCTCGAGCAGCTCGTCGCCCAGCATCTGGACGTCGTGGGGGTCGAGGGCGTCGTAGAGCTCTTCCTGGGCCCGGGCGAGGGTCGCCGGCTCGGCAAAGGCGGCGAAGACCTGGAGGTGCTCGGGGCGCAGGTTGGTGATGAGCGGGGACGAGACCGAGGCGCGGGCCGCGAAGCGGTCGGGGCCGTCGAGCTGGAAGAGCGCGCTGGGGGCAGCGCGGAAGCGGAGGGGGGGGCCGGCAGGGGCGCCCGCGACCGGGAGGGGAGGGAGCACCGAGTGGTCGGTCACGAAGACTCCGGGCCTGCCGCTGTGGCCGTGGAAATGGCGGCCGGGGCGGGTGACGGCGGGGCCTATCCCTGCGCTGACCCGGGGGCCCTGAGGAAGTTGCCGGCAGCCAGAGGTTTTTCGCGGGCCCGTCGGGACCCGGCCGGGGCGCAGGGCCTCAGCGCCGTCCGGGGCCGGTGTTCTTGCGGGGCCGCGGCGCCCGGGTCTTGCGGCGCTGCTGCTTGCGCCGGGCGTCCTTGGTGGGCGGACCGCCCCAGTGGCCGCCCAGGCCCAGCCGCAGCTGGCCGTCGAGCACGCTCTCTCCGGTGGCGGCGGGGGCGAAGGCGGCCGGGTCGTCGGGACGGAGCAGCCGCAGGCCGAGGCCCGCCTGGAGGCCCAGGGACCAGCCGTGGCGGCGCCGGAAGGCCCCGTCGCTGAGACGGTCGAAGACGCCGTAGTGGAGGCCATAGTCGATGCATGGGCCCCGGACCCCGGTCGGGCCCTGGGCCGCCCCGGCCGTGGGGGTCCAGCGCCCGCGGCCGATGCTGTAGCCGAGGCCGAGCTGGTGGTGGAGCACGTGGTTGTCGAAGGGCACCGAGCCCACCACCACCCCGAGCAGATCGACCGCCTGGAACCCCTGGTCGCCCAGGGCCAGGTCGGGCGGGGCCATGGCCGGGCGGCGCAGGAGCCGCGCCTCGGCGGCGACCCCGAGGGCGAGCCGCGGCACGACCGGCAGGGCGACCGTGAGGCCGAGCTGGCCCCCGACGCCCCGGGCGCTGCGGCTGGTGGTCGGGACGGCGGCGGTCTCGGGCGCCTGCCATCGGGCGGCGGCGGCCTGGGCCCCGCCCCGGAGCTCGAGGTGGGGGCGGGGGCCCGCCGCGGCGCCGCCGGGCAGGACGAGCAGCAGGGCGCCCAGCGTGGCGCGCTTCAGGACGCGGGGGCGTCCGGGGCGCCGGGCTCGGGCGGTGCGGCCGCACAGATGGGGTCGGTGCCGGCCTCGAGGGCCACCGGCGCCGGCCCGAGGCCCCGCTGGATCCGGCCGGCCAGGTCGCGCTCGACGGCCTTCGAGGC
>CAXQUZ010000399.1:0-7110 GCA_964226865.1 Myxococcota bacterium | reverse complement strand
CGCCCGCACGTAGCCGAACTGGTCGATGACGGCGGGCGGGTAGCGGAAGGGATCGACGCGGTAGTCGGGATCCTCGCGGAGGACCTGCTCGAGGAAGCGCTGGGCGCCGGCCTCTTCGCCCTCGGCCAGCAGCAGCTCGGCCATCGAGAGGCGGGCCTCCTGGCGCACGGTGGCGTCCTGGAGGGTCGGGTCGAGCAGCAGCTCGCTCAGCAGCTTGCGCGCGTCGTCGCGGTTGCCCCGCTGGTAGGCCATCGAGGCCCGCTGGAGGCGCCCGGTGTGGGAGTCGTCGAAGGCCGGAGAGGCCGGCGCGACCGGTGGAGGCGGCGGGGCGTCGGGGCCCTCGTCCTGGGCCGCGGCGGGGCGCCCGGTGCTCCACGCAAGAGCACACACGGCAAGCATCGCCGCCTCGGCAGCCCTGGGTCGGCGGAGGTGCCCCATGGGCGGAGCGTAGCCCTTGGGGGCCACCCGGGCAACGGACCCGGCGGCGCAGCGGCCGGTGTCGCCCAGGCCCTCGGGGGCGGCCCGGACCTGGACCGAGAAGGCGCCCTCGCGGTCGGTGACCGTGCTGCCGAGGAAGGCGCCGTCGTCGTCGGCGTAGACCTCGATGAGGGCGAACTCGATGGGATCGGCCGTGCCGCTGACCTTGCCGCTGAGCGGGATGCCTTCCTGCATCTGGAGCCGCGGCAGCTCGGTGGGGTCGTCGACCACCAGCCGGGTCACGGCCGAGCTCGGGGTGGGGGGCACGAGGGTCAGCTCCATGGGCACCGGGGGGAGCCGGCGGCTGAACTGGCCGTTGTCGCGGGTGGTGTCGGAGTAGGTGAAGCCGTCGAAGCCCCGCTCGGCGAAGCTCACGATGGCGCCCGACACGGGGCTGCCGGAGCTGTCGACGACCTGGCCCTGGGCCTGGGTGCGGGCGGGCAGCTCGATGCGGCCGAGGTTCTGGTCGCTCCCGGGGGCCAGCTCGAGCGAGAAGCGGGTGGGGCTGGCCACGCCGTCGTCCTCGTAGGCGGGCATGATCTCGACCGTCCAGCTGCCGGGCACGAGGCCGCGCCGGAACTGGCCGTCGTTGTTGGTGGTGGTCGTGTGGCTGCCGGTGGCCTCGACGGTGAGCTGGCTGTGGAGGTCGTCCGAGGTGAAGCGCACCACGGCCTGGTCGACGTCGTCGCCTTCCATGTCGAAGATGCGCCCCTCCACGTAGACCACCTCGAGGGTGCCCACGTTGAGGTTCTGCTCGACGCCCGCCACGTCGTCGTCGACGGTGAGCGGCAGGGCCACCCGGGGCATGGCCGAGGTGGTCTCGCCCTCGATGACCAGCTCGTAGTCGCCCGGCAGGGCCCGCAGCAGGTAGCGGCCGTCCGAGCTGAGGGGCACGGGCAGGCCCTCGATGCCCGTCGCCACGTCCCGGAGCCGGGCCCGGCTGCCCTCGGGCAGGGCGCCGCCGTCCTGGCTGATCTGGCCGAAGACCGGGGTGCCGGCCGGCAGGTCCAGCTCGCGGCGCTGGCTTCCCGAGAGGGTGACGCCCGTCTCGACCGAGAAGGGCAGGGGAGCCGGGGCGCTGGGCAGCACCGAGAAGACGTAGCCGCTGCCCGCGGGCAGCTCGAGCTGCCAGTCGCCGTCGGCGTCGGTGGTCGTGGAGACGTCGACGATGGTGTCGGGGATGTGGGCGCGCACGGTGGCCTGGACGGCCACGCCGGGGTTGCCGGGCACCACCACGCTGGCCGTCGGAGCGATCTCGTAGCCGGTGACCCGGCCGCTGACGGTGACGGTGGGGGCCACCTCGAAGAGCAGCGAGCCCGCGGCGATGTCGGGCACCGTGAAGGACTGGGGCTGGAGCTCGGAGTCGCCCGCCGGGTGGACGTCGACCCGCACAGCGAAGCCGGTGCTGCCCGTGTCGAAGGTGGCGAAGTCGGCCGCCAGCTTGCCGTCGGCGGCACAGCCGGTCGCCAGCCCGAGGATCCAGGCGGCGGCCACGTGGCGGCGCGGGGCACGGGGCGCGGCGCTCACAGCTCCTCCCCGGGCAGCACGATGGGCCACTCGACCGTGCGCTGGGCCCCGTAGGAGTCGATGGCGCGCACCCGGAGCGTCTCGCCGGCCATCTCCTCGTCGGCCTCGAGGTAGAGCGTCGACCCGCGGATGGGGCCGCTGTCCCAGTACTGGACGTTGCCCTGGGGGCCGAAGTCGGTGACCTCCCAGATGAAGCCCACCTCGTCGGCGTCGTTGCCGTCGGTCACCCCCACGAAGGCGATGACCGTCTGGCGGTCGAGCACCAGGGGGCTGCCCGGGGAGGGGTCGGCAGTCTGGACGACAGGCACCACGTTCTCGCTCTCGCCGAGGGGGGGCAGGAAGATCGGGAGCGCGCAGCCGGAGGCCCCGAGGGCCAGGGCCAGCAGCGCAGACCCGCCTGCCCCGGGAATGCAGGGGGCGTGCCAGTGGCGAGAGTGGCGATGGAGAAGGTGTTCTGAGGGCGGGCCGGCCGGGGCCTGCACCGCGGGCCGCGCGGTCTGCGACATCTGTGTCGTGCTGGGGACGGCGGCGCTCACGGGGCCCCCACGGTCTCGAGCTCGACGGTCACGGTGCTGCCCGGGGTGACGGGGCCGACCCGGCCGATGCGCTGGCCCTCGGCCCCGCAGTCGAGGGTGAGGATGTGCTTGCTGCGGGGCGCCTCGAGCTCGACCCGGCCGCCGAGGCCGCCGACCGTGCCGAGGCCGTGGCCGTCGAGGGCGACCCGGCAGCCGGCGCCCGCGTCGGCGAGCACCGCCGTGGCGGGCTTGGGCACGAGGCCGGTGACCACAATCTCGGGGGTCTCTCCGGGGGCGATCTCGAAGGTGCGCACCCAGGGCTTGGCGTACTCGTTCTCGACCCGCAGCTCGTGGGAGCCGGGCAGCACGGGGATGGCCCCGGCCGAGCCGGTCTGGCCCCGGGGCTTGCCGTCGATGAAGATCTTGCCCCAGCTGCCGGGCACGACCACGGTGACGTAGCCGGGGTCGATCCGCGGCGGCGGCGGCGGCACCCGGGGCGGCGCCGGAGGGCGGCGCTCGCGCGGCGGCCGGGGCGAGGCGTCGACCTCGGTGGGGCCGGTCTTGGCGGCGTCGGCGGTGCCGTCCCTGCGCCCGTCGGGATCGTCGCTGTCGGGCTCGCTGCCGTCGGGGCCCTCTGCGGGCGGCCCATCCGGGTCGGGGGCGGGCAGGGTCACGGCCGACTCGGCCGGCTCGACGACCGGATCGGTGGCCGGCGGACGCGGGTCGACCGCCGTCGGGCCCGGGGGCACCGGGTCGGGGGTGGGGGCGGGCCACAGCGCCCAGGTGAAGAGGCCCGCGCCGAGGGCGCCCACGACCGCGGCCACCCACCAGCCCCGGCGCGCCGTGCTGCGGTCCCGGGGCATGCGGTCGTGCATGCTCTGGACCAGCTCCAGCACCTCTTCGTTGTCCTCGTCCACCGACAGCAGCCGGTTGAGCTGGCGGAGGGCGCCGAGGTGGTCACCGTTGGCGAGGCGCGACCGGCCGTCCTCCAGCAGCACCACCGAGAGGTGGGCCCGCAGCCGCTCGGCGTAGCGCAGGGGGTCGATGACCCAGGTCTGGAGCGACCACTCGGGCAGGGTCGGGTCGATGTGGAGCTCGGTGATGCTGTCGAGCAGCGCATCCCGGGCGTCTTCGCAGGTCTGGATGCGGTCGTCGGGGTCGGTCTGGAGCAGCCGCTCGATGAGCTCGGCCAGGGTGGGGGAGATGTCGGGCGCGAGCTCGGTGACCTCGGGGCGGTTCCCCTCGATGATGTTCCGCAGGATGATGCTGGGGTTCGAGCCCGAGAAGGGCAGCTGGCCCGTGACCGCGTGGAAGAGCAGGGTGCCGAGGCTGAACAGGTCGGAGCGGGAGTCGAGCACCCGCTCCATGGCCTGCTCCGGCGACATGTAGGCCGGGGAGCCCACGAGCGCGCCGGTCATCGTCAGGTTCACCTCGTCGAGGAACCGGGCGATGCCGAAGTCCATCAGCTTCACCGCCCCGTCCCGCCGCACCATCACGTTCTCGGGCTTGAGGTCGCGGTGGATGATGCCGAGCTGGTGGGCGTAGCCGAGGGCCTCGGCCAGGTGGGCGCCGATGACCGCCGCCACCTCGCCGGGCAGCCGGCCCTGGTCGGTGATGAGCTGCTGGAGGGTCTCTCCGTCGACGAACTCGGTGACGATGTAGCAGTTGTCGGTGTCGGTGCCCGAGTAGTCGAAGATGCGGAGGATGTTGTCGTGGTCGAGGTGCTCGATGGCGCGGGCCTCGCGGGCGAAGCGGCGCCGGTTGCGCTCGGAGGCGCTGAGGTGGGGGTGGAGGATCTTGATGGCGACGTCGCGCCCGAGGGTGATGTGGCGCCCCCGGTAGACCGTGGCCATGCCGCCCTCGCCGACCTTCTCGAGCACCTCGTACTTGTCGAGGGTCGAGCCGGTCATCGCGAGCCGGCCCGGCAGAGACGCAGCGGTGCCCACAGACGGCCCGGCCGGGCTGTCTGCTGCGTGCTCTCGATCTCGCAGGTCGACCGGTTCCACCTCAGAGCTGCCCCACCTCGCCCAGGTCGTGCCCGATGCCGCGCTCGCCGAGGATGCGCAGGATCTGGGCCGCCGTCTCCTCCACGGCCCGTCGGGTCACGTCGATGACCGGCCAGTCCGGGTTGCGGCGGAACAGCTCTTCCGCCCACTCCAGCTCGGCCAGGATGTAGTCCATGTCGTCGTAGTTGGAGCGCCCGGGCAGCCCCATGGTCGCCAGGCGCTGGCGCCGGATCTCGCGCAGGGACTCGGGATCGATGGTGAGCCCGAAGATCCGCCGAGGGTCGACCTCGAAGACCTCGTCAGGGGGCTCCTGTTCGAACACGACCGGCACGTTGCTCACCTTGTAGCCCTTGTGGGCAAGGAACACGCTCAGCGGAGTCTTGGACGTCCGAGACACCCCCACCAGGATGATATCGGCCTTCCGGAGCATCCGGGGCTCCTTTCCATCGTCGGCCTTCACCGTGAATTCCACGGCGTCGACCCGGCGGAAGTAGGCGTCGTCGGCCCGGTGCATCAGCCCTGGCACCGGCTCGATGGGGGTCTCGAGGAAGCTCGAGAGGCTGCCGAGGAGCTTGCCCAACAGATCCACGACCTGGACGCCGCGCTCGGTGGCGGCCTCCTGGGCGAAGCGGCGCATGTCGGGGTGGACGAGGGTGATGACCACCAGAGCGCCCTCGGAGCGGGCCCGGTCCATGAGCGGGATCAGATCCGAGGTCGTCTTGATCTCGGGGCAGAGCTGGAGGTGGACGAGGTAGCCGCTGAACTGGTGCAGGGCGGCCCGCACCACCTTCTCCGCGGTGTCACCGGTGCCATCGGACACGATGAAGATGGGACGGGGGCGGGGGATGCGCGACATGGAGACTCCTGCCGCTCCCCTTAGCCGGTCACCGGGGTGCCGACCTTGGGGCAGCCTCGTGCCGAACTGTTGACGTTTGTGTCGCGGATCCGATACCCCTCCTGTGTGCGGTCCACCTGTGAGGGCGCGTGCGTGGGAACTCTCGAAGCCTTTGACGATGCCTTGAGCGAGGCACGGGCCGCAGCCGGCGACAGCGGGCTGCGACGCGCGGCCGTGGGCGTTGCCGAAGACGCCGTGAGCGAGGGTATCTCCCGCGATAGCGACGCCGCCCGCTTCTTCCGCCACGAGCTGCCCGCGGTGCTCTCGTCGCCCGTGCCGGCGCTGAGCGACGGGGTCGTCGTGCGCTTCGACATCCGGGGCCCGGGCGGCGGGGTCTTCGACCTCGTGTCGACCGAGGGGGCCGTGATCGCCGCGGCCGGTCCCACGGGGCCCCGCGACTGCACGGTGGTCTGTGCGGTGGCCGACTGGGAGAGCTGCATCGGGGGCCGCATCGCCGCGCTGCGGGCCTTCGCCGACGGCCGGCTGCGCATCTCGGGGGACGTGGGTCTCCTTCTCCGCATCCAGGACGCCCTGGGCGAGCGCGCGGCATGAAGCCCCTCGACGGGGTGCGGGTGCTCGACCTCTCCCGGCTGCTGCCCGGTCCGATGTGCTCCTGGTACCTGCGGGGCCTCGGTGCCGCGGTGGTGAAGCTGGAGCAGGAGGGGGTGGGTGACTATCTGCGCCACATCCCGCCCCTCAACGCCGAAGGGCGCGGCATCTGGTTCGAGCTGCTCAACGCCGGCACCCAGAGCATCGCCCTCGACCTCTCGGCCCCGGGCGCCGCTGCGCGGGTGCGGGCGGTGCTGGCGCGGGGCGACTACGACGTGCTCATCGAGGGCTTCCGCCCCGGGGTCATGGCCCGGCTGGGCCTGGATCCCGCGGCGCTGCGCCGAGACTGCCCCCGCCTCATCATCGCCAGCATCTCGGGCTACGGCCAGGCGGGGCCGGCCGCGGCGCTGCCGGGCCACGACATCGGCTACCTCGGCCACACGGGCGCCCTGTCCCTCGCGGCCCGCCACGAGGGGGTGCCCGATCCGCTGCCGGTCCAGGTCGCCGACATCGCGGGGGGCGCGCTCACGGCGGCCCTGCGCATCGCCGCGGCCCTCTACGCCCGCGAGCGCACCGGCGCGGGCGACTGGCTCGACGTCTCGATGACCGCGGGGGCGCTGGCCTTGATGGCGCCCGTGCTCGGTGAGGTCGCCCAGACCGGCCGCGCGCCGGCCCCCGGGGCGGGGGTGCTCACGGGGGGGCTGCCGGTCTACCGGGTCTACCGCTGCGGGGACGGCGGGCTCGTCGCGGTCGGCGCCATCGAGGGCAAGTTCCAGGCGGCCCTCGCGGACGGGCTGGGGCTCTCGGTGCCGATGAGTGAGGATGACCTCAAGCAGGCCTTTCTGGCAGAGTCGCGCGACCACTGGGCCGCCCGGCTGGGCGGGGCCTGTGTGACCCCCGTGCTCACGCCCGCCGAGGCCCTCGAGGCCGCCGTGCTGCGCCAGGGCGGCCACGTGGTGGGCGCGGGGACCGCAGCCCGGGTGGCGCCGCCCTTCCCGGGCCCCCATTCCTGGCTCCACGCCCCGGCGCCGGCCCTGGGCGCCCACACCGCAGAGCTGCTACCCTCCCGGGCGTGACCGCGGCCCCTGCCCGCGGCCCCCGGGACCCACCATGCCCCCTGCCCCGACCGCCAGATCGGACG
>CAXQUZ010000398.1:0-4989 GCA_964226865.1 Myxococcota bacterium | reverse complement strand
CGCCGCCGGCGCTGGTGGTGGGCCACGCCCTGGGCGGGCTCGGGGTGCTCGACGCCCTCGCGGCCCCCCCCGGCGGGGCCCCGCCCTGGCGCCCAGGGGCGGTGGCCCTGCTCGGGGTGCCCCTGGCCCTCGGCGAGACCCCGCTCCAGGCCTGGCTGCTCGACCAGGAGGTGCCACCCGGCGGGGTCGACCTCGGGCTGCCCCGGCTCCAGGAGGCCCACTGGTCGGGCCACCCCGTGCTCCCCCTGCTGCTGGGCACGGCCCCGGCCCCCGCGGCTGCGGTCTTCGACCAGCGCATCGGCGCAGCGGTGCTCCACGCCCTCCAGGCGCGGCATGCCGCCGGCTGGTCCGCCCCCCTCGCGAGGCTCGCGCTGCCGCTGTGGGTGGGCCTCGGCGCCGCGGACGAGCGCGCCCCGGTCGAGGCCCTGCCCCCGCTCCCGGAGACGGCGAGCTGGCTGCGCTTCGGCATGCTCCGGGGCTGGACCACCGACGCCACAGCGACCGACCTGCTCGCCGATCCCCGCCCCGCCAGCGCCCTCGCCCGGTGGGCCGCCGCCCAGGCCCCCGCGCCCGGAGACCGGCCATGAGCCCGACCCGCCGTGCGCTGCTGCGCGGGCTCGGCCTCGGAGGCGCGGCGCTGCTGGTGGGGGCGGGGCCTGCCGCTCCACCGCCCGTGCCGCCCGGGGGGGCGCACGGCCTCGTCCGCGCCCGCCCAGCACCGGGCCCGCCCGTGCTGCTGGTCCACGGCCTCGCCAGCCGCTCGACCTTCTTCGGCTTTCCCCGGGGCACGAGCCTCGCCGAGGCCGTCGCGGCCGCGGGCTTCGACCTGTGGACCCTCGACCTCGGCGGCCGCCAGGGCACCGGACGCCGCCAGAGCGGGCCGCCGCGGCGCCGCGAGCTCGACCACCACGGCCAGATCGAGCTCACGGCCGCCCTCGATGCCGTGCGCGCAGCCCGGGGCGACGGCCGGGGGGTCGCCGTGGTGGGCCACTCGATGGGCGGCATGATCACCGCCGTGCACGCCGCCGCCGCGGGCACCGGTCGCCTGTCGGCCGTCGTCGCCATGGGCTCCCCCCTGCGCTTCACCGGGCCCGACCCCCTCATGCAGCTCAGCCGCGCGACCATGGGCGCCGGTCGGGGGCTGCCCCGGGTGCCGACCGCGCCGGCCGTGCGGGCGGCCGGGCTCCGCGAGGATGCCCTGGCCATCGAGGCCATGATCGCCCCGCCCGGCGCCATCGCCCCGGAGACCCGCCAGGGCATGATCCACGAGGCCATCGCGCCGATCACGGGAGGTGAGCTGGCCCAGCTCCAGGACGCCCTGCGGGCCGGGGCCTTCCGCTCCCGCGACGGCCGGGTCGACTACGCCACGGTGCCCGCCACGATGGACTGCCCCGTCATGGCCGTCGCCGGCCGGGCCGACCGGGTCGCGCCCCCGGACCGGGTGGCCCCCTGGCGCGCCGGGCCGCCGGGGGCTCCGCGGCGGTGGCTGCTGGCGGGTCGCGCGGGCGGCATGGGCCACGACTACGGCCACATCGACATGGTCGCCGGCATCGATGCCCACCGCGAGGTCTTCCCCCCGGTGCTCGCCTTCCTCCGGGCCCACGCCGTCTAGCCCACCGGCATCGGCCAGCGCTGGCGCTCAGCCCA
Organism: Myxococcota bacterium; assembly: GCA_964226865.1. Taxonomy (GTDB): domain Bacteria; phylum Myxococcota_A; class UBA796; order UBA796; family UBA2385; genus CAXQUZ01. Next base: position 3,342 of record CAXQUZ010000398.1, on the reverse strand, counting down.
GCTCGGTCGACTTCTCGAGGCGGCCCCGGGCCAGGTCGACCGGGTACTTCTCGGCGTTGCGGGCCAGCTTCGCCCGCACGGCCCGCGACAGATCGACCCCGGCATGGGCGCTGAGGTTGAGCAGGCAGATCGCCACATCCGCCAGCTCCTCGGCCACCTTGGGGCGCCGGCTGGCCACCGGCGGCTGGGGGCCGTCGTCGGCGCTCCAGAGGTAGAGCTCGAGCAGCTCGGCCGCCTCGACGCTCAGGGCCATCGCGAGGTTGCGGGGGTTGTGGTAGCGCCCCCAGTCCCGCTCGCGGGAGAAGTCGAGCACCAGGGCCTGGAGCGCGGCGACGGGGGTCTCGTCGTCCCCCGGCCCGGCGTCGCCTTGGGCGGGCACCGGGGCGGCGGGGGAGGCAGGCAAGCGGGGGTCGGACATGGCGGCTCCGGCGCAGGTGGGGGCGCGAGTACGGGAGATTGCCCCTGGCAGCGGGATGACAACACCGTTGCGGCTCGCGGAAGCGGCGTGCTAACCGTACACCGTTCCCCGTCCGCCGCGGTCGCGGGCCCTGCCCGCAGCTCCCCGTGCCTCCGTCCTGGGGGCGGCCGCCGACGAGTCCTCGCCGGTGCCCCGCTCCCTCCGACGAAGCCGTCGCATCGACACTGGCCCCCAAGCCCGCGAAGACGCCCTTGCTGTCGCCATCCTGGCGAGCCTCAGCAGGGGCCCGGCGGCGGGTGCCCGGCGCGCAGACCGCGCCACCGCCATCTTTCCGACCTGCCCCCTTACCAATCCCCCTCTGCCACGACACCCCCCCGGTGCGCTCCTTGCGCCGCGACTGTCGGGCACCCCCGAGGAGACCCCATGGCTGCCCAGCGCCTCATCCCCCTCCTGCTGCTTCCCCTCTTCGCCTGCGGTGGCGGCAGCCTCGACCAGGGCACGCTCAAGTACGGCACCGACAGCGGTGGCGCTGACGGCGCTGACGGTGAGGACGGTGCCGACGGCGACGACGGTGCCGACGGCGATGACGGTGCCGACGGCGACGACGGAACCGACGGCACGGACGGCACCGACGGCACGGACGGCACCGACGGCGGCGACGAGGGCGGCGACGACGGCGGCCCCAGCGCCTGCGAGAACATGTGGGATCCGGTCCACGTCCCCGGCTGGACGAAGAACTTCGCCGTCACCTTCCAGGGCGGCACGGGCACCGGCACGATGACCTCGCTGGGCGTGGTCCCCGACCACCCCATGGCCGCCAGCGGCGACGTCTACGCGGTCAAGGAGGTCGTCGACACCTCCACTGGCGGCTACGACCTGACCTTCAACATCGGCTGTGACACCGACGGCGAGGGCCTCTTCGTCCACGACTACGACGGCACATTCGAGACTGTGCTCTTCGAGATCCTGCCCCTCGTCGGCGAGTACGGCAGCGAGCTCTCCCCCGGTCGCCAGTACCTGCCCCCCGAGAGCTGGGTCGGCTCCATCGGCGCCTGGAACTACTCCTACGTCAGCACGATGACGGTCTACATGGACGACGGCAGCGGCACCTCCGCCCCCCAGACCAGCCCCGTCACATTAACCGGCACCATGCAGGAGGCCGGCATCTCCTCGATGGTGCTCGCCACCGGTGAGACCGTCGACGCCTACAAGATCATCAACTCCTTCACCAGCTCTGGCTTCCCGCCGCTCGGCGTCACCGTCCCGGCCGAAGGCTACTTCGAGTACTGGTACGTCAAGGGCCTGGGCCTCGTGAAGGAGGCCAGCTACGACAACGCCAACCCGTCGGTTCCGCTCATCACCAAGGAACTGGCCAGCTACTCGGGCCTGACGGTCATCACCGACTGATCCGGCGTCGGCGCGGCAGCCCGAGAGCGCAACCCCAGCGAGAGTCCCGTGAACCTGGTCATTCTCAGCGCTGCCCTCTCGGCTGCCCACGCCACCCCGCCCGTCGACGCCCACCCCCGGCTCCCCAGCCGCACCACCACCTTCGTCGTCGACGCCACCCAGTCGACGGGGAAGATGGAGAACTTCCGCGAGATCTGGGTCTCGCCGGCCCGGGTCGGCGCGACCCTCGCCCCCACCGGAGAGGCCGACCCGGCGCCGGTGGTCGACCCCGCGGCGACCTCGCTGCCCATCCGCAACAGCACGGGCTCGTATGCGACCATCACGGTCAACGGGGTCGAGCTCGGGGTGGTCGACGCCTTCACGAACGCCGCGGTGCACGGGGTGACGCCCGGCCTCTACGAGGTCAAGGCCACCCTGCAGAACGGCTTCGCCGAGACCCGCACGGTCGCCACCCGGGTCATCGACGGCCCCCTCACGCCGGGCAGCGCCGACGGCGTCGCCTACACCGAGGCGCCGGCCCCCCGCTGGTCGGAGGCACCGGCCGACGGCTACACCCCGGCCCCGCCGCCGCCGCCGCCCCCGGCGCCCATGCCGCGCATCGCCCTCGAGAGCGACCGGGTCTCGATCAACGAGCGGGTCCAGTTCGCCACGGGCTCGGCCACCATCGACGCCCGCTCCCACGGGCTGCTCGACGAGCTGACCGCCCTGGTCGTCGCCCACCCCGAGCTGCTGCTGCTCGAGATCCAGGGCCACACCGACGCCACGGGCGACGCCGCCGCCAACCGCGCCCTCAGCCAGGCCCGCGCCGAGGCCGTCCAGGCCTACCTCGTGGCGGCCGGCGTGGCCCCCGCACGGCTCCAGGCCCAGGGCTACGGCCCGGATCGCCCGCGCTTCACGGGCGACGACGCCGCCAGCCTCGCCCGCAACCGCCGGGTCGAGATCCACGTGGTCGAGCGGGTGCCCGAGGGCATCCCCACCGAGGCCGCGCCGCCGGTGCCCCCCGCTCCCGAGAACTGAGCGCGTGCCCCGCCCCGCCCCGCTCCTCGCCCTCTCCGGCGCGGCCGCCCTCGCGGGACTGGCCGGCTGTGGGGGCGACTGTGTGGGGGTGGGCTGCCAGGAGGACTTCGCGGCCGCGCTGGTCAACGTCATCGACGGCAGCGACCTGGCCACCGAGGGCACGGCCACCCTCAGCCCCCTCGACGCCTGGGCCTCGGTCCGGGGCGCCCTGCGCGAGGGGCCCGACTGGGCCGTGCTCGCCACCGACGACGGGCTCATCGCCGGCGCCCCGCGCACGGGCCAGGTGCTGAGCTTCGCGGTCGCAGCCAGCGACAGCCAGTCCGTGGCCGACAGCACCGGCAGCCTCCTCGGCGACCAGCCCGACGACCGCTTCGGCACCCAGGTGGTCCGGGGCCTCGACATGGACGGCGACGGCAGCGACGAGCTCATCGTCAGCGCGCCCCGCTGGGACCGGGAGCGCACCACCCGCCAGAACGGCGGCGTGTTTCTCTACAATGGCC
>CAXQUZ010000397.1:0-6726 GCA_964226865.1 Myxococcota bacterium | reverse complement strand
CGCGGCCGACTGCGCACGCCTGGCCCTCGATCTCGCGGATCGGGCCCCAGACCGGATGGATGTGGTGCTGCGGCGGGGGGACGGGCGGCCGACCGCGGTGGGACGCGAGCGGCTGGCCGTCGACTTCGAGAGCAGCGGCGCGGGAGGGGGCCGCTTCGTCCCGCGCCTGCGGCTCCCCGAGCTCCGGCCCGGCGACGCGGTGACGGCCACCCTCGGCTGGGACGATCCCGCCGGCCTCTGGCGGGCCCCCACCGGCAGCACGGTCGAGTGGCTGCGCATCCGGGCCCCGGGCGTCGACCAGCCGGGCGGGCCCCCACCGGCCGCGCCGGTGCTCCTGTCCTCCACGGCGGCGGCGGTCGTGCCCCCGGGCCACCCGCCCGTCGGCGGCACCCTCGGCCTGCGGCTCTCCCTCACCCCCGACGGCGGCACCGCCTGGTCGACCCAGGAGCCCCCCGCCGGCACCTCCACCTGGGCCTACACCCGCACCCTCGCCCCGGGCGAGCAGCTCGGCGTGGCCTGGCCACCGGGCGCCACGGCACGCGACTGCCCGGGCCCCACGGCCACGGTGCTCGCCGACGGCTGTGTCCACACGGCGCCGCCGGGCGGGCCGGTCGAGGTGGCCTGGGGCTGGACCCTGCCCACGATGCCCGTCGCCGGGGTGCTCCGGAGCGCCGCGGCCCAGAGCCAGGGCCAGGCGCCGGGCCTCTCGCTGGCGGTGCTCGCGCCGGGGGCCGAGCTGGTGGTCCAGGCCCAGGACGGGCCGGTGGTGCGCGGCCAGGACGAGGTGCGCACGGGCCGTGCCGGGGCCGCTGGGCCGCGGCTGGATCCCGACCCGGCGAGCGGGCTCGTGCCGCTCCCCGACGGCGCCATTGCCTGGCGGCTGGCCCGCCTCGACGGCGCGCCGGTCATCGACAGCCGCGACCACCTCCTCCAGCTCGTCGCCTGGGCCTCGCTGCGGGCGAGCCTGCCCGAGCCGGGGCTGCCGGTCGACTTCAAGGGCCGGAAGCTCGACCCCTCGCTGCCCTTCGAGGTGGCCACCTGGCTCGACGAGACCCTCCGGCGGGCCCCCGGCCCAGAGGCGCTGCCCCAGAGCGAGCTGCTCGCGCGCCCCCTGGTCACGGTCAAGCGCAGCGGCATGGCGACCCCCTGGGAGCAGGCCCTGCTGCTCGCCCGCTACCTCCGCCAGCTCAAGCTCGACGCCACCCCCATGCCCGTGCGCCCCCCGGGCGAGCAGGGCTGGGACCCGGCCATGCCCGTGGGCTACACCGAGGCCGTCGTGCGCCTCGTGGCCCGGGACGGCACGGTGCACTGGCTCCAGCCCGGCTGCCCCGACTGCCGCACGACCGCCCCCTCAGCGGCCCTCGGCGGCGCCCCCGCCCTGGCCCCCGGCCGCACGGCACTGCCCGCGGGGGTGCCCGCCCAGGCCACCATCGAGCGCCGCTGGTCGGGCGACACGGCCACCGCCACCGTGCGCCTCACGGGGGCTCCGGCCCGCCAGCTCCGCACGGCCCTGCGCGCGCTGCCCGCCGAAGACCGGGCCGCCGCCATCGCCGCCCGCTTCGGCGGCACCCGCCTCGCCGCCCACGAGGGGCTCCGCAAGGCCCACGAAGAGGTGGTGCTCGTCATCGACGGCGTCCGGGGCCCCCGCGGCCTGCCGCTGCCCCTCGCCGAGGGCGGGCGCTGGGCCTGGCCCTGGCCGGGCACCCTGGTGGTGCGCGACCGAGACGACCGCCCCCGCGTCGCCTGCGCCCTCCAGACCACCGTCGGCGGCGCGACCCTCGCAGTCCTCCAAGACGACGATGACGACGGCGCCTTCGTCGAGCAGCGGCTCGTTCGCGGCGGCGTCGTCACCGGGGACGAGCTGGCGGCGCTGGCCACGGCCGCCGAGGCCATGGCGGGCGCCTGTGCGGCGCTGCCGGGCGCAGAGGCCGCGGCGGCGCCAGAGCGCCCTCAGTCGGTCAGGTAGGGGAAGCCCTTGGGCTTGACCACGAAGACCGAGCAGGTCGCGTGGTGGACGAGGCGCTCGGTGGCGCTGCCGAAGAGCCAGCCGCGGATGCCCGAGGGGCCGCCGTGGGTGCCGGCCACGATGACGTCGATCTCGTGCTCGTCGATGAGCTGGAGGGCCACGTCGACCCAGTCGCCGCCGGCAACATGGGTCTGGATCTCGACCTCGGGCAGGGCGCGGCCGGCGTCGGCGGCCCGCTTCAGCTCGAGGGCGGCGGCCTCGCGCATCGCGCTCTCGGAGGCGGCGATGCCCTTCTCGATGGCGTCACCGTCCGGGTCGTGCACGATGGCGTCCTGGAGCTCCTGGGCGAGGTTCTGCTGGACGTGCAGCATGATCACGCGGGTGCCGGACTGGTCGGCGTTCTGGGCGGCGAGCTGCAGCGCGGCCGAGATGGCGGCGCGGGAGACGTCGGAGTAGTCGACAGGGACCAGGATGCGGCGGGGTGCGTACACGGTGACCTCCAGGGGTTGCGCGCGGACCCTATTGTCTGGGCCGGCCGGGAGGCACCGTCTTGCGGCGGCGGGCATGGGCTGGATCAGCCGGGAAGCGCGGGAAGGTGGCCGTCTTCCCCAAAGCTGCCGGTCCGCAGAAAGCGCACGGCGAGATCCAGCACGTCCCGGCGCCAGACGACCTCCGGGTGGCGGGCCGCGACCCGCCGCAGCTCGGTGGCCCCGGGCAGCTCGGCCTCCACCACCCGCACCTTGCCGTCGTTGTCGCCGTCGAGGAAGGGGTTGTAGCCCCGGTCGGCGCCGCGGCCCCCGATCAGGATGCCCACGTCGACCGCCAGCCCCTCCGGGGTGGGCAGCCGGGGCGCCTGGTCGGGCAGCAGGGGGCCGAAGGGGTCCCAGCCGAGCTGGTGGACCGGCAGCCGCGACCGCCAGCGGCCGGCCATCTCGGCGCCCTGGTTGGGGGGCGAGAGCATCACGACCCGGCGCAGCGGGGGCCGGTGGGCGAGGGCGGCCCGAAGGGCGAGGCCCCCCATGCTGTGGGTCACCACGTCGACGGGGCCGCCGCCGGCCCGGGTGCTGGCCTCGCGGATGCGGTGGGCGGCCCGGGCGCCGATCTCTTCGATGGGCGCCAGCTCATAGCGGAGCGTGGGCTGGAGCACGGTGGACCAGCCCGCCCGCCGGAGGTGGCGGGCGACGAAGGTCATCGAGAGGCCGGTGCGGAGCACCCCGTGGAAGCAGACCGCGGCCTGGCCGGCGCGGCCCCGGCTCACGCGGTCCAGCAGCGCGCGGGCGCGGCGCCGAGGGTCCAGGCCGAGGCGGCGCCGTCGTCCCAGACCACAATGGCGACGGCCACATCGGCCTTGGCCTCCGGGCCGCTGGTGGCGAGGCGCACGACCCGGGCCCCGCGCAGCTGGTCGTCGGCCAGGGTGGCGCGCTGCAGCTCGGGAATGGAGAGCACGTGGGCCACGAGGCCGACGCCGGTCTCGAGATCGGGCTGGAGGAAGGCCGCCCAGTGCTGGCCGCCGCCGTGGATGGCGTCGAGGAAGCCCGTGGGCGTCTTGCGGTCGATGAGATCATCCTCTTCGACCTTGCCGGGGCGGGCGGTGGTGACCTTGAGCCCCTTGCCCGTGCCGGGGACCCAGGCCAGGGCGAGGGTGCCGTCCGGGCCGGCGCTCACACCACAGCTGCGGCCGGGGAACTCGCCCGGGGCGCTGGTGAGGCCGGCCGGGCCCCGGGGGGTGGTGACCGAGAGGGTGCCGCCCTTGCTGAGCACGACGGGGGCGTGGTCGCTGGCGAAGCCCCGGGCCGTGCCGGCGGCGCTCGCGTGGCAGATCTCGAGCTCACGGCCCTCGCCCACCTTCATGACGGTCAGCGCGGCGGGGTTGCCGGAGGCGAGGCCGTAGATGAGCAGCGCGCCGTCCTCCCAGCGCAGGATGGGCCGCACGAGCGGGCGGTAGGGCAGCTCGATGCGGCGGGGGGTGCCGATGAGCGGGGTCTGGCCCGGGTGGACGGGGAAGAGGTGGGTCGCGACGCCGCCGGGGCGCTCGACCAGGGTCAGCACCACGTAGCCGTCGGGGGTGGCGGCCAGGGCCGTCGCCAGGACCAGCTCTCCGGGAATGGGCAGAGCCGGGGCATCCTGGAAGCCATCGGTGCCGAAGATGCCGACGCCCACGCGCACCCACTGGCGGCCGTCGTCGTCCTCTTCGGTCCAGGTGGCGGCCACCGAGGTGCCCGTGGTGGCGAAGGCCGCGTCGGCGAGGTGGGGGGTGCCCAGCTCGGGCACGATGGGCATGGCCCGGGACAGCAGGGCGGGCTCGACCTCGGCCTCGAGCAGCACGGCGTCGTCCAGCTCGGTCTCGTCGAAGCGCGCATCGAGCAGATCGGCCCGGGAGAGGTCGGTGCCGTCGAGCTGGCAGCGGGTGAAGACCGCCTCGCGCAGGTCGGTGCCGTTGAGCACGGCCTCGTCGAAGGTGACGCCGTCGAAGGTGGTCTCGCGGAGCTTGGCCTTGCTGAGATCCGCGCCGTAGAAGCTGCCGCCGGTCACGGCCGCGCCCTTCATGCTCAGCTCGCGCAGCTCCGCCGCCTTGAAGCTGCAGTCCTTGACGGCGGCGCCGCTGAGCTTGAGCTCGTGGGCGTCGACCCCGTCGAAGGTGCAGCCCTCGAGGGTGGCGCGCTTGAAGCGGGTGCCGCCGAGGGAGGCGCCGCCGAAGACCGTGCGGTGGACGTCGGCGTCGGAGAAGTCGGCGCCCATGAGGTTGGCGTCGGAGAAGTCGCTGTCTTCGATCCAGGCCTCGCGCAGCTTGGCCTGGCCCAGCTCTGCGCCGCTCAGCTTGGTCGAGGACAGGTCGGCCCCCGTGAGGTTGGTCCGCACGAGGATGGCGTCGCTGAGGTTGGTCTCGGAGAGATCGGCCTTCTCGAGGTGGGCGCCGGAGAGGTCGACACCGGTGAGATCGACGCCCGACAGGTCGGCCGCGAAGAACTCCAGCCGGGCGCGGCGGCCGCGCTTGGCGTTGAACTGGCGGACCTTGCCCTCTTGCAGAAGCTGGAGCAGGGTGGGGCTGGCGTCGCTCATGGTCTCTCCCTCGGGGCGTGCCGGACGGGGCGCCGCGGTGGCGGGCCCGCTATCGCGGATGGCCGCCCCGGCAACGGCTGCCCGACCGCGAGCGCCGGCGCCCCTCCACCTGGCACGAGGCTGGCACATGCTCCCCGCACTGCGCACGCTCGTGGCCGCACTCCTTGTGGGCGGCCACCCAGCCGGGGCCGCAGGCCTCGGCCCGGACGAGCTCGCCCAGGCCCTGCCGGGGCTGCCGGTCACGGCGCGCGTGGGGCCGCCCGGGGTGGTGCTCGTGCTGTCGTGGGTCGACCGGCCCGACGGGGTGACGCCCGGTGGCGCCCACCTCGTCGAGCACCTCAGCTATGCCGCCGCGGACGGCCACCCGCCGGGCGGCTGGGACGCCGCCCTCGAGCGGCTGGGGGGCTGGAGCGAGGGCTGGACCGAGCGGGACGGTGTGGGCGGCCTCGTGGTGCTGCCGCCCGAGGCGGTGGGGCCGGGTCTCGCCCTCGTCGCGGATCGGCTCCGGCCGGTGCCCCCGGCGCGCCGGGGCGGGGCGCTGCTCACGCGGCAGTGGGCCGTGGTGGCGGCCGAGGCCCGGGCCACCGCCGACGCGACGGCGCCCGTCATCGCCGCGCGGCTGGGCCCGGCGGATCCCGGCGATCCGCGCCAGCCGGACGGCACGGGGCTGCCGGGCCTCGACGCCTGGTGGACCCCGCGCCAGGTGCTCGTCGTGCTGCCCCCGGCGCTGGCCGCCACGGGCGCCGACGGGGCCCCGGTCTGGCCCGCGCTGCCCGCACCGGCCGCCCCGCCGGAGGCGGCCCTGCCCACCGGACCGCCACCGGCCTCGGCCCCGATCCTGGCGGCCCCTGCCGGCCCCGGCAGCCTCCACCTGAGCTGGACGCCCGGGCCCTGTCCCGACCCGAGCGACCAGCGGGCACGGGAGGCCGCGCTGGCGCGCTGGGCGGCCGGACTGGGGGGCCAGGCGTGGTCGTGGTGGGGGGACGACAACAGCGTGTTGGCCGTCATGATCGAGGGAGCTCTGGCCGAGGCCCCGCCCTGGGATGGCGCGGCGGCCCAGGCTGCCCTGAGGGCGCCGGCGGCTGTCGCTCCGGTCACCGCCGCGCGGCGGCTCCTCGCCCGCCTCCGGCGCCCCGCCCCGGTGGCCGCTGCCCCCTGCGGGCCGCTCGACGCGGCCGCCGCGCGGTGGGTGCGGGTGCCGCCGGGGGCTGCGCCATGAGCCGTCCCGCGCGGCGCGCCGCGGTCCTCCTGGCCCTGGCCGTGGGCGGGGCGTCTGCCGCCACCGCCGCCGCCCCCTGCGGGCCGGTGGAGTGGGCCCACGGCCTCTCCCAGGCCCCCGACCCCGCCGCCCTGGCCGTGCTGGTCGCCGCCCAGGGCCCCGGCTGGCAGCTGACGAGCCAGCGGGTCGCGGCGCCCGGCTGTGCCCCACCGGTCCTGCCGGATCGCCGCACGCGCCGGTCCGCCACAGGGTCGGCCCTGCCGCGGCCCCTCGATCCCGTCGATGCGGGCCTCCACGCCCTGCTGGGCTGGGGACGCCCCGCCCTCCCCGCGGGGCCCGTCTCGGCCGCCCGGCTCGCTGCCGCCCGGGCCGCCCTCTGCGCGGCCCCCGCCTGGGGCGGGACGGGCGCCTGTGGCGCGCCCCCGGTGCACCGACCGGTCCCGTCGCCCTGGCCGGCGGCCCCCCCGGCGCTCATCCAGGT
>CAXQUZ010000396.1:0-11818 GCA_964226865.1 Myxococcota bacterium | reverse complement strand
GTCTTGAGCGGGACCTCCTCCTCGTAGGTCGGAATGTCGTGGAAAAACTCACGGAGCCAACCGACAGACTCCCCGTTCCCTCGCATTCCGACCATGATGAACCGCTCTCGGTCCTGAGGGACACCGTGCTCGCGAGTGCGCACGATCTTCGATTCCACATGGAAGTCGAGGTCTCCGGACGCGAGCTCGTTGATTGAATCCTCCAAGACCGAGGCCGCGTTCACCGATCCATCCGGCGTTCGAAGGGATGACGTGAAGTGGGCTACGTTCTCGAAGAGGAATGCCCGAGGGCGTAGGGCGTCGAGGAACAGGACGTACTTGTGCAGCAGAGCGTTGCGCTCATCGCCGTATTCCTTGGACGCCCAGGCATGTACGCCCTGGTCCCGCAGAGACTCGATGACCGCACGACCGATGCGACTCCACCCCTTGCAGGGAGGACCACCGAGTACAAGATGGACCCGGTTTCCGGCGGCGTAGAGCTTGTCGAGCTCTGACTCGGCCTGCAGGCAGAATGCCGCTCTAATGGTGTCCCGCGTGGCTCTCCAAGCGACCCAGGCCTCTCGAAGCTTGGCGCTCGGCGTAGTCCCGAGGAAATGCGCCAAAGTCGCCATTCGCGCAGCCACCGTGCTGTGCTGCCCGCGGCCCTTCTTTGCTGCGGCCTCCTCGAACTTCTGTACTTGTTCGTCCCAGAGGCTCTCCGCCGACGCCCATAGCGCATTGTGTGGGTCGTTCTGGCTGCGGTTCTGAGGAATACGAAATCGGTCAACCTCCTCCCTCCAAGGCAAAGCTGCAGAATCCAGTTCGCCACGAGAGAAGGACCGGATCCCCAGCTTTGTCATGGCGCCCTTGAAGAGGGCGAGGCTCGCGACCTTGGAATCGACCTTGCTCCACTCCGCGCGGTAGTCTTCGTCAGCTACGATTGACGTACAAGTCTCTTCGAACTTGAGGTCCGCGGCCTGAATGCGCGAGAGGAAGTCTGCGAAGCCCAGCGCATGTAGCTCCTTCGTCAGGGTTGGCTCGCCGCTCCACAATGACATGTGCGCCAAGTAGTACAGCAGCACCTCCGCGCGATGAGAGAACCAGGACAGGTCGACCATTCGTCCGGTCTCGACGTGTTGGCCAGCCCTGAAGTTCTGGTTGAACACCCTCAGAGCTGCACTATCCACGTCAGCCGCCAACACGGTCTCAAACTTCACCGTGCCGCGGTGAAGCTCGAATCCCAGCGTGAGCCCTCCGCAGCCACAGAACAGGTCGACGGTCCTGAGCGTGGTCTTGGACGCGGTCTCTCCGGCACTGCGAGTCAAGTTGTACTCCGAGTGGTGTGTTCTTGCCCGAGTTCAGGCCACTCCGACGCGGGAAAGCCGGCGTCGTCGCCGAACTGGTCGAGCTTCCGCCGGTGCTTGGCCACGGGACAGCTCTCCCCACGCTCCCACTTCGACACCGTGGACAAGGAGCAACCCAGAGACCGTGCGAACTCCGACTGTGTCTGGTTCCTCTTCTCGCGAAGGACCAAGACGACTTGGGGCCAGTCGAACGTGGGGCGAAGGCGGGGCATGAGAACCTCGATAGCAGGAAGCAGCATGGTAGACAAGTAGTAAAAGCAGTCAAGAAACCGCAGAAAAGCCTTCGAAAAGTAGTAAAGTTCGGGGCGATAGCGGCCACGCTCCTCGTCCAGCCGGGCGCCTCCCTACGCCCTGGGAGCCCCATTGCCCCCAGGGCGCCCGGAGACCGGCCAGGCCTCCGGTTCGGGCCACCCCCCAGCCTGGGAAGGGTGCGACAGCTCTTGACGGCGTCGGGGTGGCGGTGGGACAGGCGTGCGCGCCGGCCGAGGTTCTCCACTTCTCCACCCGTTCTCCACCGGGGTGGAGACGAGAGAAGGTCGGCCAGCACGAGTCTCTTGGAGGGGTTCTCCACTTTCTCCACCCCTGCGGAGGGGCCCCCATGCGCGAGGGATCTCGATCTCCGGCGGGGGGCGAAGTTCCGATCTCGGGGGCTCCCCACGGAGCGCATGCATGGCCCGCGATCCGGTGGGGAATGTGGAGAACCTGCGTGAAGATGCCGTGGTGGACGGCATCTCCACTTCTCCACCCCGGTGGGGAATGGTGGGGAAGGGTTCTCCACCGGCGGGGGCTACGCATCGGTGGCCGCCCCGTCGTCGGCGGGCTCGGACTCGCCGGACACGGCATCGCAGGCGGCCCGGTGGATGACGATGCAGCGGAGCTTGCGGCCGGCCACGATGACCTGGCGGGTGCGGTGCCGGCGGTAGGTGCGGATCCACCCCCGGTCGGCCCAGGTGTGGAGGACGGCCTCGGCGTCGAAGCCCTGGCGGGCGAGGTAGCCCTTGAGCTCGGTGGGGAGCAGCGCGATCTGGGTCCAGTGGTCCCCCGCTGCCCAGGCTCCCAGCCAGCCGCCGGAGGGTCCTTCGTCGGCCTTGCCGTGGTTCGGCTGCCCCCAGAACCGGGCCTGCTGGCTGCCCGCCCAGGACAGCACCTCGCGCAGGGCGTCGGAGGCCCGGTCCGCGTCCCCGGAGGCCGCGCACACCGCCGCCCAGGCGTGGGCCATCGGGTCGCCCTCGGGCCCGGGCACGCCGAGCACCCGGTGGACGATGCGGGCGGCCACCTCGAGGGCGGCGACGTACTGGGCGGCCCGGGTGGCGACGGGGTGGCCGTCGGCGGCCTCCTGCCAGCGGTGGGCAGCCTCGGCGTAGCGCTGGCGCACGAGGGCGCGGGCCTCGGGGGCCTCCACCAGCCAGCGGACGGCCCGGGGACCGAGGTGACCGTGGTGTTGGAGGACCTGCAGGGTGAGCTGGCGCACGGCGGCGACGGTGCGCTCGTCGGCGCCGCCGAACGGGGAGCCCCACAGGGCGAGGGTGCGGGCGCGGGTGCCGCCGTCGTTGGTGAAGGAGGTCGCCGGGGCCTCGCCGGTGGAGAGCAGCACGGTGCGCCAGCGGACGGTGTCGCGCATCCCACCGACGGAACCGCGGCCGCGCCCCGAGCCGGAGGCCAGGTCGTAGAGCGTGCGGCCCACGTCCTCGGGGCGACGGGCGCGCTTGGTGTCGTCGAGGATGAGCGGCAGGTTGCCGAGGGCGCCGGCAGCCCGCTCGATCCACACCCGCGTGCTGTCCCAGGTGCGGACGATGCCGCCGGCTCGCTCGTCGGGGCAGCCCCAAGTCGAGGCAGCGAAGCGCAGGGTGGTGGTCTTGCCCATGCTGGTCTCGCCGGCGACGTCGACACTGAAGTTGGGCAGGGTGGGCAGGAAGGGCATCAGCGGGGGGACGAGAGCGGCGTAGAGGGCCAGCCAGACCAGCGGGTAGGGCCGTGCGGCGTCCACGGCGGCGAGCCAGCCCTCCCAGGTGCCGGCGGCCCGAAAGCCCTCGGCGAGCTCGGCGACGCCCGGATCAGCGAGCAGGTAGACATCGCCCTGTCGCAGCTCGGTGGGGGCGAGGTCCTCGACGGCGGTGGGCCGGGCCTCGACGCCGCTTCGGATGAGGGCGCGGCCCCACAGGAAGGTGTCGAGACGCTCGCCCTGCCAGCCCATCGCGGCGGACACGCGGGCCTCGGGCAGGGCCTCGGCGTTGGCGGCCTCGAACTCGGTCAGGAAGCGGACGAGGTGGCGGGCGTTGTCGCTGTGGACCGGGGCGTCCCAGGCGGCCAGGCTGACGAGCGCCCGGCTGTCCATCGCCGTGCCGCGGGGCACGACACGGTGGGTCCAGCCGGTGGACGTGGGCCACTCGATGCGGAGCGAGGTGGTCCCGTCGGCGACGTTCTTGAAGCGGGCGGTGACCACGAGGGGCCTGGGAGCGACGTCGAGCTCTCGGACCTCTCCCTGCCCGTCCACGACTTCGGCTTGAAGCCCTGCCACGCCCAGGAGCCACCCCGGTGGGCAGCAGAGGCCCGGGGGCAGTCCGTCGTGCCCAAGGACTTCGCGCAGGTCGCGGGTTTCGGGAGGTCTGGTGGTTCGGTCGGCTTGTTCGCGCTCGCGGGCCTCTGCCTCCTGCTCCTTGGCCAGACGACGAAGCAGGCGGTGGACACTCTCGGCATGCCCCTTCATGCCACGACGGGCGCCCAAACGCGTGAGCAGCGCCGACACGGGGCCGGGGCTTGAGCGAAGTGCGGCGGCGACGCGCACGTGTGCGGCCTCGTCGGCGAGCCAGGTGGCGACAAGCCCCACGGCGTCCGAGACGGCGTCGGCGTTCTCCGATGCTTCGACCAGGGACTCGAGGGAGCTGGTGTCAGCGGCGGGGCCGGTTGACGCAGGAGAAGGCTCGCCCACCACGGCGGAGACCCAGCCCCCCAAGGCCTCACCCTGCATTGCGACTCCCGTGGGCGTCCAGGAGCTCGTCGAGGTGGCCCCACCACCCGCAGGACTTCTTGTGGTGGCACTGGGCCGTCGACAGGGCGCCGGGCTCCAGCCAGAACCACACCGAGGGGCGTCCGCAGGCGGGGCACGGGACCTTCTCGGCCCGGCGGCCTGCCGTGGACGCGCTGAGCCAGTCCGCGGCCCGTCGGCGGGCGTCCCCGTCCCGACGCAGCATCTTCCGGGCGCGGGCACGGGCCGCATCGGCAGGGGGACGGGTGCGGGGGCTACGGTTGGCGGGCTCCGCAGGAGTCGGGGTGGTGGTCTCGACGGGCGGTAGGCGCTCCCAGTCGAGGTCGAGCAGGTGGCCGCCGGGGTCATGGACGATGCGGCGGTAGGGAGCGCGAGGGCCCCGGACGGCGGGCAGCAAGTAGAGGCGGCTCGGGTCCTTGCAGGCCGGGTCGACCGTGCCGACCGCCCGCTCTGCAGCCCACGCCCATACGCGGGGCCAGGCCTCCGCAGGCACGGGGCGGTCGAGGACGAGCACCACGCGGAAGCGGGGAGCGGCGGGCGTGTGGGACCACGTCGTGGCGACGAGCACGGGCCAGTCGAGCCAGGGCGCGATGGCGGCGTCGAGGTCGGTCCCGTCGTCGTAGTCGAGCACAAGGCAGGTGACGTGCTCGACGGCGAGGATGCCGCGCGTGGCTGCGGGGAGGCAGCGCACGGGGCTCCAGCAAGGCAGGTGCATCTTGGTCTTCCGCTGGGCGTGCTCGCGGGCCTTGTCGGCCGCGGCGAGGAGGGCGGTGCGCCGGTCCTCGGGGTCGGGGCCAGCGGTCCAGGCGGCGCGCTCGAGGGCACGCCAGGTGGGGTGGTCGCCGAGCCAGCCCGTCGCCTCAGCACCGTCGAGCAGCAGCCGGGTGGCTTGCTCGACGACGCGCAGGCGACGGGCCTCGGCGGCGATGAGGTCCGTGCGGACCGGGGGGCGCTCTGGGGCCACCAGCTCCACCAGCTCTGGCCACGAGAGCCGCGCCGGTCGGGGGAGCACGTCGCGGGCGTCCTTGAAGCGGGACACCTCGACGTAGAAGCTGGCGGCCCCCTCGGTCATCGCCGGAAGAGCATCGTGTCCTCGTCGGGCTCGGCGGCGGGGACGTGGTGGGGGTCGCGGTACTTGGGGTTGCTCCCGGCCAGGAGCTCACCCAGCCCCAGCCGGTCGACGCTCACGAGCACCAGCACGCGGTCGGGCTCGGCAGGACGCAGCACGGCCTCGAGGCGGTGGGCCAGCGCCCGGCAGCCCTTCGCGACGGCCAGGGCCTCGGCGTCCCCGCTGTCGAGAACGTCCGCCGCGCCGTGCAGCTCCACGAGCAGAGGCTCCAGGCCCAGGTCCACCGGCGGCGTGAGGCGCCCCCGGTAGGCCGTCGACCGGCGGTGGTCGGCCAGCGCGGTGCAGAAGGCCACCGCCACGTCCTCCAGG
Organism: Myxococcota bacterium; assembly: GCA_964226865.1. Taxonomy (GTDB): domain Bacteria; phylum Myxococcota_A; class UBA796; order UBA796; family UBA2385; genus CAXQUZ01. The sequence continues at coordinate 6,051 of CAXQUZ010000396.1, read as the reverse complement.
CCATCGGCGATGTGGGGCTCGCCCCGGTCCCGCAGGACCGGAGCAGCCGCGGTGAGCTCGCGGAGGCCGATGCGGGGCACGCGGCCGGCGGTGAGGCGGCGCTGGGCGCGGGCGCGCTGAGGAAGCGTCATCGTGTCCTCCCTCACGCTGCGTCGAGAGGCTCACGCCCCTCGCCCGCGAGCAGCTCGTCGATGATGGCCTCACCGGCGGCGTTGTAGACGAAGGAGAAGACGACCCGGTTGTGGCCGCGCGCCTTGTTCATCACCTGCTTGCTGAAGCGCTCGTCGCCCCGGATGCCGGCCTTGGTGATGATGCGGCCGACCTTGTTCGCCGACACGCCCCAGCGCTTGCCGATCTCGGTGGGGCTCACCCATCGCTCGGTGGCGGGCTTGAGGCCGGAGAGGTCTGCGCCCAGTGCGATCTCGGCGGCGGTGACCTCCAGCGCCGCCGCCACGTCGTCGGGGAGCTCGCCCTCGTCCTTGCAGCGGTCGATGGCGCGGTGGAGGGTGGCCACCTTGAGCCGGCGGTCGCACAGGTCCACCCAGCGCTCACGGGTCTCGGCCTGGCGGGCGAGGCGGGCCTCCCGCTGGCGGGACAGCGGCAGGTCGCGCACCGGCAGCGAGACGACCACGAGGTCCGGCGTGTCCCGTGGCGGCGCGTCGGGGGAGTAGGCCCCGGTGCGGGCGAGCTGGGGCAGCACCTCGTCGGCCAGGAAGCGCCGCAGCCGCTTGCCGATGGGCTTGTCGGTGCGGGTCAGGACGAGGTGGAGGCCGGGCTCCAGCAGGAGCATCAGCGACCCGGCACGACTGGGTACCCCCGGGGTACCGCGTCCCGCGAAGGCCTTGAGGTGGGCCAGCTCGGGGCCGGAGAGGATGACGTAGTCCTTGCCCTCGATGAACTCGTCGGCCCACTCGCGGCGGATGCGGGAGACGAGGCGCTTGCCGGACTTGGCGTAGTCGAGGCGGGCGCCGATCTGGCGGCAGACCCAGGCGGGCTGGCCGTCCCAGGTCAGGGTGGTGAGGGGCTCGCCCTCAAAGGGGAGCGTGAGCGTCGACAGCGTGCTCATGGTTCTTCTCGCTGGTCGGTGGAAGAACCGGTGGGGACCAGGCCTCGGGCGGCCATCTGCTCCTTGGCGTCGCTCTCTTCCTTCCAACGCTGGAGCACCTCGAAGAAGCGCACCAGGTTGTAGATGGACTCCTCGGCGATCTCGCGGGTCACGGGGTACGGCGCGAGCTTCTGGAGCGCGACCTGCATGCCCTCGACGTTCTCGTCGGTCAGGCGAAGGGGCGGGGCGCTGTAGCGGCGGCTCATCGGCGCACCGGTGCCACGAGCGTGGCGGAAGCAGACAGGGACAGAGGCATGGAACTCACCGGTCGTCGCGCCGTGCCGGCCGGGATGGTCCGGTGGCGAGACACCCAGCAAGTACCGAAAGGCCCTGTTCATCAGCGTTGTCTGAGCGTGTGCCAATCGGCCGGGTCTGGAGGTGGGGCGGCTTGCCCTCCCTGAGACGCCGCCCCATTCCACGGTCGAACCGTGTGTTGAACGTGTGTTCACAGGGGAGGCAGGCCCGAATTCTCTCCACTTCGCGCGTACACAGAGGCTCCCCGCGGCCCACTGCTCTCCAGCTCGACTACTCCCGCGGCTCGCTCACGAAGACGACCTGATCCGGTGGGAGGCGCAGAACGTAGCCGCCAGTGAACATGTCCCCGCGCACGGTCTGGATGAGGTCGCTGCCAACCACGGTGGAGAGGCTGCGCTTGTGGCCCCGCAGCCCGACCTCCCAGCCCTCGACCTCGGTTGTGTCCTGCCCGAGCCACACCTCCTCGAAGGCATGGATGCGCGGGAGCACCGTGCCGGGCGAGCGGGCCAGCGCGAGCAGCAGGCGCTCGGCGTACAGCCGCCGCTGGAGGCTGTGCCAGGCCCCTTGCCAGCCGACACGGTGCTTCGCTGGGTCGAGCACGAGGCGGTGGCGGTGGGCCAGCAGCGGCAGCGGGTCGAGACCGGTGAGTGTGGAGCCCGGCCCGAGCGCCCAAGCGGAGAGGTCCACCACGAGGCTCTCACCGTCCGCGACCACCACATCGGCGAGGGGCAGGAGCTCGACCTCGAGCATCCGCAGCAGACGCGCCGTCGGACCCGTCGGAGGAGCAGCCAGGGGCGCGAGCAGCAGGAGCGGCCCGTCGGGGTGTCGGTCGCGGAGCTCCTGGGCCAACGCGGTCAGGCGATGTCCGGTTGTGGCCGTCGTGAAGGCGAGAAGCAGGCGAGTGCCCCCGACCGGTACGGGGCCGACCAGGACCGCCGCGCCCTCCACCGTCACTCGGGCGACGGGTAGGCCGCTCGTGGCCACGACGAGCTCGGCGATGGCCCGCAGATCCAGCGCCCGCAGAGCGAGGTCCGTGCCTCGGAGGCGGACGGCATCGCACCGGGGCTCCAGGTCCCCACAGACCGCCTCCACGTCGTCCGGAGCGTGCTCGACCACCCGCCGCGCACAGCCCTGGCTTGGCCGAACGCCACACGGCCAGTGTCGTGCCCGCCCGCGCACTGCCTGGAGGTGGGGCGCCAGCAGAGCGTGCTCGTCGCCGAGGAGCGTTCGCCAGACCGCATCGGGGTAGCGCGGCTGCCGGTGGTCGCGCAGGACGGTCCAGACCGCCTCAAGCCGCCTGAGCATCGCTGCCAGCCCGGCGGAGGAAGCCCCGCGCGGCGAGCCATCGGGACACCAGGTCTTCGTCCGCCTCGCGGGTGTAGGTGGCGACGTTCGGGGCCTTGATCTTCACCGTGCGCGGGCGCTTCGAGCCCACGAACTTCACCCGGAAGCTGGCTTGGAATGGCGTGTGCGCGAGCGTGAACCCGCTCGCGTCGAAGACCTCGAACAGGTCGCCGTTCATGGCCCGGCGCGTGACGACCTCGGGCGCGTTGCCCGAGAAGTAGAGCTTCACCTCCTGCAGACTCACCCACTCGATGCCGTCGATGTCCTCGCAGGCAAGGGCATCGATGCCGCGCTCCACGAGCGGCGCGAGCGTGTACTTACCGTCGTCCGGGAAGTAGTCCTTGCTGCCGAAGAGGAGCTGGCCGAGCTGCTCCCGGTAGAGGGTGCGCTCGCCCTTCGTCCGCGCGTGGATGTTGAGCTCGTCGCGGGCGGGGACGTAGCTGATGACATCGTAGCGCTCGGGACGCTCGAAGCTGCTCGTGGACTCCCCGTCGCGGATGATGCCGCGGCGGTCCATCGGAAGACCGTGGCGGACGAGGAAGTAGGTGGCCTCCGGGCGGTGGAAGACGAACACGCGGCTGTGGCGGCCGCGCTTGCGACGCTCGAAGTAGTCGTCGAAGACGGTCTCCAGCGCGCGGAGAGTGGCCTCGTCCGGCTCGGGCGCCGCGTTGGGCATGTCGCCCCGGCCCACCCACGACAGGAAGGACTTGGGCTTGGCGATGGCCCGCGCGGCGTGGACCCGCTCGACCAGCTCCGGGTCCACCATCCACAGCTGCACGGCGAGGTCGGCCGGGGTGGGCTCGTCGGGGAGGTGGGCCAGCAGGATGCCGCGCTCGTCGATGAGCTCCAGCATGGCCTCCATGCCCTGCTCGTCCGCCACTTCGTGAATGTGGTGCAGGGCATCAACCAGGCGGACCGGGAAGCCCTCCTGCGGGTTCGCGAGCACGCTGGCCAGCGCGTCGTAGTTGAAGCGAGACGGATCGGGCACCAGCTTGAGGCGGGCACGGACGTAGCCGCCCCCTTCGCGCTCCAGAAGAGCGACCAGCGAGGGCAGGTGGATGGTCTTCAGCGCGCCGGGGGTGCCGAAGCGCCGCAACTGCAGGGTGGACATAGGGGGCTCCTCCATCGACGAAGACGATGACTCCATGGACATCCTCGAAGAAGCTGCCGCCAGCTTCGAACGAGGCCTTGCGAAAACACTGGGGTTACGTCAAGTTCTTGGTGTGCCTGATTACCTGTTCAGTGTTCACAAGGAGGCATCATGCCCCGCCGGACCCCCGGTCGCAACACCCGAAGCCGCTCCCGCCGCAGCACCCGCGGCAAGGGCTCCACCACCCCTGCACCCGTCCGCCGCCAGGCCGTCATCTACGCCCGCGTCTCGTCCCGCGAGCAGGAGCGCGAGGGCTACTCCATCCCGGCCCAGCTCGACCTGCTGCGCGCCTACGCCGACGAGCAGAGCTTCGACGTCGTGCAGGAGTACACCGACGTCGAGACCGCCAAGCGCACCGGCCGCACCGCCTTCGGGACGATGCTCACCTTCCTGCGGAAGAAGCGGAAGGTCCAGCCGGTGGTCCTGGTCGAGAAGACCGACCGCCTGTACCGCAACCTCAAGGACTGGGTGTCGGTCGACGCGCTCAAGGTCGACGTCCACCTCGTGAAGGAGGGCGTGGTGCTCTCCGACGAGTCCCGGTCCTCCGAGAAGTTCGTCCACGGCATCAAGGTGCTCATGGCGAAGAACTACGTCGACAACCTCTCCGAGGAGGTCCGCAAGGGGATGCACCACAAGGCCGCCGATGGCTACTGGCCGTCCTCCGCGCCCATCGGCTACCTCAACAAGCGCGAGAACGGACGCAGCCGGCTCATCCTCGACCCCGACCGGGCGATGATGGTGCGCCTGGTCTTCGAGCTCTACGACACGGGCGAGTGGTCCCTGAACCGCATCGCCAAGCACGTCACGGCCGAGGGCTTCCGGGGCAAGCGCGGCGGGAAGATCACGGCGAGCCAGATCCAGTCCATCCTCCGCAAGTCACTGTACGCCGGCCGCTTCGAGTGGGGCGGCGAGGTCTACGACGGCAAGGACCCGCGCATTATCGACTGGGCGCTGTACGAGCGCGTGCAGGACCGGATGGAGGGCCATCCCTACACGCGCCCCGAGGTGCTGGAGTTCGCCTACGGCAGCGGCCCGCTCACCTGTGGCCACTGCGGAGCCGCCATCACCGCGGAGAAGAAGAAGCAGAAGGACATCTCCTACCGCTGCTCTCAGCGCTGCGAGGCCCACGCCTTCATCCGGGAAGAGGACGTCTGCGCCCAGTACCTCCAGCAGTTCCGGGCGCTCAACATGACCCCCGACGTCGCCCAGCGCATCACCGACACCCTGCGCCTCCAGCACGGCGAGGTCGAGATCGACATCCGCAAGCGGATGAACGCCGCCCACGGCCGGGTGGAGAAGTACGGCCGGCTCATCGAGGCCGCCTACGAGGACAAGCTCGAAGGCAACATCACCACCGAGTTCTTCCACGAGAAGCGCACGGAGTGGGAGCGGCTGCGGCGGGAGGCCGCCCGAGACATCGAACGGCTCGCCCGCGTCAGCCAGAAGACCCTCGATCAGGCGCTCCAGCTTATCGAACTGGCAAGATGCGCTCACGGTCTGCTTTCTCAGCGAACGCCCCTCGAACAGCGGGACCTGCTGGAAATGACGCTATCGAACTCGTACCTGACGGGGAAAGAGCTCACCGTGGAATGGCGAAGACCCTTTGATGTTCTGGCTTCTCGGCCAGAGCCCCCTGAGAACGAAAATGGCCCCGGGATGGGGTCCCGGGGCCGGCTTGCGAAATGGTCGGGGAGACAGGATTCGAACCTGCGACCCTCTGCTCCCAAAGCAGTTTTCGGACTTGGTCGAACACCTGGAACGCTGTGCTGACTGCCGTTCTCGGGTGGTGGCCACCGTGTCAACTTGCCCAGATTCGGGGTCGTCCTGGCACGGAAACTGTCACGGTGGCGAGGGGCCGGAGAGAGGGGATTCGACGTCGCGAGGTGGGGGGTGAGCCGCCGCGCACAGAGGTCTGGGCGCTTCGACGGGGGCGTGACCCGGGGCGTGCTGTGGCTGGTCGCCAGGGTGCGGGCGGTGTGTCTGGGCCTCCGGAGGGTGGTCTGGAGTGGGGACGCCGCGGCGGCGGCGCTGGTGCTGCTGGCGCTGGCCGGCTTCGCGCTGATGGACGTGGGTGCGGTGGATACGGCGCTCGGGCAGCGCGAGGCCCTGGGGCGCCGCACCGCCGAGCGTTCCGCCAGCGTTTCCGACGCGCGCGAATCCGAAACGCTGGCGGAACGATGAACGCCTGCGCGACCCA
>CAXQUZ010000395.1:0-27853 GCA_964226865.1 Myxococcota bacterium | reverse complement strand
CGGGTAGCGGTCGTCCCAGGCCGCCGCGTACATCACGACCCGCACCCGCTCCGTCGCGCCGTCCAGGCAGCCGATGACCGCCCCGATCACCCCGTCGTCCGTTGCGATGCCGTCCCCCTCGACGGGGTGGAGCGCCGCCGGATCCGCCCAGAGGGCGTCGTACCAGTCGCGCAGGGCGCCGACCGCCACGGGATCGTCCGTGCGCAGGCTCAGCTCGCGGTTGCTGCTCAGCGCGCTCCACGAGAGGTTGTGGGAGCCCGAGAATGCCGTGTCGTCGATGATCCACAGCTTGTTGTGGGTCGTGCGATCGGGGCTGTCGAGCTGGACCTGGGCGCCCTGGGCCGCGAGCCCGTCGAGCAGGGTCTCGATGCCGTCCGAGGTCTCGTCCGCCAGCACCCAGACCGCCACCCCCCGGGCCGCTGCGGCGCCCACGGCGTCGACCAGGGCGTCGACCGTCTCGTTGCCCGACCAGATGGTGTACTGGGCCACCCGCAGCTCGCGCTCGGCCCCCTCGATGGCGGCGAGCACGGCGGGCTGGAGGGCCGTGTCGGCCAGGAGGTCGTCGGCGATGGGCCGGTCGTTGCCCGTGTCGCGGGGGCGGTCCTCGTCGAGCCCGTCCCCGGCGCCCCCGGCGGCGGCGCTGTCGCCGGCCGGCTCCGACTTTGCCGTGCAGCCCCCGACCATGAGCCCCAGCAGCAGGGCCGCCGTCCGTGCCCCCCGCCCTGTGCCGCGCCGCGCCATGTGACCTCCTCGCACCGCCGGGGGCTGGGCGCTCCCGTCCGGTGCGCGACTCGTTAGCACCCGCGCCATGTCCACACCCCTGCTTCGTCCCGCTCCCGCGTCGCCCGCCGGCGCCCGTCCCCTCGATCGCCGGGCCCCGCCCGACAAGGCCGCCGCCTGGCTGGCCGACGGGGGGCTGCTCGTCCTCGAAGACCGCTATGGTGTCGGGGCCGATGTTCTCGACGCCCTCCAGCGCCGCATGCCCGTGCCCGAGGGGGGCGACCACGCCGCCCGCCAGTCGGCCCTCGCCGCCCACCGCGCCGTGGCCAAGCGGCTGCTGGCCCCGGTGCGCGACGGCCGCATCGACGTCGAAGATGGCGCAAGCATCGGATTCTTGGAAGACCTCTACCCGGGCCCCGGCCGCACCTTCCTGCCGCTGGTCCACCTCCAGGACATGTGGCGGGCCTGGCAGCGCTACACCGAGGGGGTGCCCATGGCCGTGCTCGGCCAGCGCATCCATCCCTTCTACGGCACCTACGCCCCCGAGCGCACGATCCACCTCGAGCTCTTCGCGACCTGGCTGGCCCAGCACACGGGCCCCCGCGAGCGCGCCGTCGACGTGGGCACGGGCAGCGGCATCCTCGCCCTGATGCTCGCCAAGGCGGGCTTCGCCCGGGTGCGGGCCACCGACCGCAACCCGAACGCCACCCTGTCGGTCGACCGCGAGTGCGACCGCCGGGATCCGCGGCCCCCCATCGACACGGCCACCGGCGACCTGCTCTGCGACACCCGCGGCCCGGTCGACCTCGTCGTCTTCAACCCGCCCTGGGTGCCCGGCCCCGTCCACAGCCCCCTCGACGCCGCCCTGGTCTACGACGACCCGGGCCTCTTCGGGCGCTTCTTCGACCAGGCCGCCGCGGCCCTCGCCCCCACGGGCCGGGTCGTGCTGCTCTTCTCGAACATCGCCAGCCTCGTGCTGCCCGACGCCCCCCACCCCATCGAGGCCGAGCTGGCCCGGGGGCGCTTCACCCTGGTCCAGAAGCTCCAGCGGCGGGTCAAGCCGGCGCCCGGTCCCGGCGGCCGGCGGCGCACGACCAAGGAGCGGGTCGAGGTCTGGGAGCTGGCCCTGCGCAGCTGAGCCCCCGCCGGGCCACCGCCGCGCTGCTCCTGCATGGCGCCCTCCACCGGGCCCACGGGGCTACACTCCCGCCGGGGCACGCCGCCCCGTTGTTCAGGGAGCCCCCGTGCCTGCAGCCCGCCCCGAGGTCTGGATCGTCGCCACCGCCAGCACCCCGTTCCAGAAGTGGCCCGACCGGGACTTCCGCTCGCTGGCCGCCGAGGTCGTCGAGAACATCCTCTCCGACGCCATGCTCGAAGACGGCCAGGGCATCGGCGCCGTCCACTTCGGCAACTGCGCGATGGGCCACTGGGGCCAGCACAACATCCGCGGCCAGACCGTGCTCGACCCGCTCCAGCGCGCGGGGCGCCTCGCTGCCCGGCTGCCCACGGTCAACGTCGAGGCCGGCTGCGCCACGGGCTCGGCCGCCTTCCACGGCGCCGTCAACACCGTGGCCGCCGGCGCCGCCGACATGGTGCTGGCCCTGGGCGTCGAGAAGACCCTCATCCCAGACGACCCCAAGGCCACCTTCGCCGTCTTCGACGGGGGCATCGACCAGCGCCACAAGAGCGAGTGGCAGGGCTTCTTCGCCGACCAGGGTGCCGCCCACGGCGTCGGCTGGGACCCGAGCCCCTGGCGCATCCTCTTCCTCGACGTGCACGCCATGCAGGCCCGCCACCACATGGCCCGCCACGGCAGCACGGCGGCCCAGCTCGCCGCCATCGCCAGCAAGAACCACCTCCACGGCAGCCGCAACGACCGGGCCCAGCTCCGCTTCCGCCTCAGCCCCGACGAGGTGCTCGCCGACAAGGCCGTCGTCGCCCCCTTCACCCGGGCGATGTGCTGCCCCCTCTCGGACGGGGCCGCCGGGGTCTTGGTGGTGAACCGCGCAGGTCTCGCCCGCCTCGACCCGGCCGTGCGGGCCCGGGCCGTGAAGGTGCGCGCGAGCGTGCTCACCGGCGGGGCCTGGCGCCAGCTCGACGAGCCGGGGGTGGTCCACCACGCCGCCGCCGCCGCCTGGGCCCAGAGCGGCATGGCCCCGGCCGATGTGCACGTCGCCGAGGTGCACGACGCCACGGCCGCCTGCGAGCTCCAGGCCACCGAGGCCCTCGGCTTCTGCGAGCCCGGCCAGGGCGGCGCCTGGGCCGAGAGCGGCGCCTCCGCCTGGGACGGCGCGCTGCCGGTCAACCCCAGCGGCGGCCTCGAGAGCAAGGGCCACCCCCTCGCCGCCACGGGCCTCGGCCAGCTCGACGAGCTCGTCACCCAGCTCCGCGGCGAGGGCGGCGCCAAGCAGATCCGCCGCGAGGCCACCGTCGGCCTGCAACACAACGCCGGAGGGCTCGTCGGCCTCGACGAGGCCCTCTGCCACATCGCCATCCTGGAGCGCGCATGACCCCCCGCCTGCCCGCCGCCACCCTCGCCCTCTGGGCCGCCCTCGCGGGCTGCTCGGGCAAGGAGGCCCACCTCACCTACACCCGCACCCCCGACACCGGCGACACCGGCGCGGGCGACGGGAGCGCCCCCACCGACGACGAAGACGGCGACGGCTGGACGGCGGCAGACGGCGACTGTGACGACGAAGACCCCTTCCGCAACCCCGGGGTGCCCGAGATCTGCAACGGCATCGACGACGACTGCGACGGCACCCCCGACGACGGCACGGCCACCGTGGGCGGCACCGAGCTCTACGGCATCTGCACCAACGGCATCTCCTTCGGCGACCTGCGGGGCGACAGCGCCTACGTCTTCAGCTTCGCCGGCACCTGGGCCGAGGCCCGCCAGGCCTGCACCCGCATCGGCTACGACCTCGCCGTCGTCGACGACGCCGACGAGAACGCCTGGATGGCCGAGCGGCTGATGCACTGGTACGCCCTGTGGATCCAGCCCCCCGGCGAGAGCGAGGTGCTGCGCGACATTCCCGACGACGAGCGCCGGGCCTGGATCGGCCTGGGCTGGGACGCGGGCACGGGCGACTGGCGCTGGGTGGACGGCCGCGACACGGCGGGCTTCTCGGCCTGGTCGGCCTTCCAGCCCGACAACGCCGAGGGCAGCCCCGCCGAGGGCTGGACGGCCGTGGCCATGGACGGGCGCACGGCCACCGAGAATTGGGAGGTGGGCGCCGACACGGCCGAGCATCCCTGGATCTGCGAGAAGGCCGCGGCCGCCCGCTGAGCCCCCCCTGGAGCGCCCCGATGCCCGCCCCCCTCTTCATCGTCGACGGCAGCACCGTGCTGCTCCGGGGCTGGTTCGCCGGCGCCCCCGGCACCACCCCGGACGGCGCCCCCAACGGCGCGCTGCGGGCCGCCCGCTCCACCCTCCGCCGGCTGATCAAGGCCCACGAGATGGCGCGCTGCGCCGTCGTCTTCGACCAGAGCCTCGACACCTTCCGCACCCGCATCGACCCGGCCTACAAGGCCCACCGGCCCGCCCCGCCCCCCGAGCTGGTGGCCCAGTTCCGCTGGTTCGAGGCGGTGGCCCGGGCGCTCGGCTGCGGGGTCTTCGGCAGCCCCGAGGTCGAGGCCGACGACCAGGCCGCCACCCTCTGCCGCCGGGCCCGGGCCGCCGGGCTGCCGGTGGTCATCCTCGCCGACGACAAGGACCTCTTCCAGCTCGTCACCGACGACCCGCCGGCGGTCTGCTGCATCAGCCTGCGCACGGGCGACCGCAGCCAGAGCGCCGAGGTGGTCGCCAAGCTCGGGGTGCGCCCCGACCAGGTGGTCGACTTCCAGAGCCTCGTGGGCGACCGCAGCGACGGGGTGGCCGGGGTGCCGGGCGTCGGGGCGAAGACGGCGGCCGGCCTGCTCGCCCACGTCGGCAGCCTCGCAGCCCTCTGGGACGACCCCGACCGGGCCGCCGGGGCCGCCGTCCGGGGCGCCCGCACGCTCCCGGCCAAGCTGCGCGCCCACCGCGAGACGGTCGCCCTGGCCCGCCGGCTGGTCACCCTCCGCGACGACGTCGACATGCCCGACAACGCCCTCGAGATGTGCATCTTGGACGGCATCGACCGCGCCGCCCCCGTCTGGGCCGAGGCCGGCCTGCGCCCGCCCGCCTGAAGGCCCAGCCCGCCCCGCGAGCGCGGCTCAGCCCCCGGCCAGGGCCGCCGGCAGCCGCTGGCCGCCCCAGACCAGGGCCGCCACCAGCGCCGCGAGGCCCAGTCCCCAGCGCGCCGGCACGTGGCGCCCGGGCCGCTGGCGCATCCAGAGCAGGGGCCCGAGGGCCAGCCCGGCCAGGGCGAGCTGCATCAGCTCGACGCCCAGATCGAAGCCCAGCAGGGTCCAGCCCAGGGCCGCGAGCTCGGTGCCGTGGCCCGAGAGCACCTCGGCGAAGGCCAGCCCGTGCACAAGACCGAAGCCGAGGGCGAAGGCCCGCTCGGCGCCCTGCCACAGGGGGCGGATGGCGTGCACCGCCGCCAGCCCGATGGACCCCGCCACCACCAGCTCGACCAGGGCCGCCGGCACGGCGAGGGCCCCCACCGCCGCCAGCGCCAGGGTCAGGCCGTGGCCGAGCGAGAACGCCGTCACCAGCGCCACCACCTCGCCCACCACCGCCCGGGGGGCGGCCCGGGGCTGCCAGCGGCCGGCCACGGCCCTGAAGGGCGTGATGAGCAGCAAGGTGAGCAGGAAGAGCAGGTGGTCCCAGCCCGCGCCGATGTGGGCGGCGCCGGCCCCAAAGGCGTCGCGGATCAGGGCCCCGGTCGACGGCGGCCTCCGGTCCAGGTCGAGGCCCGTGCGCGGCCAGCGGATGGTGCCGGCCAGGGTGGGGGCGGCGTGCACGAGGCCTTGGTTCCACGGGTCGGAGCGCACCGTGACGAGGGTCTGGTGGGTGACCAGCTCATGCATCACCACGTCATCTTCGACATGGAGGGCCCCCAGCTCGGCGCCGGTCGGGTGGGCCAGCTCCATGCGGGCCACGAGGTGCGGGCGCCCGTCGACCGTGGCCCAGGAGAGGCCCAGCCCCCGCCAGTCGAGGGCCGTGCCTGCGGCGTCGCGCACGGCGAAGTGGGCGCGCAGGTAGGCGCCCAGCTCCGCGGTGGAGGGCGGCGGGCCGGAGAGGTCGAAGACCACGGCCAGGGCCTCCCGGGGCACCTGGAGCTCGGCCGCCACCGTGCTGCGCCCGAGGTCGAGCAGCAGGGCCGAGGCGGCCGCCGGGTGGGCCCGGGCCGGACCGGGCGCCGCCGCCACCGCCGCCGCCAGGCAGAGCCCGGCCGCCGCGCGCACGCCCCCCCCGGCCCGCCGCCCCCCCATCAGAGCACCCCGCCGTAGTCGAGGCTCTTGTCGCGGAAGATGGTGTGGAAGTGGGTGGCGTCGCGGAAGATCACGCCGCCCTGGCAGGCGAGCTCGATCCAGACCCGGGGCCCGTCGATGCGGAAGTAGGTGCCCTCGGTCTCGAGGTCGGGGCTGTCGGTGGTGCCGGCCCAGGCGATGCGGGTGTCGGCCAGGGCCTCGGCGCTGGTGGCCTCGGCGAGCAGGGCATCCGAGATGGCCGGCCCGTCGAAGTCGCCCGCCCACTCGGTGATGGCCGCGACCACGAGCGCCTGCTGGTCGGCGTCGAGGGTCGAGACCACGACCCCGCCCCGGTCGTCGCCGGTCGGGAAGACCACGTCGGCGAGGCTGCCGGTCTCGTACTCGACCGGCCCGAGCAGCACGTCGGCGAAGCGGCCCGAGAGCTGGGCGGCGCTGCGGGTGCTGCTGTCGAGGGCCGCGAAGACCGCCGCCATGGCCGCCCCCTCGCCCACCACCGGCGCGTGCTCCGTGCCGTCCCAGGTGAAGGCCTCCTTGGGCTCGGCGGCCTGGTGGCTCGGCGTCGGCAGCCCCACCCCGTCGACGAAGGTGACGTTGTAGGCCATGTGGTGGTTGCCCAGCTGGAGCATCCAGGCGTCCGAGACCGACGGGGTGCCGAAGACGGCGACCGTGGCCAGCGCCGAGGAGTACTGGGCGCCGCCGCCGTTGTCGCCCAGGTAGTCGTCGGCCGCGAGAATACCGACGTAGTCGTCGTAGCCATCGTCCGAGAGCAGGGCCTGGGCCAGGGCATCGAGGGCGACGAGGCTGGTGGCCGAGAGCTCGCCCTGGGTGGGGCCGTTGCGGGTGATCTGGCCCACGGGCAGGTTCGACCAGCGGGTCTTCGAGACCGCGTCGTCCATGTCGAACTGCACGGCGGCGAGCTGGTCGGCGGGGAGGGTGGCGAGCAGGGCCTCGGTGGCGCAGACGATGGCGGCCGTGCCCGTCTGGTCGGTGCAGTCGGCCACCGCCCCGGTGGGGGTGCCGCTGTCGCCGTCGGTGCCGGTGCTGGCGGTGTCGGCGCTGTCGGCGCCGCTGGGGCTCTTGTCGGCACAGCCGAGGGCGGCGAGCCCCAGCAGCACCGCCAGGCGGGACACAGGGACGGAGGAACGGGGGGGCATGGGCACTCCGGGCAGGCGTCCCAGGAGGGGGACACCCGGAGCCTACCCAGGCCCCCAGACCACCAACAACGACGTGATGGTCGCCATTCAGGAAGTATTCAGAGGGGAGAACTGGGCCCCCCTCACGCAGGCCGGGCCCCGTGTCTGCCACCCGGGCCCTGGCCGTCCCTCGCCCGCCGCGGTCTCCCCCCGGGTCGCGTCCGGGGTGGCTCCCGTCCGGACCGGGGCAAGACGCGACAATTCCCCCCCCTGGGCCGTGGTGTAGCCTCTCCGGGATGCGACCTCTCTCCCGATCCGCTGTCGGCCCCGCCGCCGCTCTGGCCCTCGCCGGCTGCGCCGTGGCCCCCGAAGACCCGCCCATCGCCCTCGAGACCAGCGGGCCGGCGGCATTCTGCGACCCGGGCGACGCCGTGCGCCTCGAGCTCGGGGGCACGGGGCTGCTCCCCGCGATGCAGGGCGCCCCGGGCGACGACGCCACCATCGCGCCCCTGCGGCTGCGGCTGCGCCACACCGGCGGGCTGCTCGGCGCAGGAGATGCCCTCGACGGCGCGCCCGCCGACGACATCGTCATCTCCATGAGCGACGAGGCCTTCACCTGGACGGGCCCCGAGGCCATCGAGCTGCGCCTCGACAGCACCACGGGCCTCGCCCCGGGCAGCTGGCAGGTGGTGCTCGAGCGGGACGGCGAGGTGGTGGGCACCCTCGACGACGCCTTCGCCGTGCTCGACACCCCGGCCCTGGTCTCGGCCGCCCCGGCGGCCCTGTGCATCAACGCCGAGAGCGCCGCGGTCGAGCTCGCCGTCTCGGGCCTCGTGGTGCCCACCGACGGCGCGCTGCCCGAGCTGCTCCTCGCCGGCAGCCCCATGGAGGCCGTGCGCGTCGCCGACTGCCGGCCCCTGGCGGCCGACCCGTCCCTCCAGCAGTGCGCCACGGTCTCGGCCACCCTCGACCAGCTCGTCCTGCCCGCCGCCGGCGCCGAGCTGCGCCTCGCCAGCCCCGAGGCCACGGCCTGCGGCACCGTCCAGCCCCTCGTGCTCTCGGTGCTCCCCCCGCCCGCCGTCACCGCCGTCAGCCCCGAGCTGTCCTGCGTGGGCGGCACCACCGTGGTCATCACGGGCGACGGCTTCGGCCCCGACACCCGGGTCACGGTCGACGGCACCGAGCTCGCGGTCACCATCCTCGACAGCCGCCACATCCAGGTCGACGTGCCCGCGCTCGACCCGGGGGTCTACGACCTGACCGTGGCCACCGACGGGGGCTGCGCGGCCTCTGAGACGGTCGCCCACGAGGTGGTCGCCGCCCCCGAGATCTTCTTCGTCGATCCCCCCGTCACCCACACCGACGTCGCCGTCGTGGCCACGGCCATGCTCACCGACGTGACCGCCGAGATCTCCGAGGTCTGGCTGACCGACCCGAGCGGCGCCACCGTGCCCACCGAGGCGAGCTGGGACCCGGCCGTGCCCGGCCAGCTCCGGGTGCTGCTGCCGGCGGGCATGGACCCGGGCGTCTGGGGCATGGGCTTCTCGACCACCGACGACTGCGGCACGTCGCTCGCCACGGCCTTCACGGTCACCGACGAGCTCCAGGTCGCCGTGACCGAGGTGATCCCGCCCTATGCCTGGGCGGACGACTACACGCCGGTCGAGGTGGTGGGCCCCGAGTCGACCTGGGGCCTCGACCCCTTCGCCGACACCCCGCGGGTCTACCTGAGCGCCCGCGACGGGGAGACGGCCGAGCCCTTCGCCGGGGTCGGCTACCGCAGCCCGAGCCGGCTGAGCGGGGTGGTGCCCTATGGGCTGGATCCCGGCGACTATGACGTGCTGGTCATCAATCCCGACGGTGGCCTGGGGCTGCTGGAGGGGGGGCTCACGGTCACGGCCCAGCGCCCGCCGCGGGTCGACAGCGCCTCGCCCACGAGCCTCTCCAGCTCGCAAGACACCGCCGTCACGATCCGCGGCCGGGGCTTCGACACGCCCTGGGTGCGCATCAAGTGCATCGAGAACGGCACGCTGACCGGGCGCCGGGGCGTCGTCACCGACTGGTCCGAAGACCGCATCCACGCCACCCTGCCCTCGTCCCAGTGGAACGAGGCCCTCTGCGTGCTCGAGGTCAACAACGCCGACGGCGCCTGGTCCGACTTCGCCTCGCTGTCGGTGCGCAACCCCGCCGACAACCTCTTCCCCTTCGAGGAGGGCCCGGCCATGGTCGAGGCCCGCCGGGCGCCGACCACCCTCGCCGGCCGCACCACCCCGCTCTCGCGCTACGTCTACGCCCTCGGCGGCGACGACGGCAGCCTCGCCGGCGCCAAGAGCTCGGTCGAGCGGGCACCCATGGGGGTCTACGGAGACCTCGGCGACTGGGCCGTTCTCGAGGGCCAGGGCACCCTGCCCGTGCCGCTGACCATGGCCGCCGCCGTGCGCCTCGACGACCACTTCTACCTGGCGGGGGGCCACGACGGCAGCGCCGCCAGCAGCAAGGTCTGGCGGGCCCGGGTGCTCGACCCGCTCGAGGTGCCCTTCCTCGAGAGCATCGGCCTCGAGCGCCACGACGAGACCCTCGCCGCCGGACGCTGGAGCTGGCGGGTCGCCGCCACCTACGCCGCCGACGACCCGACCAACCCCGGTGGCGAGAGCCTGCCCGGTGAGGTCATCTCGGTCATCGTGCCCGAGGACGGGGCGGCCGTGCGCCTCACCTGGACCCCCGTGCCCGATGCTGTGGGCTATCGCATCTACCGCACGGCGGCCCCCGACGCGGCCTCGAGCGACCTGGGCTTCCTCCGCGACGTCAGCGCGACCACCTTCCTCGACACCGGCGGCACGGTGGACGACAGCCGCGCCCCCCTGGTCGAGGGCGCCCTCGGCATGTGGGCCGCGCTGCCCGACATGCTCGAGGCCCGCGAGGGGCC
This sequence comes from Myxococcota bacterium, assembly GCA_964226865.1. GTDB lineage: Bacteria > Myxococcota_A > UBA796 > UBA796 > UBA2385 > CAXQUZ01. The sequence goes on along the minus strand of CAXQUZ010000395.1, from coordinate 17,713 downwards.
CTGCCTCACCCTCGTGCCCGACCCCCACCCCGACCCGGTGCGCTTCCACCTCTACGCCGTGGGCGGCCGCGACGAGACCGGCGCCCTGCTCGACTCGGTCGAGCGCCTCGAGCTGCGGGTGGCCAGCCCCCGGGAACAGCTCGTCGGCAGCTGGGTGCCCGACGCCCACACCCTCTCCGAGGCCCGCTACGCCTGCACGGGCTTCTCGGTCGACAGCCAGTGGCACGACCTCGTCGAGGAGGGCGAGTCCTACGTGCTCTTCGCCGGGGGCCTCACGGGCGATGGCCGGGCCACGGGCACGGTGGACGGGGCCCGGGTGGGCGAGAACGGCGCCCTCGAAGACTGGGGGCCCATCTCCTCCATCACCCCCTCCCGGGGGGCCTTCGCCGGCGCCTCGGTGGGCAACAACCTCTACGTCTTCGGCGGCCAGAACGGGCGCCCGAGCAAGGGCGGGGTCTCGGCCAACCTCGACGCCGACTTCCTGCCGGATGTCGAGAACTGGAACAGCCTGGGCCTGTCGATGGCCGAGGCCCGGCTCCACCCCGGCTGGGCCCAGGAGTCGGCCGTGCTCATCGTCGCCGGCGGCGAGACCGACCGCGCCGCCGCCTCCGCCTCTGTCGAAGTGACCCACTACTGATGCGCCGCCTCCCCCTCCTCGCCTTGCTCCTGCCCCTCACCGCCGCCGCGGGCGAGGGCCCCTGGGTGGCCGGCACCGGCACCGTCGGCGCGGGCACGGCCGGCGTCGGTCGCGGCGGCGGCGCCAGCCTCGCCCTCGGCTGGAACCTGCCGCTGCTCCACCACAAGCTCTACCTGGGCCCGACCCTCACGGGGCTGGTCGCGGGCCACAGCGCCGGCGGCCTCCACCAGGAGGAGCAGCTCGACGCGACCATCCACTTCTCGCGCCAGCTCGCCGTCCAGGGGGCCGAGCTGGGCGCCCTCGCCAGCTACGGCACCGAGAAGATCCGCGGCGAGCTCGCCCTCGGCGCCGGCATCGCCACCACCACCGCCACCCTCAGCGGCGACCTCGACGGCACCCCCCTGCCCGGCCGCCAAGACCGCGCCCGGGGCCTCGCCTGGTCGGTCAGCGGGGGCGGCGCCACCCCGGTCGGCCCCCTCGACCTGCTCTTCGCCCTCGACCTGCGGCGGGTGCCCGTGGGCGACGGCGGCACCACCCTCATCGGCCCGCGCCTGGGCCTGCGCTGGGGGCCCTTCTGATGGTTCGCACTTCCCGCCAGACCACCGTGCTGGTCGCCATCCTGGCCTGCTCCGCCGCGCCGCTGGGGGCCTGCTCCGACCACGGCTTCTCCCCCGTCGACAAGCTGGTCGGCGACGACGCCCCGCGCATCGAGATCGCGCCCGCCAGCCTCGACTACTGGGTGGGCGGCACGACCACCACCGACACCCGCAGCTTCGTCGTGCGCAGCATCGGCGTGGCGCCCCTGAGCCTCACGGCCCTCGAGCTCACCGACGAGACGGGGGACGCCGGCGTCTTCGAGATCGACCCCGCCGTGGCCGCCGCCGTGGCCGATCCCGACCTGCCCCTGCTCATCGAGAGCGGCGACGAGCTCGAGGTGCCCGTCACCTTCAGCCCCCTGGGCCCCGGCGCCGCCGGCGCCCGCATCCTCGTGCGCTCCGACGACCCCGAGCTGCCCCAGCAGCCCGTCACCCTCACCGGCCAGGCCGACACCCCGAGCCTCGCCATCAGCCCCTCGCCCCACGACTTCGGCACGGCCCAGGTGGGCTGCCCCTCGACGGTCGAGCTGCGCCTCGAGAACGTCGGCACGGCGGCCCTGACCATCGAAGACTGGTCGCTCTCGGGCGACAGCGGCCTCACCCACCTGCCCTCCGAGGCGCTGCCCATCGTGCTGGCCCCGGGCAGCTGGATCTTCACCGAGGTGGCCTTCTCCCCCACCTTCGAGGGCACGGCCACCAGCAGCCTCGTCGTCGACTCGACCGATCCCCGGGGCGCGGTCTCGGCCGAGCAGTCGGGCACGGGCACGGCGGCGGGCACGGGCGAGGACGTCTTCGATGTGGTCGACGACCTGCCGGTCGACATCCTGCTGGCCATCGACCGCAGCGCCTCGATGGAGGACGACGCCGCCCGGCTGACGGCGGGCTTCTCCGACTTCCTCGGGGTGCTGGCGGGCGCCACGACCGGCTGGCACCTCGGCGTGGTGACCCTCGACGACGGCTGCTTCAACGAGGGGGTGCTGACCGCCGACCACCCCACCCTCAGCGACGCCTTCGCCACGGCCGTCTCGACCGGCCAGGATCGCGACATCGCGCTCGACGAGGCCCTGCTCCAGCTCAGCGACCGGGCGGTGGGCGCCGCCCTGGACGGGGGCTGCAACGCGGGCTTCCGCCGCGAAGACAGCCTTCTGCACGTCATTGTCGTCACCGACGAGCCCGAGCGCTCCCACGAGGAGGCGGCCGCCTGGACCTGGCAGCACTGGGTCGACGCGCTCACCGACAAGGCCGGCAGCCCCGACGCCCTCCAGATCTCGGGCATCGTCGACAGCGAGGACTGCAACGAGGGGGCCGACGGCTACCTCGAGGCGATCGCCGAGACCGGGGGTGAGGTCCACTCGGTCTGTGCGGCGGACTGGGGCAGCGCCCTCGCCAGCCTCGCCGAGGCCAGCCTGGGTCGGCTGCGGGTGCTGTCGCTCACCCAAGACCCCGTGCCCGCCTCCATCGTCGTGACCCTCGACGGGGTCGAGCAGACCGGCAACTGGGACTACGACGCCGCGGCCAACGCCGTGGTCATGCGCGGCGGCATCACGGGCCGCGAGCTGCGGGTCGGCTACCTCGTCGAGGGCCTCTGCCCCGAGTGAGCCACGGGCGGGCCCCCAGGGCAGGCCCCCAGGGCGGGCCCGGTGACCGCCCAGCATCCGGCCCGCCCCGGACGAAGGGGGGGGCAGAGATCCCCGAGCCCCGGGCGCTGCCGAGCCAGATCTCCACGATGTCTTCGGAGCCGGCCCGTGCAGAAGGCAGCATCGACCGGGCCTCTCGTCCGGCACCGGTCCGCCCATTGAGGGGTGACCCGAATCGGGCATCAAGGACGGGGCCGCCTGACCGTAGGATGGAGCAGCCCCTTTCCGGTAGCCGTGTGCCCACTCCGCCCCCCGCTGCGCCCCCGACCCCGGCCTCGCTGGCCCAGGCGGCCCTCGATCGCCGGGGCCCGCCCGCCCGCGGGCTGATCGCCACGGGCATGGCGCTGCTGCTGGCGATGGCCCCCCTGGCGGCCTTCGTGGGCCTGCGGGCCCTCGACCGCAGCGTGCATGCCGAGGTGCAGCACCAGCTCGAGACCACCCTGGCGACCCACGCGGCCGCCCTCGAGGCCTGGGCCACCGCCCGCACCCAGCTCGTCACCCAGGTCACCACCGACCCGATGGTCTACGCCGGGGCCGAGCAGCTCAAGGCCGTGCCCACCGACCAGCTCGCGACCCACCCCGTCCAGCTCGCCCTGCGCCAGCGCATGGGCTGGCTGCTCAACATGGCCGAGATGAAGGGCTTCTTCATCGCCCGGCCCGACGGGCGCGCGGTCGCCTCCATGCGCGACGAGAACCTGGGCGCCCCCCACCCGCTCATGCTCCAGCCCGAGGCCTGGGCGCGGCTGCGGCTGGGCCAGCCCGCGGTGGGCCGGCCCCAGCCCTCCGACGTGCCCATCATGCACCACGGCCGGCTGGTCGACCGGGCCCCCACCCTCTTCGTGGCCGCCCCCATCGTCGACCCCCTGGGCCGGCACCACGGCGTGCTCACCCTCCGCGTCGACCCGGTGCGCGAGCTCTACCCCCAGCTCCGGGGCTCGAGCCTCACGGGCGCGGGCCGGGCGAGCCTCATCGGCCCCGACGGCAGCCTGCTCAGCCCCGACGACTCCGGCGCCCTCACCCTCGACCACCCCGCCCACGCCGACGCACTCATCGCCGACATCACCACCCGGCGCCAGGGCAGCGCGCTGGTGCCCCGGACGGGCCTCGACGGCGCCCCGGTGGTCGCAGCCTGGACCTGGGTCGAGCCCCTCAGCACCATCCTGCTGCTCGAGCGCGACGCCGGCGCGGCCTTCGCCAGCCTCCACAAGACCCGCCGCATGGTCTGGTCCGGCGTGGCCGGCTTCGAGGCGGTGCTGCTCGTGCTGCTGCTCACCCTCGTCGGCCGGATGCGCGAGGCCCAGCGGGCCCGGGCCCAGCTCCAGGGCATCATCGACGCGGCCCCCATCGGCATCTCGGTGCGCGACGCCGCGGGCCGGCTCGTGCTCGTCAACCGCCTCGGCTGGGCCTGGCTGGAGGACGGCAAGCTGCCCCGCCCCCCCCTGCGCGGCCGGGCGCCCGGCGACCCGCTGCCCGAGGTCTCGGGCCTCGCGCCCACGAGCCAGGGCATCCACACCACCCACACCTGGCTGCCCGACGCGCTGCACGGGTCGCCCACCGTCTGCACCATCGGCGTCGACGTGAGCTCGGAGGTCGAGGCCAACCGCGCGCTGACGGCGCTCAACACCGAGCTCGAGGCCCGGGTGGAGGCCCGCACCCGCCAGGCCCTCGACGCCACGGCGGCCAAGGACACCATGCTCGCGCGGCTGAGCCACGAGCTGCGCACGCCGCTGACGGGGGTGCTCGGCATGCTCGGCCTCGTGCGCGATGTCGAGCTCTCCGACGAGGCCCGGGACTATGTCGAGCGCGCCTGGGCGACCGCCGGGCTGCTGCGCAGCATGCTCAACGAGGTGCTCGACTTCTCGAAGCTCCAGCGCGACGAGGTCGAGCTCGAGCAGCGCGCCTTCGCCCTCGACGAGGTGCTCGCGCCCCTCTCGTCCCTGGTGCTCGCGAGCCACCCCGACGAGTCGGTCCAGCTCCGCATCCACACCAGCCCCGAGCTGCCGACCCGGCTCATCGGCGACAGCGCCCGGCTCGCCCAGGTCCTCACCAACCTCGTGGGCAACGCCAGCAAGTTCACCCAGCGGGGCCACATCCAGGTCCACCTCTCGGCCCGCCCCGACCTCGACGACGACGACCAGCTCTGGCTCTCGGGCCGGGTCAGCGACACCGGCGCCGGCTTCCCGCCCGAGACCGCCGCGCAGATCTTCGAGCCCTACCGCCAGGCCTCCAGTGCCGTCGCCCGCACCCACGGGGGCACGGGCCTCGGCCTGCCCATCACCCGCCGCATCTGCGAGGCGATGGGCGGCGAGATCCACGCCGAGGGCCACCCGGGCCAGGGCGCCACCTTCACCTTCTGCGTGCGCATGCGCCGGGTCCCGGGGCTCGCGCTGCCCGCGCCCACGGGCCTGCCCGTGCTCGCTGGCGTGGCCCCCCCCCACCAGGGCATCGCGCTGCAAGACGCGCTGGTCGCCATCGGGGTGCCCTGCACCCTCTGGACCGGCGGCCCCGTGCCCGCGGGCCCCTGGCGGGCCGTCTTCGCCGACGCGGCCCTCGCCGCTGCCGACCGCGGCGCCCTGCGCGAGGTCGCCATCGCCTGCGGCGCCCACCACCGGCTGCTCGCCAGCCCCGCCGAGCGCCGGCTGCGCGCCCGCCACGGCGAGAGCTCGCCCACCCGCATCGTCGCCAAGCCCGTGCTGCGCGGCGCCCTCGACTGGCTGGTCGAGACCGAGCGCCCGGGCGCCACGGCCCCCGCGCTCGACGCCCCCCGGGTCACCTCCTCGGGCCGGCGCTCTCCGGTGTTGGTCGTCGAAGACAATGAAGTCATCGGCATTCTCATCACCCGCATGCTCGATCGCCAGGGCCTCGATGCCGTGGTGGCCCGCAGCGTCGACCACGCCCTCACCCTCGCTGCCCGGCCCTGGACCCTCGCGCTGGTCGACCTCCACCTGCCCGACGGCACGGGCGACACGGTGGCCGCCGCCCTGCGCGCCCACCACGGCCCGGCCCTGCCCGTCGTCGCACTCACCGGCGACACCACCGGCGAGGCGGCCGCCTGCTTTGCCGAGGTCGGGGTGCACGACCTGCTCGTCAAGCCCATCCAGAACGACGAGCTCCGCACGATGCTGCGCCACTTCGGGCTGATGCCCGCCGGCAAGAAGAGCCGCGACGCGGGCTGAAGGGGCCGCTCAGTGGGGCGCGCCCCCGGCCGTGTAGCCCAGGGCCTCGAGGGCCTCGAGGGTCTCGGCAGACACGGGGGTCGGGGCCGCGTCGTCCGGGAGCGCGGGGAGGGCCGCCTGGAGGCGGGCCACCGCGGCGGGCCGGGCGGCCGCCAGATCGGTCTGCATCAGCGGGTCGGCGTCCATGTCGAAGAGCCGCGCCGGCGCCGCGCCGGCCTGGACCAGGGCGAGGGGGCCGTCGCGAACGAGCCACTGGTCGGCGTCGAAGGGGGCGCCGAGGTGGGCGGCCCAGGCGGGATCTGCCCAGCAGGCCGACACCACGGGCGCGGCCGGCGCCGCCGTCGGATCCCGGGCGAGGGGCAGCAGGCTCTCGCCGGGCAGCGCGGCCGGGTCGAGGCCGACCAGCGCGAGGGCAGTGGGCGCGAGGCGGGCCGTGTCGACCGGGGCGGCCACCGTGCCCGGGGCGAGGCGGCCCGGCGCGGCCACCACGAGGGGCACGCTGGTGGTGGCCGCCCAGACCCCGTGGCCGTGGTCGAGCATGCCCTGCTCGCCGAAGTGTTCGCCGTGGTCGGAGGTGAGCAGCACGGCCCCGGCCCGCCCCGCTCCCCAGGACTGGAGCAGCCGGTTGAGCCGCCGGTCGGTGGCGAGCAGCTCGGACTGGTAGACGTCCCGCAGCAGGGCCAGCCCCGCCGGCCCGGGCTGCCACTGGCCCGCGCTGTAGCCCTGGACCGCCGAGAGGCCGCCCGGCAGCAGGGGCCGGTTCAGCCGCAGGTGGGGGCGCTGGTCTTCGATGCTGAGGAAGGGGCCGAGCCAGTCCGGCGCCGTGGCCGGGTCGAGGGCCCGGTCGTGGGCGGCCATCCAGGGGGCGGGCCAGGCCTCGTAGGGCAGGTGGCTGCCGAGCAGGTTGACGAAGAGAAAGAGCGGACGGTCGTCCCCCGGGGCGTCCAGCAGGGACCCAACAGCGGCGAGAACAGCGTCGTCATCATCATCGTGGAGCACAACGGTCTCGAAGCCGCGCACGAGGGGGCTGCCCGGGCCGAGCAGCCCATTGGCCGAGACCGAGACCGTGCGGTAGCCCGCCGCAGCGAGGACGCCGGCCACCGTGGGCAGGGCCGGGTCGGGGGCCGTGGCCATCGGCGCGCCGGCCGCCACCGCCGCCGGGCGGGCGTGGTGGCCGCCGTGCACCCAAGGGGGCGTGCCCGTGAACATCGAGGCGTGCACGGGCCAGGTCCAGCAGCCCGGCGCCGTCGCGCCCGTGAACACGACCCCGGCGTCGGCGAGGGCGGCGACCTGGGGGGCCCAGGCGCGCCGATCGACCCCGTCGACCACGGCGTGGGGCCCGATGGGCAGGGCGTCGGCGCGCACCGTGTCGAGCACCACCCAGAGCAGATCCGGCGGCCGGGCGGGGGCCGGATCGGGCGGGGGCGCGGCGGCCGTGCAGTCGGCGGCCAGCACCAGCGGGGCGAGGCGGCAGAGACGCACAGACACTCCAGGGCGGGGCCCCAGGGTAGTCGATCCCGCCGGCCGCCGGGCCCGGGCCCTACCGTCGCCGCTTGGTTCCGATACGGGCGCTCCCCCCACCGGAGGCCCCGTGACCCCCACCGACCGCCGTGCCCGCACCGGCCGCCTGCTCGACCAGCTCTGCCGCGGGCTCCACGAGCGCGAAGAGCCCGTCAAGCTCGCCCTGCTCACCTCCATCGCCGGCGAGAGCATCTTCCTGCTGGGGCCCCCCGGCGTGGGCAAGAGCCTCGTGGCCCGGCGCCTGAAGTTCGCCTTCGCCAGCGGCCGGGCCTTCGAGTACCTGATGAGCCGCTTCTCGACGCCCGACGAGCTCTTCGGCCCCGTCAGCATCCAGAAGCTCAAGGACGAAGACCGCTACGAGCGCAAGGTCGAGGGCTACCTGCCCACGGCCGATGTCATCTTCCTCGACGAGATCTGGAAGGCGGGCCCGGCCATCCAGAACGCCCTGCTGACCGTGCTCAACGAGCGCATCTACCGCAACGGCGACCAAGAGATCGCCGTCGCCGTGCGGGCCATCCTCACGGCCAGCAACGAGCTGCCGCCGCCGGGCGAGAGCCTCTCGCCGCTCTGGGACCGCTTCCTCGTGCGCTACGCCGTGGCCCCCATCCGGGGCGGCCGGGCCTTCCTGCGCATGATCGTCGACACGGCGGATGTCTACGCCGACACCATCGCCCCCGAAGACAAGCACGCCGCCGCCACCCTCGACCGCTGGTCGGTCGAGATCGACAGCGTCGCCGTGCCCGCCGAGGTGCTCAACACCCTCCAGGTGCTGCGCCAGCGGATCGCCAAGGCCAACGAGACGGGCGCCATGCCCGACGGGCCCCTCCAGGTCTACGACCGGCGCTGGAAGAAGCTCGTGCGGCTGCTGCGGACGGCGGCCTTCCTCGACGGCCGCGAGGCCGTGGGCCTCATGGACTGCCTGCTCGCGCCCCACGTGCTCTGGGCCACCCCCGCCCAGCGCCCGGCCATCGAAGAGCTGGTGGCCAGCACCGTGCGCGACCACGGCTACAGCATGACCGCCGGCCTCTCGGCCCTGCGCCGGGAGCTCGACGCGCTCGAGGCCGAGATCGAGGGCGAGCTGGCGGTGCGGCGCACGGTCACCGTCGAGCGCCCGGCCGTCGTCGACGGCGAGTACCACCGCCTCGACCTCGGGGGCCGCCCCTTCGAGGCCACCCGCATCAAGGTCGCCGACCACCGGGCCCTCGAGCCCGACAGCGACGTGGTCACGAGCCTCTACGACGACGAGGGCCAGCTCAAGCTGCGGCTCAAGACCCGGCCGGGTCCGGCCCCCCACAGCCTGCGCATCCAGTACCGCTCCGAGGTGCGCGACTTCCCCCTCGAGACCCAGCTCGTCGAGCAGGAGGAGGTCATCCACCGGCCGCCCCACCCCCTGCTGGCCCAGCACTGGGACCGCCGCCTCGACGCCCTCGCAGCCGCCGCCGACGAGCAGCGCCGCCTGCTCGCCGACCACGCCCCCGACGCCCAGCACCCGCCCCACCTCTTCGTGCCCGCCCACCTCGGCGAGCTGGTCTCGGCCAACCACCGGCGCACGGTCGCGGGCATGGAGCAGGTGGCCATGCGCCTCGAGAAGCTGCGCTACCGCTACCACCGCGCCCTCGCCCCCGCCCCATGAGCGCCCCCGCCGCCCGCAGCCGCCGCGCCGCCCGCAGCGCCGAGCTGGAGCTCGAGCTCGAGCGCTTCGTCGACTTCGGCGGGGTGCTCGACCGCCGCAGCCGCGAGTACCTCGCCGCCCACCTGCGCAGCCGCATCCTCGGAGAGCCCACCCCGGCCACCCTCGACGACCGCTACGCCGCCGCCTTCGCCCGCGCCCTCGACGGGGTCTTCGGGCCCGACGCCGCCGTGCTGCTCGGGGTCTGCCGCAGCCGCAGCGCCCTGGCCATGCAGGTCGGCCAGGAGGCCGTGCGCTGGATGCGCCAGGCCTGGCGCAGCCTCGAGACCGAGGACCCCTTCGCCGCCGAGCGCTCCCGCCTCGGGGCCGTGGCGACCATGCCCGTGCGCCACTTCGTCGGCGCCTGGCGGGCCCCCCTCGCGTGGCTGTCCCAGGCCTATGCCCCCCACGAGCTCGACGTGGCCTTCTACCAAGATGCCCTCGTACAGGTCATTGCCGGCCGCCCCGCCAGCATGCTGGACCCCGAGGCACTGGCCCGGGTCGACGCCCTGCTGCACGACCTGCTCGCCGCCTGGGACGCCCAGCTCAGCGCCCGCCGCCTCTCCGACCAGCTCGCGCGGCTCTCCGAGAGCGCCGCCTCCTTCCGCACCCAGCTCCAGAGCCGCCTCGACCAGCACGACCGGCTGCTCCAGCTGCTCACCCCCTTCTCGGAGTACCTCGGCCGCAGCTGGGACCTCTCGCGCGAGCTCTGGGACGAGGCCGACCTCGACCTCTTGGCCGAGTACCACGAGCTGCTCGACGACGAGGCGGGCATCGCCGAGCTGGCGGCCCTGCTCGGGCGCATGCGCGAGGCCACCTTCGACACCGAAGACGAGGAGCTGTCGCGCACGGTGGTCCACCAGCGCTGGGAGGTCGACCCGACGGCCCGGGCCGAGATCGTCGGCGTGCACGAGAGCGGCGACGTCGAGCTCATCCTGCCCGGCGAGGCAGCCCTGCTGGCGGACGAGGCCACAGCCCCGCTCTTCTACCAGCGCATGGCCGAGGGCCGGCTGCTGACCTGGCGCCACGAGCACCGCGAGCTGGTGCACGATCCCGAGACCGTGCGCCACACCGAGCGCCGCACCCGGCGCCGCGAGCAGGGGCCCTTCATCCTCTGCATCGACACCTCCTACTCGATGGCCGGCACCCCCGAGCTGCTCGCCAAGCTCATCGCGCTGGGCATCGCCCGGGTGGCCGCCGAGGAAGGCCGGTCGGCCTACCTCATCAATTTCAGCGTCAACATCCAGACCATCGACCTGGTCGACATCGGCGAGAGCCTGCCTGCCCTCGCCCGCTTCCTGCGCATGAGCTTCCACGGCGGCACCGACCTCACCATCGCCCTCCACGAGGCCCTGCGCATGCTCGAGACCGAGCGCTACCGCGAGGCCGACGTGCTGCTCGTCAGCGACTTCGTGATGTTCCAGATCCACGACCACCTGCTCGACAGCATCCGCAGCCACCAGCACAACCACGACACCCGCTTCCACTCCCTGACGCTCAGCAGCCAGCCGCCGGCGACGCTGCTGCGCCACCTCGACACCAATTGGCAGCACGACCCGACCCAGCGGGGCATCGTGCGGGCGCTGCACGGGCGGCTCGAGGCCCTGCGGCGCTGAGGCTCAGGCCACCCAGGCGCTCGGGCGGCGGCGGTCGTCGGCCCGCCGGGCGCGGCCACGGGTCGGCAGGGAGGCCGCGAGCAGGCTCTGGCTGCGCAGGGCGCCCAGCTCGGGGCTGTCGTCGGGCAGGGGGCCGCCGAAGTCGAGCACCGAGAGGCCCTGCTCGCTGCACCAGTCGGCCACCTCGAGGGCCAGCAGGCCCCCGACGCCGCAGTCTTCGAGGCCTGGCGCGACCACCGTGCGCAGCACGACGCAGCGGTCGCCGTCCACGAGGGCCAGCTGGACGGCCACCCGCTCGCCGGGGGCCCCGTCCTCGCCGTCCTCGGCGCTGAGGGTGAAGACCTCGAGGGCCCCCGGCGCGCTGGCCAGCGACACGAAGAGCTCGTCCTGGAGGGTCGGCTGGCCGCCGGGCATCTCGAGCTCGACCGCCCAGAGAATGGCCTGCCAGCGGTCATCTTCGTCCTGTTCCCAGCCGAAGCGAAGCCCCGCCTCGGCCCGGGCGCTCCCGCTGGCGCCGCCGTCGAGGCGCACGCTCGTGGTCTGGCCGGCCCGGGCGCTGGCGTCGGCGACCGGGGCCATGGCATGGACCGGGCTGCCGGGCAGGAAGGCCAGCAGCTCGAGGGTGTGGACGTCGGACCAGGTCTGGAGCTCGGCCCACATCGCGGCCATCACGACGTCGACGTCGGCGTCGGGGTGGAGGGTCGGGCCGTCGTGGGCCTGGACGCTGCCGCCGGCGCGCAGGGCCACCCCCGCCGGGGTGCAGACGAGGGGCCAGACCCCGAGCAGGGTCGGCCCCGCCGAGACCGCGACCACCCGCATCGCGCCGTCCACGCCGCCAGCCCGCGCGAGGGCGCGGGGGCAGGGACGGTGCACGGCCACGGCGTCGAGGGCGTCCCAGGCCGCGAGAAAGGCCGGCCCCAGCTCGCCGTGGGCGAGGGTGCGCACCACGAGGTCGGGGGCCTCAGCGGGGGTGCGGCGGGACGAGGGGGCCATGGGCGCTCCGGGGGAGGGACCGGGTCCCCCTCTCCATCGCCCCCCCGCCGAAAGCCTTGAGGGCCTTTCTGGCCCGATCGGGGCGGACGGTGGCCCAGCGGGCCCACGCTGGCCCGACGGGCCCGCCGGGACTCAGCGGGCGGCCTGGGCCTCTCCCGCCGCGCCGGCGTCGAGGGCCTGGGCCAGGTCTTCGAGGGCCGTGCGGATGCCTTCCTCGACAACCGGGTGGTAGAAGGGCATCTCGAGGGCGCGGTCGACCGTCATGCCCTGGGCCACGGCCCAGGCGAGCAGGTGGGCCGTGTGCTCCACGGCGGGGCCGATGAGCTCGGCGCCGAGGATGCGGCGGCTGGCAACATCGCCGTAGATGCGCACATGGCCTTCATTCTGGGCCATGACCCGCGCCCGGCCCTGGCGGCGGTAGTCGACGGCGCCGACGGCCGTGCCCCCCGCGCCCGGGTCCGCGGGCACCGTGCCCACCACGCCGATCTGGGGCGACGTGAAGACCACCGCGAGGGGGGTGCGGCGGGGCGCGGGGGCCACGTCCGGGAAGCGGGCGGCGTTGGCGCCGGCGATGCGGCCCTCGTCGGCCGCCTCGTGGAGCAGGGGGCGCTCACCGGTCGCGTCGCCGGCGAGGAAGACCGGGCCCGGGCCGAGCTGGAGGGTCTCGGGATCGACCGCCACCGGCCCCCGGGCGGGCAGCGCCACACCGAGCTGCTCGAGGCCGAGGCCCCGCAGCTGGGGCGCCCGGCCGACGGCGACCAGCACGGCGTCCACCCGGCGCTCCTGGCGCACCCCCTCCCCGTCGAGAAAGACGACGTCGACGCCGTCTTCGTCGCGTTCCACCGAGACCAGGCGGTGGTCGGGGTGGAGGTCGAGGGCCGCGCCGAAGATGCGCCGGGCCTCGGCCTGCATCACCGGGTCGCGCAGGGGCCCGACGAGGCCCCCCAGCCCGAGCACGGTGACCGTGGCACCGAGGCGGTCGAGGGCCTGGCCCAGCTCGAGGCCGATGACGCCGGGGCCCACGACCAGGATCTTCTCGGGCAGGGTCTCCTGGGCAAAGAGCTCCTCGTTGGTCCAGAGGCGGTCGCCGAGGCCCCGGTAGGGCGGCGGCACGATGGGCGCCGAGCCCGTGGCGACGACGAGGCTGCGGAAGTGGACCCGGTCGGTCTCGGTGCCCGCCGCGTCGGTGACCGAGAGCAGCCCTGGCGCCACGACCCGGCCCCGGCCCACGAGCAGCCGGCCCTCGGCGGCGTGGTCGTCGGTGGCCTCGGTGACGAAGCCCACGAAGCGGTCGCGCTCCCGGCGCACCCGGTCCATGACAGCAGCCCCGTCGACCGAGACCGGGGCCGAGAAGCCGAAGATGTCGCCCTGGTGGGCGTGGTGGACGGCCTCGGCCGCCGCGATGAGCAGCTTGGAGGGCATGCAGCCCACCCGGGCACAGGTGGTGCCGAAGGGGCCCGGGTCGATCATGAGCGCCCGGGCGCCGGCGGCCTCGGCGGCCCGGCGGGCGTTGAGGCCGGCCGTGCCGGCACCGAGGATGGCGACGTCGACGTGGTGGACGGCGGGGGTGGGCAGGGACGACATGGGGACTCCGGGGGCCAGCGGGGGGCGCCCGGCGCGCGGCCGGGCAGGTGGCCTCCCCTTGAGCAAGGGCCGTGCCAGTCCACAGCGCGACCGCTGGTGTCCCGTGCTCGGGGGCGCTCTCGTGCCGCCGCCGCCGGGGGCGTCCTCCGTCCCCCACCCAAATGCCGTCAACGCGGGAGCATGAACCGATATGCCGTCACCGACATGCCGGTCTGTCGTCGCCCGTCCGCCTCACTCCTCGCCGGCGGGCGGGTCGGGCTCGGCCATCTCGTCGTAGCCGTCGCCCCAGTCGACCTCGGGAACGGCGTTGCGGCGGGCATCTTCGTGGTCTTGCCAGCCCGAGGCCAACAGCTGGGAGGCGGCCCGGCGGTCGGCGGCGCGCCCGGTGGCCAGCAGCCGCAGGGCCTCGCGCACCAGCTCGGGGGGCAGGGGCGTCGTGTGCAGGGAGGACATGCCTCTTCCATCGCCCCGTGCGGCCCCCCTGGCAAGGGCCCGCCCCCATCCGGGCAGAAATCTCGCCCCGGGGCTGTAAGGCCGCGGGCCGCTCCCGCGTGTCTGGCGCACACCGAGCCTGGAGAGCCCCATGCAGCGCCGCGACGCCCCCATCGGATCCCCCTGCAGCGAAGACTGGGGCGCCATGACCGGCGACGACCGCACCCGCTTCTGCGACCAGTGCAACAAGCAGGTCCACAACCTCTCGGCCATGACCGAGACCGAGGCCCGGGCGGTGGTGGCCCAGCCGTCGGTCTGTGTGCGCTACCAGGTCGACCCGAAGACCCGGCAGATCCGCCACCGCCGGCCCCGGCGCTTCCTGCTGCGGGTGGCCACGACCGCCGGCCTCGGGGCCAGCCTCGCCCTGCCCGCGGCCGCCGGCATGGCCACCGAGGCGGACGGCCCCGGGCTGCTCGAGCGGGCCTGGGAGTCGCTCACGGAGCTCGTCGCCGGTCCGCCCGTCGAGGTGCTCGGCGGCCTCGAGATGGTGCCGGAGCCCCCCGCCCCGCCCCCGGCGGTCGAGCTCGCGCCCATGATGGGCGACATCGCGGTCGAGCCCCCGCCCCCGGTCGAGGCGCCCGCCGTCGAGGAGCTGGGCGAGGTCGCGATCGAGGCCCCGGGGGGCCCCACGCCCTGAGGCCCCCGCCGGCCGCAGCCCCCCCGGCAGCCTCAGCCCGGCGCCTTGCGCACCGCCGGGGGCAGCTGCTGGTTGAGGGTGTCCATGTAGCCGGCCGGCAGCAGGTGGTCGCCGGGCCGGGCGTAGACGAGGGTCGCCCAGTCCTGGCCCAGCTCGACCCGCGCGGCCTGGTGGGCGGCGAAGTGGGCCCAGTCCTCGCCGTCGAGCCAGAGCTCGGTGCCGAGGTGCGCATAGGCGCCGTGGTCGTCGAGCACGACCGAGCTCGGCGGCATGTGGGGGATGGGGTCGCGGCCGTTGACCACCCGCAGCAGGGGCAGGTGGCCGTAGCGGGCGACACCGGCGGCGGTCGTGAGCTTGGGCTGGCCGAAGGTGAGGCCCCAGTCGAGGGGCACCCCCCGGTGGTCGAGCTCCATCATGACCAGCACGCCGACGGCCCCGCCGAGGGAGTGGCCCGCGACCCGGACGGGCAGCCCGGCCTCGAGCTCGGGAATGACCTGTTCCACGATGTCTTCGGCAATGTCTGCGAAGCCCCTGTGGACCGCCACCCCGAAGCGCGGGTGGACGGTCTCGCCGATCAGGAGGTCGTGGAAGACGTCGTCGAGGGTCTGGGTGCCGCGGATGGCCAGCCACTGGTGGCGGGCGCCCGGCGGACGGTGGAGCACGACCTTGGTGTGGACCCGCTCGTCGCCGAAGATGCGGAGCCGGCCCGCCGGGTAGTAGGCGCGGATGCGCGCGTCGGACTGGTAGGCCATGTGGGCCCGGTCGGCGTACTCCCAGATGGTGGCGAAGTCGAGGGGCAGGGCGTGGTCGCCCCGGGGCACCACCAGGGGCAGGGCCGCACGCACGGCGGCGCCGGCGCCCACGAGGCCCAGGGCCCCGAGCAGCAGGGTGCGGCGGCCGATGCTCATGGGCAGATCCCGGGCACGGGAGGCGCGGGGCGCAGGGGGACGAGAGGCGACATGCTCAGCTCTCTTCGGCGGGAAGGGCGGCCGCAGCGGCCGCTGCCCGGGCCAACGGATCGGGCAGGAAGCAGAGCAAGGCCCCGAGCAGCGCGCCCCCGGTGAGCACGACCACGAGGGTCGCGAGGGTGTCGAGCATGCCCTGGTCTCCGGCGACGACCAGCTGGGTGAAGACGCCCGCCGCGACGAGCTGGCAGAAGCTCATGGCCCCGGAGATGGTGCCCGCCAGCGCGGGCCGCAGCCGCAGGGCCGCCGCCTGGGCGATGGGAAAGGACATGCCCGTGCCCACACAGGCGAGCACCCCGGGCAGGAAGAGCCGGGCCGGGGTGAGGCTGTCCCAGAAGCCGAGCCAGGGCACGAGGCCCGCCGTGGCCATCAGCAGCCCGCCCACGAGCACCACCACCCGCGAAGGCAGCACCCGGTCGAGGCGCAGGCCGAGCAGGCAGGAGCCCCCCGCCACGGCCCCGAGGCCCACGAACCACAGGCCGTACTCCCAGGCGGGGCGGTGGAGCTGCTCGACCATCAGCCAGGCCGCCACCGAGGTGAAGACCAGCATCAGGGCGAACTGGAGGGAGAGGTGGAGCAGGTAGCCGAAGAAGGTGGGGCTGCGGAAGAGCGCCAGGGCCGCGCGCAGGGGGCGGGCCTCGTCGTGGCTGGCGGCCACCCGCTCGGCGACCTGGCGGTGGGCCAGGGCCAGTGCCCCGATGCCCACGGCGGTCGACATGCCGAAGACGGCCCGCCAGCCCTGGAGCTCGATGATGGCGCCGCCGAGCACGGGCGCGAAGAGCACCCCGGCCATGCCGGCCACGCTGAGCCAGGTGATGGCCTTGGCCAGCGAGCTCTGGCCGTAGATGTCGGTGGCGATGGCCCGGCAGAGCACGAGCCCCACCGAGCTGGCCGCCGCCTGGAGCACCCGCCCGAAGACCAGCACCCCGACGCTGGGGGCGACCGCGCAGAGCAGGCTGCCGAGGGTGTAGCCGCCGAGCGACCAGCGCAGCACGGGCCCGCGACCGCCCGCGTCGGCCCAGGGCCCCGAGAGCAGCGAGGCCACCGCCGAGCCGAAGACCGCCAGCGACAGGCCGAGCTGGACGGCGGGCACCGAGGCGTCGAGGCTGGCGCGGATGAAGGGCAGGCAGGGCTTGAAGATGTTGAGCGAGAAGGGCCCGAGGGTGGCCAGTCCCATCAACAACAGCTTGAAGCGCAGGCCCTGGGGCCGGACGTAGGCAGACGACATGGGACAGCGCTCAGAGCCAGTGACCAGAAGAGGCCCCCGGGGGGCCACGGCCCCTATCCACCCCCGGGCCGCCCCGCCCCCCCACCCCGCGCAGGGAAGCGCGGCTTCAGGCCGGCTTCTCTCCAGCACAGACGTACATCATGAAGCCCCCGGCCCGGCGGTGGGTGCCCCGGGCGACGCCGGCCCGGGCCCGCTGCTGCCACTGCTGGCGCCGGGCCCAGAGCGCGGCAAAGCGGTCGAGGCCGCCGCCGCCCGCGAGGAAGTGTCGCCGGGAGCGCTCTTCGAGAACGCCGTCGTATTCATTGCCGTGGCGAATGATGTCGCGGTCTTGGGCCTGGGCCGGATCGGCATAGGGCGGCTCGAGGGGGGCCGCCCGATCGTTGGTCCAGACCCGCACCCGGGCCAGCCCCGCGGCGTGGAAGAGGGGGAAGAGCCGCGCCCCGACCGACTCGTCGCCGTGGCCGAGGGCCTCCTTGCCCCGGGCGCAGGTGAGCTGGAGCTCGACCAGGGCGAGGGTCTCGGCGGCGGTGGGCGCCGACGGCCCCCGGTCGGGCGACAGGGCGTTGACGAGGTTGTCGGGCTCGGCCACCAGCAGCAGCCCCCCCGGCGCGAGCACCCGCACCAGCTCGGCGAGCACGGCGTCGGCCCGGGTGACGTGCATCAGCACGGTCTGGGCCGTGACGAGGTCGAAGGCCCCGTCGGGGGCGTCGATGGCCTCGGCCCGGCCGTGGTGGAAGGCAGACCGGCTCGCGAGGCCCCGCGCTGCGGCCCGCTCCCGGGCGCTGTCGAGGAAGGCCCCCTCCCGGTCGATGCCCACGAGGGTCGCCGCCGGGTGGCAGAGGGGCAGCAGCCGCAGCCCCCAGTGGCCCGCCCCGCAGCCCACGTCGAGCACCCGCCGGCGGTCTGCGAGGCCCGTGCGGCGGGCGAGCAGGGCGAGGTAGTCGAGATCGGAAGAGCACACG
>CAXQUZ010000394.1:0-8990 GCA_964226865.1 Myxococcota bacterium | reverse complement strand
GGCCACCACGACCGCCACGGCGCGCAGGGCCGACAGCTCCCAGTTGCCCTGGGCATCACCCGTGGCATCCGTGTGACCTTCCACCTTCACGTGGACCGGATCGTCGGCCAGGACGCGCGCGAGGTCGGACAGCATCGAGAAGGCGGCCGGGTGGAGCTTGGCGCTGCCCGGCGCGAAGAGCACCCGGTCGTCGAGCGAGACCCGGATCTCGGTGCGGGTGCGGGTCATCTTGATCATCGAGTCCGAGACGTGGCGCGAGAGCTCCTCGCGGATGCGCGACATCACGGGCTCCAGCCGGTCGGGCTCCTGGAGCTCCTTGGGCTGGTGGGCGGTCTCTTCGCGCTGGCCCACGAGCATCGTGTTTCGGCCGTTGACCCCGAGGGCCATGCGGATGGACTCGAAGACCGCCTCGACCCGGCCGACCTCCTCGAAGGAGGCCATCGACAGCAGCATGACGAAGAACGTCAGCAGCAGGGTGACCATGTCGGAGTAGGTGACCATCCAGAATGGCGCGGAGGGGCCTCCGCCGTCGTCGCCGGACTTCTCGCGGCGCTGCTTCTTCTCGGACATGTCGCCCTCCCAGGCGTGCCGCCAGGCTCAGCCTCAGCTGGCCTCGCTGAGGCGCTCGTGGGGCGGAAGCTGGGCGTTGAGCCGGTCGACCAGGAACCGGGGGCTCTCACCTGCGAGGATGGAGAGCAGGCCCTGGACGATCAGGTTCTTCTCGTTCAGCTCTTCGGTCGAGCGCACCTGGAGCTTGTGGGCAAGTGGCAGCGCGAAGACGTTCGCGATGACCGAGCCGTAGAGCGTCGTCAGGAGCGCGACGGCCATGGCCGGACCGATCGCGGAGGGGTCGTCGAGGGCCTGGAGCATCTGGACCAGGCCGATGAGGGTGCCGATCATGCCCATGGCCGGGGCGAAGGTGCCAAACTGCTCGAAGAAGTCGGCCCCGTCCTTGTGGCGCTCGGTGATCTTGTCGATCTCGTTGTAGAGCACCTCTTCGATGGCCGAGGGGTCGTGCCCGTCGACGACCATCTGGATGCCCTTCTTGAGGAACTCGTCCTCCTGGTCCGAGGCCATGTCTTCGAGCACGAGCACGCCCTCGCGGCGGGCGCGGCTCGACATCTCCCGCATCAGCTGGAGCACCTGCTCGGGGTTGCGCGGCTGCTGGGTGAAGGCCTTCTTCGCGATGGCGACGGCACCCTTGACCTTGTAGCCGGGAAAGCACACGAACATGATCGTGACCGTTCCGAGGCCGACGATCAGGATCGACGCCACGTCGATGAAGGCCGACAGTGGCCCGCCGACCACGATGGAAGCGACGATCAGGCCCATGGTCAAGACCAGGCCCGCTACGGTTGCAATGTCCATGTTCCTCACCTCGCTCCGGGAATCGGAGCGCCAGGGCGCGGTCTTGAGCCCGACACCCCACCTGGGTCCCGCCCGGGCCCACCCCAGGCCAGAGCGAACGACGCCGGCTGCCGTGATGCCTTCGCGAGAAAGCGCCCCGGAGCCGGCTTCTGCACAGGTCGCCGGTCAGACCAGCTGGACGAGTTCCTGGAGCGTGCTGTTGGCCGAGTCGAGCATGCGCGCGTTGGCCTGGTAGGTGCGCTGGGCGGTGATCATCGTGACGAACTCGCGCTCGAGGTCGACGTTGCTCTGCTCCAGCGAGCCACCGGCGATGCGGCCGCGGCTGCCCGTGTTCGCCACGCCGACGGCGGGGGTGCCGGAGGCGAGGGTCTCGCGGAAGAGGGTGCTGCCCACCCGGCCGAGCTCGGCGTTGGCGGCGAAGCGGGCCAGGACGACCTGGCCGAGGGTGAACTGCTCGCCGTTGGAGTAGCTGCCCGTGATGACGCCGTCTTCGTCGACCGAGATGTTCGACAGGTCGCCCGGCGGGTTGCCGTCCTGGGAGAGGTTCGACACGGCGGAGGTGCCGGCGATGCCGCGGATGTCACCGTCGCCCGTGAAGGTGCCGAGGGTGAAGTCGTAGCCCATGTCGTAGTCGATGGTCTGGGGGTTCGCGCCCGAGAACTCCCAGCCGGTGGTCTGGGTGAGGGTCGGCACGGTGGTGGTGTCGAGCTCGCCGTTGCCGTCGAAGTCGAGGGTGCCGCTCGCGATCTCGAAGGCGTAGCCGTCGTCGAGGGTGGTGCCGGAGGGGGTGTCGACCTCGCCGCCGTCCACGACCACCGAGTAGTTCCACTGGCTCGTGCCGGTGGTGGCGTTGAAGCCGTTGTACTCGAAGAGCACGGTGGCCTCGTGGGCGTTGCCCAGGCTGTCGTAGATGGTGACCGAGGTGGCGAAGTCGGCCGCGTTGGCCGCGTCGGCGAGGGTGGCCGAGCCGGTGGCCGCCGTGCCCGAGAGGGTCAGGGCCGAGACGCCACCCGTGATGGTGGTGATGCTGGCGTCGAGGGTGGCCGTCATGGCGATGGTGGTCGTCGCCGTGGGCTGGACGGGCTCGAGGTCGATCTGGAGGCTGCCCATCTCGGCGCCGAGGGTGCCGTTGCCGTCGACGTTGTAGCCCTGGAGGGTGTAGCCCTGGGCGTTGACGATGTAGCCCTCGTTGTCGAGGTAGAACTGGCCGGCGCGGGTGTAGAAGTCGGACTCCCCGTCGTTCAGCACGAAGAAGCCGTCGCCGCCGATGGCGAGGTCGAGCGGGTTCTGGGTGACGTTGAAGGCACCCTGGCCGAACATGGTCTGCAGGTTGTTCATGCCCGCGCCCTTGCCGATCTGGCTGGGGCCCGCGAGGCCGAAGACGTCCTGGGGCAGGTAGTCGGCGAACTCGGCGCGCGTGCCCTTGAAGCCGACCGTGTTCATGTTGGCGATGTTGTCGCCGATGACTTCGAGGGAGCTGCTGGAGACACCGAGGCCCGAGGCCGCCGTGCTCATGGTCGTGAAGAGGGACATGGGAGACTCCGCAGAGCGGGAGGGGTGGGAACGAGGAGCGGCCGCGTCGGGGTCGCTCCAGGGCCTCCGCGGGACTGGGTCCCTTGGTCCGGCCCGGTGGTGTCAGGCGCAGTCAGCGCACGACAAGAGTGGAATCGATGTTCGTGAAGATGCTGCCGACGGCTTCCTTGCGGGTCATGGCCGTGATGACCGTGCGCCGCTCGACGCCGACGATGAAGGCCTTGTCGCCCATCAGCAGGAGGCTCTCGCGGGCGCTGCGCGCGGAGAGGCGATCGATGGCCCCCGAGAGCAGCTCGAGCTCGTCCTCGCCCAGCTCGATGCCCCGGGACCGGAGGCGACCGGCCGCGTGGCGCGAGAAGCGCACGTCCGGAAGCCCCTCCTCGTCGTCGAGCACCTCGTGGGTGGCGTCGGCGTCGGGGTCGACCTGGGCGGAGGGGCTGAGCACCCGCTCGAGGGCATGCTCGAAGGCCGTCGGTCCCCCGCCCTGGGTCGCCCGACCCTGGGTGATGGGCCGCACCCCGACCGGCTGGCGCACACCCGGGCGCAGCGCCCGTGCGTAGTCCAGGGTCTCGATGCTGGAGGACTCGATGCTCATGCCTCGGGATCCTCGTCGGCCGCGGGCTCGTCCAGGGTCGAGACGTAGACGATGTCGCCGAGGCCCACCGGGACGCCGCTCATCGAGGGCTCGGGGGTGCCCGACTCGAAGGACATGCCGTCGATCTCGCCCTCGACCAGGGTGGTGACCTCGATCTTGTCGCCGTTCTCGTCGTTGGCCGAGATG
Source organism: Myxococcota bacterium (assembly GCA_964226865.1). Lineage (GTDB taxonomy): Bacteria > Myxococcota_A > UBA796 > UBA796 > UBA2385 > CAXQUZ01. The sequence goes on along the minus strand of CAXQUZ010000394.1, from coordinate 5,308 downwards.
GAGAAGGTGTAGTTGCCCTCGCCCGCCGAGCCCTCGATGGTCTCGCCCGACCAGGTGTAGGAGCCGTCGCCCGAGTTGATCGAGCCGAGCTCCTGGGTGTGGACGACCACACCGTTCTCGTCGGTGATGGTGAGGGTCGCGTTGCAGTCGGCGGCCGCCTCGTAGTGGAGCTCGACGCTGCCGTCGCCGCCGTAGTGGAACTCGTCGCCGTAGGCCCGGACCTGCTTGCCGAGCAGCTGGGTCATCGATGCGTTGTTCATCGAGGACATGGCCAGGTAGAGCGACTGGAGGGCCGAGTTCGCGTTGGTGAGCTGCTCGAGGGAGCTGAACTGGGCCAGCTGGGCGACGAACTCCTCGTTGTCTTGGGGATCGAGGGGATCCTGCTGCTGCATCTGGGTGACGAGCAGCTTGAGGAAGGCGTCTTCGCCGAGCTCGCTGTTGCCGACCGTCTTCGGCTGGGCCGAGAGGTCCTGGTAGGTGGCGACGCTGTCGATGGTGTTGCTCATGGCTCAGGCCTTCCGGTTGAGGAGGGCGCCCAGGCCCTCGTGGGCGGGCGGGGGGGCGTCGTCGGGGCCGCCGGCAGGGGCGCCGGAAGCGGGGGCATCGCTGTCACCGTTTGTCGCCGAATCCTCGGCCCGGGCGTCGAAGGACGCAAGCCCCCCCTGGTCGTCTTGACCGAGGGCATGGTCGATCTCACCCTTCAGGGCCTGCAGCTCGGGCACCACCTCGCGCGGGGCGCGCAGCTCGACGGCGTAGCCATCGGCGTCGCGCTGGACGGCGAGGCGGATCGCCTTGTCGCCGTCCTGGACCCGGACCTCGATGCGCTCGGGCACCGGCGCCGGCGGGGGCTGGATGCGGACCCGGGCCTCGACCAGGGCGGGCTCGGCGCTCGTGGCGCTGGTGGTGGCCGCGGCAGGCGCCGCCGGGCGCGCGTCGCCGACGCTGGCATCGGCGCTGGCACCGGAGGGCTCGGCCGCGGGGCTGGCGGGACGGTGGCCGCGGGCCGGACCCGGCGCGCCGCGGCCCGGCGCCGCAGTGGTGGCGGCCACACGGGACACGGCGGGCGCCGCGGGGGCGGGGGCACGGGGCGCCGGCGCATCGGGGGACGCCTCGCCCGGTCCGGGGGCAGACGCAGCCGCGCCAGCGCTGGGCGTGGGGGACGCTGCGGCCGACGGGCCCACGGGGGCAGGACGGGCGCCCACCTGCGCGGGCTCGCCCTCCACCGCCGGGGCGGCGCCAGCAGAGCCCCCCGCGGCCGCAGCCGGGCGGGCGGGCGTCTCGGCGCGGACGACCGGAGCGGAGACGCGGGCCTCCGGCGCGGCGGGCCCGGCGGGCGCGGGCTTCTGCACCTCCACCGGTACCGGCGCCGCGGGCACGGGAGACACCGAGGGACGCGGGCCCGTGGGCGCGGCGGCCGGCTCGGGCGTGGGGCCGAGATCGACCAGCCAGGGCGCCGCGGCGAAGGTCGATCGGGGCGTCGCCACCGGGGTGGCCGGGGCGCGGACGGGCGCGACCGGGACGCCACGGGGCGAGACCATGCGGGCCGTGGCCACCGGGGCGGGGCGGAGCTGGACCTGGGCGACGGGCGCCGCCACCCGGCTGGGGGTCGACCGGGCCGGAACGGGCAGGGCCGGACGCGCCACCACCGCACCGGCGGGCACGTGGCCGCTCCGCGGGAGCACGCCCAGACCGGGCGCGTGGAGCGCCCCGGGCATGGCGGGCATGGGCCGCGCACCGAGCACTGGGGCCGCCTTGGGCGCGCCGGTCGCCACGGGAGCGGGCATGAGCGGCGCCATCAGCGCCTCGAAGGGCAGCCCCTCGAAGGTCTCGGGCGCGTCGTTCGGCGCCACCACCGCCCCGGCGGGCGCGCCGTCCCCGGCGGGAAGCGGCAGCCCGTCGAGGCTCCCCTCCCCCTCCGGCGCCACGCCCGCCGGCGTCGGCACGGCCCCCGGGACCGCGACAGGCGGAGCCGGGGGGGCCAGCAGCGAGAGCACACTGAGCTCAGACATGGGTCAGCTCCAGGGGCATCGGTCGGCCCGTCACTGGGCCAGCAGGGCGGCCTTGCCGATGCGCTCGGCGAGGAAAGCGGCCCGCTTGGGCTCCATGGCGGCGAGGGTCTTGCCGGCCTTGGTGCGGTTCATGCGCTCGAGAACCTCGAGCGCGATGTCGTCTTCGGTGACCGTGAGGATGGCGGCGGCCTGGTTCGGGCGCATGCTCTCGAACATCTTCACGAGCCCGGCCACCCGCTCCTCGCGGTCGCCGTCGAGGTCTTCGAGAGAGGCCCGGATCTGCTCGCGGAGGTCTTGGAGCTCGGTGATGCGGCGCTCGACCTGCTCTTCGGCCGCCCGGACATCCGCCTCGCGGGCCGTGATGGTCTGCTCGCGGCGGTTCAGGGACTCTTCCTTGCGCTGGAGCAGCAGCACGAGCTGCTCCTTGCCGCGATCGGTGCCCGACCGCAGGCCCGCGTCGAAGTCGCCCGGCGCACCCAAGGCCACGGACACGCCGTAGCCGGCGACCGCACCCAGCGTCAGGGCGCCGATCTTCACACCGAGGTTCCGCGTCATCCCTTGTTCTCCCGCCACCACCGTGTGGTCGCCAGCTCGTCGAGGTTGCGCGCATCTGCGCGCTTCTGGTCCAGAGCCACCCGCTCATCGTGTTGCTCGATGGCGAGCTCCACCACCCGCGCCGACCGGTCGGCCTCGACCAGCAGTGCCCGCTTCCGGCGGGCCTCTACCGTGCGCCGCTCGAGGATACCGCTTTCGCGGCGCAGATCGACCTCCAATCGCAGCCGCCAGGCATGCTGGTGGGCGATCCAGTGCGCCTGGCCGGTCTCGATGCCCATGGCCTCGGCCTCTCGCGACTGGTCCATGGCGTCCTGGATGTCGACCACGCGGCCCTCTTGGAGCCGCCGGACCCGCTCCGCATCCGCGAACTGCTGGCGCGCCACCCGCTTCTCGACGTCACGCACCCGCAGCAGGGTGGCCAGGGCCTTGCGCATCGATCACCTCCGCGCCCGGCGCCCACGAGCGGCGGCCGGACGGATGGCGGTGAGCTGGGCGAGGCGTCGGGTCATGTCATCGAAGGGGGTGGCGTCGTCCACAGTCTGGCAGAGAAAGCCGCGGATGTGCTGGTTTGCGGCGATGGCCGTGTCGACCTCGGCGTCGGTCCCGGCCTTGTAGGCCCCCAACCGGATGAGCTCTTCGTTCTCTCGGTGGGTCGCCACCAGGGCCCGCACCCGGTTCGCCCAGCGCATGTGGTCGGGCGTGACCGTCTGGGGCATGGTGCGGCTCACGCTCTGGAGCACGTCGATGGCCGGGTAGTGGCCCAGGCTCGCGAGGCGCCGGGCCAGCACGATGTGGCCGTCGACGATGCCGCGCACCGTGTCGGCCACGGGGTCTTCCATGTCCTCGCCCTCGACGAGCACTGTGAGGAAGCCCGTGATGCTGCCGACCGGGGCGCCCGGGCCCAGCCGCTCGAGCAGCCGCGGCATCAGCGAGAAGACCGACGGGGTGTAGCCCTTCGTGGTCGGCGGCTCGCCTGCGGCGAGACCGATCTGGCGCTGGGCCATGGCGAGACGCGTGAGGCTGTCGACCATGAACAGGACGTCGTTGCCCTCATCGCGGAAGTACTCGGCGATCGCGATGGCCGAGTACATGGCCTTGACCTGGAGCACCGGCGAGGCGTCCGAGGTGGCGATGACGATGACCGAGCGCGCGAGCCCCTCGGGACCCAGGTCGCGCTCGAGGAACTCGCGCACCTCTCGGCCGCGCTCGCCGATGAGGGCGACGACGTTGATGTCGGAGCGGGTGTTGCGGGCGACCATGCCCATCAGCGTCGACTTGCCGACCCCAGAGCCCGCCATCACCGCCACGCGCTGGCCGCGGCCGATGGTGAGCAGGCCGTCGATGACCCGCACCCCGGTGGGCAGGCTGCTGTCGATGCGCTGGCGCCGCATGGGGTCGGGGGCGTTGCCCTCGAGCGGGCGCCGGGCGGGCACCTCGTCGAGCGGGCGGCCGTCCATGGGGGCGCCGAGGGGATCGACCACCCGCCCGAGCAGGCCAGGGCCCACGGGCACGGTCAGGCTCTGGCTGCGGACGAGCACCGGGGCCCCGTGGGCGATGCCCTGGAGGGTGCCCAGCGGCATCAGCAGCGCGCGGTGGGCGCGGAAGCCGATGACCTCGGCGAAGGTCCGGCCGACCTGGGTGAGCTCGCCCACAGCGACGCCCGGCAGGTCGGCCTCGATGACCGTGCCGACCACCTGGTGGACCCGCCCCGCGCGCCGGGTGGGCGTCGTGCGCCGCAGCCGGTCCCCGAGGCGACCGAAGCCGAGCTGGCCCCCCTGCCCCATCAGTCCCCCCGCTCAGCGCGCCAGCTCGCGACCGCCGCGTCGACCGCGGCCACCGCCGCTCCGACCGTGGCGTCCAGCTCGCCGCTCTCGCTCGTCGCCACACAGCCCCCCTTCACGGCGGGGTCTGCGCGCACCTCCCAGCCCTCGCGCTGGCCCAGCAGCTCGAGGGCGAGGCCCACGTCCCCCGGCGACACCCGCACGACGACCCGGCGGGCGCCGCTCAGCTGCTCGACCGCCTCCTGCAGGCGCGAGCGGAGCATCGCCTCGAGCAGCTCCGGCACCCCACCGATGAGGTGGTGCACGGCGCCCACCGCGAAGGCCGTGAGCTCGTCCCGGGCCTCGTCCAGCCAGGCGGCGCGGGCCGCGTCGATGTCGGCCGCGATGGCTGCCAGCTTCTTCTCGGACTCCTGGCGGGCCGCGAGCTCGGGCGCGAGCGCCTCCTGGCCCTTGCGGAAACCGCGCTTCTCGGCCTCCTGGACCATGACCGCGATCTCCTCGGGGGTCGGGCCCTGGGGCTCTTCCGGCTCGTCGTGGCGCGGCGGCTCCGGCTCGGGGATCGGGAAGATCGTCCGTGCGGGCGGCATCTCCGAGGGGTCCCAGAGCAGCCGCGGCTCGTGGCGGGCAGAGGCCGCCGGGATCGGGACCACCAGCTCGCGCTCCGCTTCAGAGCCACGCCCGCGGGCCGCCGGCGAGAAGGCGGTGCGCACCAGGGCCATGGGCACGAAGCCCTTGGGCGTGTCGGACATGGCTCACTCTCCGTCTTCGTCTTCCGCGCCCATGGGCAGGTAGATCGAGCCGTCTTCGGCGAGGGTCAGGGCGGCGGCGACGATGCGCTCCTGGGCCGCCCGCACCCGATGCGCTTCAACCCGATCGACATGATGGTCGGTTCGGGCGCCCGTGGAAACATGACCCAGATGCGTCAGATCGCCGCTATGCGTGGTCTCGTTGCGAACCCTCGTG